>JASJCD010000074.1 GCA_030066135.1 Desulfobacterales bacterium | reverse complement strand
GGGGATCGCCTCGGCGTCCACCAGGCCCGCGATTTCGAGGATGCCCTCCCGGCTCAACTGGCGCACACGGGAGCGCACCGTGTTTTCCGCCAGGTTGAGGTCCTCGGCGATTTTCTTGTAGGATTTACGGCCGTCCCGCAGGTGCTTGATGATGCCGATGGTTGTGTCGTCGATTTTCATGGTTCTTAATCAGGAGGTTGTGATCGAATGCATGATAGCGGCCCGATGTGAAACCCTGGTCATTACAGCGGACGTTGCATACGCTTCACGTCTCGGGTCCCGCAAGCTTCTAGCGCGCATTTAGCAAAGCCCTCTTTTTATTCAGGCTCGCCCATCAGGTAGCCCTTGGTGTTCAGCTCAAAGAACTCCGCAATCTCTTCCAGCAGGCGTTCAGGCGCTTCGGCTGGAATGGAGTGACCGGTATGCTCGAGCAGGCGACAATCCCCATTTAATTTTTCAGCCAGGCCCCGGGCCCCGGCGACAGAAACCAGCGGGTCATCCGCCCCGGCCAGAACACGCGTCCTGGGAACTTGCGCCGGCAGGATCGCCCCCACCGGCGGATAACCGGCAATGGCCGTCAGCAGCCGGCCGATCTTATCGGCGTCGTTGCGCTGAACAAGGGCCTCGACAATCTTGTCCAGCACCCGGACCTGGTTCTGCAGGAATCGCTCGCTGAAGACCACCGGCAGCATGGCCCGCATCAACGCCTCCAGGCCGCATTCTGCCAGGATGGTCCGCCAACCGGTGACGGTCAGCGCGGCCCGCATACCGTTGTCGAGATCGAGGCTCAGAAGCATGAATCTGTCGATGCGTGCCGGAAAGCGCCGCGCGGCGGCCAGTAGCACCCGGGCGCCATGGCTCAGGCCGACCAGACCGACGCGCTCAAGCCCCAGGTGGTCGAGAAGCTGTTCCAGATCGAGGGCATGCCGATCGAGATCCGGGATGGCGCAGTCGCCCCCGCTCCGTCCCTGGCAGCGGGCATCGTAGAGAACCACCCGGGCCGCCATTTTCAGGCGGTTGGCAAAGGGCCACCAGTTGAGGGTGGTCTGGGCCGTGCCGTTCAGGAATACGATGACAGGGCGCCCGGTATCTTCCTCGCCGAAGATCTCGTAGAAAAGCGGGCAGCCGTCGTCGGCTTGGAAAATCGCCATTCAGGTGTGCCTGTTTTCCGCAGCAGCGCTAATCCCGATGCCCGCTCGCGCCCCTGGCAGGAAGCCGCGCCGCCGGCTGCAGCTACCACGTAATCTCCACATTGAGCTCGTCTCCGATTCTGCTTAGGCCCTTGTCGAATTCGTCCAGCGACACGGTCTTGGGAATCTGGACATGGATCTCCATGCTGTAGAGGGCCGTGCCCGACTGGGGCATGAACTGGCGCTTGCTCTTGAGGTCGATGATGTTGACGCCGTGGCTGGCGAGATAGCGGCTGATCTTGTAGACGATGCCGGCCTGGTCCATGCCCTCCAGCCGGATGGTGTGGGGACTGAAGGGCCCCACTTCGAAACCTTCCAGCGATTCTACTTCACGCACGAAAGCCGAGAGGCCCTTCTCCTGTTCCAGCCGGCGGCAGGCGTTCTGCAGTCGGTCGGACAGATCGGTGGGGTCGTTGTCCAGCGAGGACAGGAGCACGATCAGGGTGAACTCCCCGGCCAGCAGGGTCATGGTGGTGTCTTCCAGGTTACAGCCGTTTTCGTAAATCAGCTGGGTGACGTCGGCGACGATGCCGGGGCGGTCTTTTCCGAAAGCAGTCAAGATGTATTTCTGTTCCATGGTCTCCCTTTCCCATTTGACAATGGGTCGACGGCGCCGCCGGGCGCCGTCGCCGTGGTTCACATTCGCAGGTTTATCGTCAGCCCCGTAAAACAGGTTTGCGGGCAGCCGTGGTCTCGTCGAGACGCCGCACCTTGGTGTTGCCTGGGGCGCCGGTCAGAAGCTCCGGATTTTCCCGGGCTTCCTGGTAGATCGCCCGCATGGTGGTGATGAACTGGTCGATATTCTCGCGGGATTCCGATTCCGTCGGCTCGATCATGATGGCCCCCTGCAGCACCAGCGGGAAGTAGATCGTCGGCGGATGGAACCCGTAGTCGATCAGGCGTTTGGCCAGGTCCAGCGTCGACACTTTGTGGGACTCCAGGTTCTTGTCCGTGAAGACGCACTCGTGCATGCAGGGCTTGTCAAAGGGCAGGTGGTAGATGTCCTTCAACTGCTCCTTGATGTAGTTGGCATTCAGCACGGCGTGCTGGCTGACATCCTTTAACTGGGTGCCCACCGAAAGAATGTAGCTGTAGGCCCGCACGAGAATCCCGAAGTTGCCGTAGAAGGCGTTGAGCTTGCCGATGCTCTTGGGAAAGTCTTCGGAGAGTTGGTAGCTTTCCCCGGTCTTGACCACCCGCGGGGCCGGCAGAAAGGGCTCGAGCGTCTTGGTGACGCAGACCGGACCGGCCCCGGGCCCGCCTCCACCGTGAGGCGTCGAAAAGGTCTTGTGCAGGTTGATGTGGAGCACGTCGATACCGGCCTTGCCGAAATCGACCACCCCCATGACGGCGTTCATGTTGGCTCCGTCGGCGTAAATCAGCCCGCCCTTGGCGTGGACGATATCGGCGATGGCGCGCGTGTGGGTCTCGAAAAGCCCCAGGGTGTTGGGGTTGGTGACCATCAGGCCGGCCGTGTCCTCGTCCATCAGGGCGGCCACGTCTTCGGGGGTCAGCACACCGTCCGGGCCGGTCGCCAGCGGCACGGATTTATATCCGCACAGGGCCGCACTGGCCGGGTTGGTGCCGTGGGCCGTGTCCGGGATCAGTATTTTGCTGCGGGGGCGGCCCTGGTCGCGGTGATAGGCCGCGAAGATGAGCATGCCCGCCAATTCGCCCTGGGCCCCGGCCGCCGGCTGCACCGAAACCGCGTCGAGGCCGGAGACATGTGCCAGGTGATGTTCCAGCTCGTAGATCAGCTGGAGCGCCCCCTGGCTCAACTCGCTGGGCACCAGCGGGTGGGAGCCCGCAAACCCTGGCAGGGCGGCCTGGCGTTCGTTGGTCTTGGGGTTGTACTTCATGGTGCACGAACCCAGCGGGTACATGCCCGAATCGACCCCGTAGTTCCACTGGGAGAGGCGCGTGTAGTGGCGCACGATCTCCACCTCGCTCAGGTCCGGGAAGTCCGGACCTTCCCCGGCCACGGCGGCGTCCAGCGGGGCCGGGTCAACATCCCGCGTGGGCAGGGAATAACCCGTGCGCCCCTGTCGGCCACGCTCCCATAGCAGGGGTTCGTTAAGGATCAAGCCTTGGGTTCCGACGAATTCGTTCATGGCTGCACCTCCTTGACCAGCAGATCCAGGTCTTCGCGGGACTTGGTTTCGGTCACGCAGAGGAGATAATGGTCGGCCAGCTCCGGGTAGTAGCACACCAGCGGGACACCGCACATGATCTTCTTCTCCGTGAGGAGCTTCTGCCACCTGGTGTCAAAGCCCGCCGGGAACTTGACCACAAACTCGTTGAAGGTGGGCCGCGCAAAGGGCAGCACAAGACCGGCGGCGGCGAGGGCGCCCTTGAGGTACTCGCTCTTGTCGCGGTTCAAGGCCGCCAGTTCCCTGAATCCCGTACCGCCCAGGGTGGCCATGTAGATCCCGGCCGCCATGGCGCACAGACTCTGGTTGGAACAGATGTTGGAAGTGGCCTTCTCGCGGCGGATGTGCTGTTCGCGGGTGGAGAGGGTCAGCACGAAACCGCGCTGGCCGTCGGCGTCCAGGGTCTGACCCACGAGGCGCCCGGGCATGTTGCGCACGTACTTCTGTTTGGCCGTGAAGATGCCCACCCCGGGGCCGCCGAAGGACTGGGAGAGCCCCAGGCTCTGGCCCTCGCCGCAGACGATGTCGGCATCCTGGCTGCCGGGAGTCTTCAGCAATCCATAGGCCAGAGGCTCGCTGAAGGCCGTGATGAAAACGGCCCCCTGGGCGTGGATGGCCTCGCCGGCCGCCTGAAGGTCTTCGATACAGCCGAAGAAGTTTGGCGACTGGACGGCCACCCCGGCCAGGTCGTCGATCCCGGCAATGGCATCAAGGTCGGTTGTGCCGTCGGCTTTAGAGGGAATGGTCTCCACCTTGAAATCCGTGGGTTTGAAATAGGTTTCCACCACCTTGCGGTAGTAGGGGTTGACCAGGGCCGAGACGGCCACGGTCTTCTTCTTGGTGCGCCCGATGCGGATGGCCATCAGCAGGGCTTCGGCCAGGGCCGAGGCACCGTCGTAGAGGGAGGCGTTGGCCACCTCCATGCCCAGCAGGCGACAGACCAGGGTCTGGTATTCGAAGATCCCCTGGAGGGTGCCCTGGCTCATTTCGGGCTGGTAGGGGGTATAGGCCGTGACGAACTCCGAGCGGCTCAGCACGTAGCGTGCCGCCTCGGGAATGAAGTGGTGGTAGCTGCCGGCCCCGGCAAAAATCTTGTGGGTGTCCCAGGACACGGTCTGGGCCGCCAGCCTGTCCATGTGGGCGTTGAGATCCCACTCGGTCAGGGTCGGCAGATCCAGCGGCTCGCTGCGCCGGCAGTCCTCCGGTATGGTGGCGAAGAGCCCGTCCAGATCCTTGACCCCCACCGCTGCCAGCATGCTTTCGATGTCTTCGGGGGTATGGGGGAGATAACGCATCATTCACTTCCTTTCAGCATTTCGAGGTAGGCCGCCCGATCCATGAGCTGGTCGAATTCACCCGGATCGGAAGGCTTGACCGCGAGCATCCACCCCTTGTCGTAAGGGGCATTGTTGACAAGTTCGGGCGCGTCCTCGAGGGATTCGTTGATAGCGACGACCTCGCCGCCCAGCGGCATGTAGAGCTCGGAGACGGCCTTGACGGATTCCACCGTTCCGAATTCGTCCCCGGCCGCAAAGCTGTCACCGGTTTCCGGCAGCTCCACGAAGACGATGTCGCCCAGCTGATCCTGAGCGAAATCGGTGATGCCGATGGTGACCTTGTCGCCATCTGTTCGCGCCCATTCGTGATCTTTGGTATAGCGGAGATCTTCGGGCAGGTTCAGCTCGCTGAGTTCTTTCATGCGTGTCCTCCTTTGGGTTAAATCATTGACGGTCTCGTAAAAAATCGGATAGCGGCGTTACGCGTACCCTCCGTCATGGCGGCGTAGCGTAAGTACGGCCCATTCCTCAGAATTGGCAAGCCTTGCGCTCGAACTTTTTTCGAAACCGTCTGGATCATGACCTTTTAAAAGTCCATCATCATTCTTGCCAAAAGCCGGTTAAAGGTCGGCGCGCCGTGCGATCCGGACGGATATCGTCCACGATCCAGACCGGGATGCGGCGGCGCTGGTCTTTGAGTTCCAGAGCCGTGCCGACCGCAAGGGCGCGGTCCACGCGCACGAATCCGCAGGACAGCCCCTTGGCCGTAAATCCCTCGGGAGCATCCGGACTGGCCACACTGTAGATGCGATCACCCGCCCGCCCGATGCCCATGTCGGTTACACAGGTGAGCACGTCGCCGACTTCCCGGCCGGTGTCGTCCAACACCCGGGCGGGCAGCGTGACTTTGCGCAGGTCGCGTCCAACGAAGGGAAGCGTGTGGGGGGCATCCCCGGCCGCCAGCAGGGCCTGGTCACCCACGAAGGTTTTACGGAACCCGTGGCCGCCTTCGTTGTAGGGCAGGGCAAAAGGCCAGGGATGGTTGCTGAAGGGCCAGTCGCCGATGTCCTGGTGCGAAAGCGGCAGCACAGCACCGCCGCGCAGCGAATCCCGGGCGGCCAGACCGCAGGGCAGGGCGCCGGCGGCCTCACCCGCCGCCAGGATGGATTCCCAGATGCTAACGAGGGCTTCGGCCGGCGTGAAGACTTCGAAACCGAATTCACCCGTGTAGCCCGTGCGCGAGAGCAGCACCGGGTGCCCGTCTCTAAGGCGGATTTCGCCGGCGGCCGGCATGCGTTCGCTGAAACAACCCTTGAAGGCGAAATAAGGCAGCTTCTCGAAGGCGGCGACCGGATCCGCCAGGACGGCGGCCATGATGTTGGCCGCCTGCGGCCCCTGGACATCGATCTTGCCGAAGCTCCCGCTCAGGTCCGTCACGGCCGTTTCGCGCCCGGACGCCTGCGCTTGCAGGTGCTGCGTCACGGCCGGCCCCATGCCGGCGTTGACCACGGCCAGGTAACAGCTCGCCGACATCATGAAGATAATGCTGTCGTCCACAACGTGGCCGTGCTTGTTCAGAAAAGCACCGTAGACGGCACGCCCGGGAACGAGCGGTTTACGGGACGGGCCGATGCAGCCGGCCAGATCGTTGGTGAAGGTGGCCTGCAGCAGGTCGAAGGCCCCGGGGCCTTCGACACGGACCACGGCCATGTGGCTGGTATCGAAAATGCCCGCCGTTTGGAGGACCGCCAGGTGTTCGTTTTTGGCGGAACTGTACCATAGCGGCATGTCGTAGCCGCCGAAGGCCGCCATATTGGCGCCGTGTTCAATATGCCAGGCATGCAGGGGGGTTGTCAGGTCGGTCATGGTGCATCTCCTTGGAAGCCAAACGTGCGGCCGCCGATCGGCGGCCGATCGGTCATGAAATGCATCGGTTGTGAGCTGAAAGAACATATGCGGCCGGTATGGCGGCCTGGTGTGCAAGGGTGCTGGCGGCAGCAGCCATCGGCAATCTTAAAGCAGTTGGCCGAGGGCGCGAATGACGGAGCATGGCGTCGCGGGCAGAGGTTGCCGCCGCATTGGGGACCGCACGGAAACGATCCCGTCGCATTTGCTCGTTTCATTAATTTCATTAGTTATTATTTATGGTTTAAGCAAGAAATTTTTTATTTTTGTTAGATTTATAATTTTGTTTGTATATTCGAATAAATTGGGTAGCGTCGGCCGCCACCAAAGTAACGCCCGGAACCCTGATGGATTGCGGGGCACTAGAGAAAACGGGGAGGCTTGGCCATTGGGCTTAAAATCGGTTTGCGCGACCTACTGGTTGGGATTCCGGTGTGGTAAATCAAAGGTCTCGGAAGGGACGCAAAGCTTCTTTTGGAGGCTTCGGGTTTATCTCCCTTTGCCCCGCGCCGAGCATCGGGGGCAGGTTCGGGATTAAGCGTGTCGGCCTGTCTGAGCGAAGCGAGTTCCGACACGCGCCGAACCTGGCACCGACGCGCAGGAAGAAGCGGGGCACGGGCGCCTTCTTTTGGTTCGTTTTCTTGCGCGTGCAAGAAAATGAACAGATAAGGAAGAAAATTCAGATTAGCGGCACGGTCGATCTAACCCAAGACAACTCTTCGCATTTAGTCTTCGAAAAGACTATACCTTCAACCCCGCCTCTGCCATGACCGGCAGTAGAAATTCCAGGCTCTCCTTGCCGGCCTCGTCCGGTGAATCCACGTAAGGGTAGAGTTCCAGGCTGATGTCGCCGTCGTAGCCCAACCGCGCCATGGTCCCAAAGACCGCCGTGAAGTCGATGGCGCCCTGCCCGGCGATGAGGTGATTGTGCTCCCGGCTGGCGGCGATGTCTTCCACGTGCATGTGTCCCACCCACTCGAAGAGTTCTTCCAGCGCTGCAGCCGGATCCTCGCCGGCGCAGAAGAAATGACCGATATCGAAATTGAGACCGATCATGGGCGAGCGCATTTCGCGGATAAAGGGTTTGAACTCGGCCGTGCGCTCCATGAGCAGGTCGGGCTCGGGCTCCACGAGGACCTTGATCCCCATTTCTTCGGCCGTGGGCATGACCTGGTCGAGCCCCGCGTGGAACAGCCGGAAGGCCTCGGCACGACTCATCCCCTTTTCCAGCGGGCCGCCGGGAGGGATCGAGATATTGTCGACTCCCAGGTCCCGGGCCATTTCGAGACACTCCAGGGTATGGCGTACGCGGATCGCGCGGCGGTCCGGGTCTGGTTCGATCCAGGACGGCAGGTAGGTGTCGCCCACGGCAAAAAGGGTAAAGCTGTTCAGGTTGGTGACCTGCAACCGGCGGCGCGCCAGGATGTTTCGTATGGTTGTAAGGGCCTCACCCTGGAAGTCGGGCGGGTAGAGGTGCGGTCGATCGCACATGATCTCCACCCCCTTGAAGCCCAAATCCGCGATGCGCTCCAGCGACTGGGCCACGGTGTATTTCACGTAGGCATTCGTGCTGTATCCCAGAACCATCCGCAACTCCCTGTTGGTAGGATCTGCTTCCAACTAATCCCGGCAGGTTTCCGCCAGATTTCGCAGGGCTTGAATCTGATCCACAAAGCCAAAGGGCGGGTTGACGCCCTCCGGTTTTTTGAAAAAGAAACCGAGTTCGGCGATGGGGCCTTTGTACCCCCGCGCCTGAAGCTGGACCATCCAGAGGGCCAGGTCAAGGGCCATGGGGGCCGCCAGGATTGAATCGCGCCCCTGGAGGTTGATGCGCAGGCTCATGGGCAGGCCGAAAAGTCCCTTGATGTCGATCACGTCCCAGGCTTCCTTGGCATCTCCCCGGGGCGGGTAGTAGTCGATGTGCACCTTGTGGGTGGGCTCACCGTAATGTTCGCCCACGTGGTAGCCCAGGATATCGTCCAGCAAACGGGTCTTGTTTTCCAGCTTGCCGTGGGCCCGCTCCGGATCCATGAGATTGCGCCCGTCGGCGTTGCCCAGAATATTCATGCTGTACCAGCCGTCCACATAGAGCCGGCGGGCGCGGAGGGCCGAGGCCAGCACCACCTTGAGATAGGTCTGTCCGGTCTTGCCGTCGCGCCCGGCCAGGGGTACGGCATTCTCGGCGGCCGTTTCGACTACGGCCGGCTGGGTCAGATCGTTGGGCGTGAAATTGACCAGGGGTATCCCGGCCCGCACCGCCGCCAGGGCATAGGCCAGATCCGGAAAATACCGGCAGTCCACCGCCTCGAGGTTGTCGCAGGCCCCGGCCGGGCACTGGGGACAGGCCGGCAGCAGGTTGATCATCACCGGGCGGGCGTCGGGATGCCGGGCACGGAGCTGATCGATGTCCCCGCGGATGGCGCTCACCTGGACCTCGAGCCGGTCGGCTGCATCGGGGGCCGCCATGGCCGGGATGTCGTCCAGCTCGGCGGCCAGCGGGCCTGCTATTTGCTCCGGGACGATGCCGTGACGGGCGACGGTCTCACTCATGCGGGCCGCATTCAAATCCCAGCCGGCAATGGCGATGCGCGGGAAATCGGCAACCCCCGGCAGAAAATCGGTGGCTGTCAGGTAGGGGAGGATGGCTTCCGGATGCTGCGGCAGCATCCCAGCGGCCAGACAAAGGGTGGAACCGATAGCCCCCTTGATGCCGGGCACCAGCAGCAGGAGCGGGGCGGGGGTGGCGGTGTCAATAGCGCTCATTGCTGGGGGGGCTCCTTAATTCGCATTCTAACCGTCACAGGCTTCATGGATAAGATTCGGTCGAAGTTCGATCGCGCTTTTAAAACGTGTCTTTATAATGGATTCGGAGGGATGGGTCAACAACCCCGCCCTCTGGGTTTCAGCGGCATTTGAAGTGGGCCAGATAATTGACGGCCGTGTTGCGGATGATAAAGGCTTTCCTAACCACCGGCAGGTAGAGCATGCCATGGAAGGCGCCCGCATCCAGCCCGGCATGGCGGGCCCAGGTGCGCAGATCCCGGGGCCGGATGAAACGCCGGTACTGATGGGTGCCCCCCGGCACGATGCGCAGAACCATCTCGGCCATCACGATGGCCAGCAAGTAGGCGGCGGGCGTGCGATTCAAGGTGGCAAAGAAGACATTGCCCCCGGTGCGGACCAGCCGGGCGCAGGCGGTGACAATGGCGGCCGGGTCCGGGACATGCTCCAGCAACTCCATGCACACGACCGTATCGTAGGCCCCAGGCTTTTCGGCCGCCATGGTTTCCACGGCAATACGGCGATAGCGAACCGGCACGCCGCTGATTTGCTGGTGGGCCCGGGCCGCTTCCAGGGCCGCGGCGCCCAGATCGATACCGGTCACCGCGGCCCCTTCCCGCGCCAGCGCCTCCGTTAAAATACCACCGCCGCAGCCCACATCGAGAACCCGGCCGCGGCTCAAATCGGTCCGCTGCCGTATATAGGCCAGACGCAGCGGATTGATGTCGTGCAGGGCCTGAAACGCACCACCCGGCTCCCACCAACGGGCCGCAACGGCTTCAAACTTGGCGATTTCGGCCGTGTCCACATTGAGCGCGGCCGGATTGGATTTAAGGGGCGCAGTCATGGTGGCGATCGATTCTCCTTGCGGTTTTCGGCCCACATCATCAGCAGGGTGTTGCCGGTCACGCTGAGGCTGGACAGCAGCATGGCCCCCACGGCCACCAAGGGCGAGAGCCAGCCGGCCATGGCCACCGGGATGCTCACCAGATTGTATATGCAGGAGCCGGCCAGATTCTGCAATATCTTCCGCCGGACACGGCCGGCGAATTCGAGAAAATCGATCAACTGGTGTGGGTTACCGCGCATGAGCGTGATGGCCTGAGCCTCTTTGCCCAGGTTGCGCCCGGCAAAAAGCGCCAGACCGATATCGGCCGATACCAGCGCCGGGGCATCATTGACCCCGTCGCCCATCATGGCGACCATGCCGCCGCGCGCCTGAATGTCGGCGATCAACTGCGCCTTGTCCGCGGGGCGCATATCACCCCGGGCGGACTCAATACCCAGCAGACGGCCGACATTGCGGGTCACCATGTCGCTATCCCCTGAAACCATCCTTGTCGTCAGCCCGTGGGATTGGAGATAGGCCACCGTCTCACGGGCCCGTGGCTTTAAACGATCCCCAAACCCAAGGCTCGCCGCTACCTGCCCCTCGATGGTGAGATATACCCAGGAGACAATGGTTTCGTTCGCGGCTTGCGCAGCCTCGCCAGCCGTATCCATCACATCAAACCGGCCAGGGGGTGCCTTTGCGACCCCGGCACCGATGCTCACCACCTGTTGCTGCCAGAGGCCGGTCACCCCCGATTCGCTGACCTTGCGGTTCGTTACCGCATACGGTTCGATTCCCCTGCGCCGGGCGGCATGCTGGATCTCCGTCGCCACGGTATGATCGACGCCGGCCTCCAAGCCAGCGGCCAGCCCCAGAATCTGTTCACGGCGCCAGGCATTATGGACCTGAACGATTTCCAGCCGCCAGTTGCCGCGCGTCATCGTGCCGGTTTTATCCACGACAACCGTGTCAATTTTTTCTGCCCGATCGAAAGCCTGGAAGTCCTGTACTAAAATTCCCTGCCGTGCCGCCAGCGATACGGCGGCAACGCGCGCCAGGGGAATGGCAATCCCCAGGGCACAGGGGCAGGAAATGACCAGGACGGTCAGGGTGCGCTCGAAAGCTTCGTCCAGCGAGGCGCCGTATAGATATACAAAACCTCCCGTGGCCATGGCGAGCAGACAGATCACCGGCACAAACCAGCGCAGGAGGAAATCCGTTCGCCCTTCAAATCCGGTTTTACGCCCCAGGGCGGCCTCCATAATCGCCAGCATCTGGCCCAGGGTGGCATCGGGTCCGACCCCCTCGGTCCGCAGGCGGAAATGGCCTTTCAAAACCCGGGTGCCGCTTTGCATACGATCGCCGGCGCGTTTGGCGCGGGCCCGGGGTTCGCCGGTGAGCGAGGACTCATCCACGCTGCCCTCGCCGTCGAGGACGAAACCGTCGGCCGGTACGATTTCATTCTCCGCCACGACGAATTCATCCCCGATTTCCAGTTGACCGATATCCGTGAAACGCCCCCGGGGGAATGAGGCCGTGCACCGCCGGACTTTGGAGGGGGCCAAGGCAAAATAATGTTCCAGGTCCTCCTGAATACGATCCTTGGCACCGCGCTCGAGGATTTTACCCAGCAGCACAAGGGTAATCAGCATGCAGGCGGTGTCGAAATATAGATGGATGCTGCCGGACAGAAAATTAAAAATACTGTAGATGAAGGCGCAGACAGCACCGATGCTGATGAGCGCTTCCATGCCCGGGCGCCCGCCGAGGATGCCGGAGAGCGCCTTGCGATGGACCGGCCCGCCCCCATAGAGCATGACGGCCGTCGTCATGACGACCAGTGGCCAGGAAAGTTTGTGGATGCTGTCGGGGTCCAGTTGGCTGAAAAACCCCGAATATAGGGCGACGGACAGCATCATCACGTTCATGGTCAGAAAGGTCGTGATGGCCAGGCGGATGAACAGGCGGCGTTTTTCGGTATCGCGCGAGAGGTCCTCTGGTCTGCGGGCCTGGTAGCCCAATTGCCGCACCCGCTCGGTAATCACATCCGGTGAGCAGGTTTCAGGGTGATAGGTGCAGCGTAAACGGTCCGTAGCGAAATTGCAGTTGGCTACGGTGACCCCTTTCGATTGCAGCAGGGTTTCTTCGATCACCCAGGCGCAGGCCGGGCACCACATGCCGTCTATGGCCAGGTTGACCGTCAACACATGACCGGGTGCATCCGCCTGGGTTGGAATGGTTGGCGCAGCTTCAGTAGAGACCGAATGCTGCAAGCGCACCGCACGCGCCAGGTCCGCCTCGGAGGCCGGAATAATCCCGGCCGCCACGCAGCGACGAAAAAGATCGGTTTCGCGGAATTGGGAGGGGTCGGGGGCATCGGCGGCCTCCGAGAGCATCAGGTAGACCTGGCGGCAGCCCTGGCAGCAGAACGGCAGCACGCGCCCTTCCAATGACAGGCGGAAATCGCCCTTGATCAGCGGGAGACCGCACAGGGCGCAGCCTTCGGAATTCAGGGGCATTGAATGCGTGTCAGCGCACACCGAGGGATTTTACGTAGTGCACGATCTTCCAGCGCTCGTCGGGAAAGATGGTGGTAGCCAGAGCCGGCTGGCGCCCGTCCGGGCGGTCGACGCCGTAGCTGATCTCCTTGAACATCTTGCCTTCCCCGGTGGCCTGGACTTCCGGGCTGCGCAGGTCGGTGGGCAAAGGCGCGAAACTCTGGCCCACGGTGCCCTGGCCGTCGTGGTTGGGACCGTGACATTGCAGGCAGAAGGTAAAGTAGAGTTTGCTGCCCTCTTCGATGATCGCGGCCGAAGCCGGCGCAAAAGGCGAGCGCAGCGTGGCCGGATCGGCCGTGCGGTAGAGGGCCTCGCCCCCGTGCACCGGAACGGCATCCTCGTCCATGATCAGGATCGGATCCTCGTGGGGGCGCACCGCCGGCGTCTGCCACATACGGCCCCACTTGAAGTAGGTGTCATGGATCGTAATGACGGAATAGGCCCCGAAGAGAACCGTCAACACGCCGAAGATGATAATAAAATTCTTTTTCATTCACTCCCCCT
>JASJCD010000073.1 GCA_030066135.1 Desulfobacterales bacterium | reverse complement strand
GTATGCCTCCCTTGAAGCCTATCATTCAGCGAAGGTTTCCGAACTCAGACATCGTTTACGGTGAATTCATTTCGGGACTGGACGCCAAAATGCGCTATTTTAAACCGTTGCGGATTGACATCTACCGTAAATTAATTCGCATGATCCGCTCCCAAGCCCCTGATGTGACCCTGTATTTCTGCATGGAGAGCAGGGATGTCTGGGAGAAGGTACTTGGTTCACAAACGGGCACGCGGGGCGGCCTGGCCGCCCTGCTTGATGCAAGTGCAGTAAAGCACTGCCGCCTGAGATAAGCAGAGGACAGCCGGCAGGGATTGCTTTAGGGCCTTTTTCCAGGCATGCCTGGGCAACAGGCCTGGTGTTAACTATTATTTACATTCAAATCGGTTGTTGCTATGTATTTAAGATTAACGACACGTCGATCTGTTTGCCGAAAAAAGCCCAGGTGATTGGCCCAGCCCGTGTAGATTAATCCCGGGTACGCCGTTTCGGCGGATGACGCGTTTTGCAAGCTTTTCCAGTGGATCGTGACACGCTCATTACTCAGCTGGTCATCCTATGAAACTATTCGATTTTATATCTAAATTCAGGCATCTTCACCCCAGCCAGAAGAAATATCATGTCGATAGTCGCGGGGAATATGCCCAGCTCGTTTTCGACCGGCGGGATCTCCAGGAGTGGTATCGAGCCGTCGAGAACATGTTGGGGCCGCCGGTTAAAACTGAAGATCAACCGGTTACGGATGAACTCATCAGGCTGACCGAAGATTTTGGAGAGATCTTCGATCACCAAACCCTGTTTTGTGTGGAGAAAAACGACCAACGCATTCTAGCGATGTTCTGGCCCTGGCGGGACAGCCATCTGGTAACGCTAAAGATAATGGTATCACGGTCACCGAACTGAATCCATTAACGCGATTTTCCCCTTCCTTACACGACAGCAGAAGGGTGCCGAAGGCGGCGATCATTTATCCCCTTTGGCGGCCAAGGGGTTCGGCCATATAGGACTGCACAAATTTGGATCCAAAGCTCAAAACACTACTAAAAGCCTTGAGGATACGACAGGTCGATGTGGAAGAATCGACCGGTGGTCTTCGCATCAACTTCATTGATGGCGGCATGCCATCGACCACTATCGATATCTATGCCCTGCGAAGCAATCCTGACCACTTGCGTGCCAAGATCAGAGGCGCTGAAGAGACCCCCGAGATGTCAGATGCCGATCTCAAACGGGTTCGCATCAAACTCCAGAATGAACTGTTGGGGATTGCTAATGTAGGTGCATTCGCTTCTCTGGGCAGGAGAGGGGAGGCTCATTATTACTACGCGCACATTACAATGAGCAAGAAATCGTCGACCGACCTGACCCTGGTTCAGAAAGGTGCGCAACAGGCGCTGGAACAATTAAAAGGAATCGATTCCGGTAGTTTTCGTAAAGGCTTGGACCAACTGGGTTTACCCCGCTCAAGCAAAGTGCGTCTGGCACTCACCCGGATTTTTCGTGAATCCGGGGATATCGAAGAGATGCTGACGGTCGTTGTGCAGGAAGCCGGGATTGTTGCCAAATCAAGCGATTGGCGTATATTGAAGGATATTCGTGAAAGAAATGAGATTCCTTATTTAAATATCGTTGTGGAATTGCTTTGGAAAGCCGTCGCCAAAGAACGGCTCATTAAAACGCTCGAAGACATTCATAATTAGAAGTCGCCCCTTTAAATAAATCGGCGGGCACAATGCCGATGGGTTTGTCCTCAAATCTGATTCGCGCGGTCATTTGTTTTTCAGCGTCGAACGGCCCTCGCCCAACCGCATTCATCCGCGACGCGCTTTTTAACATTGCCATGGTTTGACGGTGCGACGACATCGACCAATATAACCCATTCCCCCGAATACCGTCTGATCTTATCCGCACTCCAATACCATCGGGCTGATTTGGTTTTAAAGGGATTGCTGCCGCTGTAGAAAGCCTGCAATTCTTTTACCGTTGGCATACGCCAGTCCGTGTGACCGCCGGTCTTCAGACGGCTTACATATTGCGTGGCCTCATCAAAAGTCATGCACTCCCGTTTATCCAGGCCGGAATCAATCATGCTCCAGGTCAAACCGGTTTTTGTATCCAATACGGTTTCTTGGGCTTTTTCACGGAACCGGCCTTTGGTTTGGGGCAGAAGGCGGCGCAGCCGTTTTAACTCCGCTTGCACGTTTTGACGATCCAGTTCGGCTTCAAGCGATCCTAATTCCGTTTTGATGATATCACGCGCAGGTGAATAGGGGTTCTGCGCCAGGTAGGTCCGGTAGGCCTGAGCAAGCACGGCTGGTTCGGCATCGGGACCTCCAGCCTTGGTGCGCAATGCAACCATAATTTCCTGGCCCTGACGGCTGCGTTCATATCCGTCTCTTCTCTTCTTCAGGCGGACAGCGTATCGAGAATCCTTAAAGAGCCCGATATAGGGGGCACTCAACGCGATGCACTGGTCCCACTGCTGGTCCTTCTCACATGTTTTCAATTCACGCACCAGTTGCTGATAATAGGGTTTGGCGATTCGTTTTGCGATTTGGTCAACCTCTTTGATATGGCGGCCCTTGGGGTGTTCACTCTGATAGTTTGACAGCGCCGTTGCCACGGCAGCATAATTCTTGGGAGGAATGTCGAGGACGCGTTTAAAATCGCGCTTGTCAATGAGCTCCGGTAACTGGTCCAAGGCCTTCTTCAATTTGGGATTATGGGCTGATTGTGGATGCTTGGTCATGAAACCACGAATGGAAGTCGCGATTTTTTCATATTCCTGGGTCGCCTCGAAGGCATCTTTTTCTTTCTGCATTTTTTTCAAGTCACGGAATTCAATGCGTTTGTAAAGACCATCAATATCTTTTTGCGCACGTTCGATGTACTCTTGGTCTTGCTGCTGCTTAATGTACTTTTCAATTCGGCCAAGCTGGCCTTCTAAAGTTTTTTGGCGACTGGCTTCGGCCAACATATTCAAATACTCATACTCGATTCGCTGCTGACGATAGTAAATAAACCAGAAACTCCCGCCGCCTATACTGATAATCAACAACACGACCGCGGCAACTAGAAAGTAGCGTTTGTAGTTTATTTTCTTTTTAGGCAGGCTGATGTTCAAGCCCTTGGACTGGCAATACTCGCGAATATGGTTGTGTGCTTCTTCGGGCAGGGCGCCGAAACGGATTGCTTGGCGCATGAGGAAATTATATTGTTCCCGCGGGATGTTTTTGCTGGTGGCGGCCAGGTCGATATCCGCGTTGAGTTTTTTGAGAAGCAGCCGTGCGCGACTGAGATCATAAGCGTAGCGGCTTTCATCCGATTTGAAAATGGAAATGCACTGCCCCACCAAAACACCACTGGCCGTTAATACAGCATCTTTCTGGGAAATTTTACGAATTTCATTTTCTTTTTCCACCGCTTTATTCTGCAGGGCTTCAAGACTTGTACCCGGAAACAGCCCGAGGAAACTATAGAGCGAGTCATGGCCCACAATTTTTAAGTTTTCAATTATCACTTGTTCGACTGTACTGTCCATTTGGTAGGCTTGCGTTTCCTCTTTCTTGGCAGCCTTCTTAATGGGGCATCGTATACGACGCAATATTTCGCCTTCGTCAAAGGGCAGAACGGCAGCCAGGCCGGATATTTCGGCTTGGGTCATATAGCCTTTACGAACTTGAATATTGATGAAATCATCCAACTCCGCCTGGCGTTGATCGAGGAGTTGTTGGTGTATTTTGCGGGCAATCGCTGCTTCGATGCCATTTTGCTCGGCGATCTTGTCCAGTTCCTGATCCGACAATTTGCCATTGATCAACTGGTGTTGAATCTGGAGGACGGCAGGTGAACCGCGGCGTTTTTGCCAGCGGGCCACGCGTTTTTGCACCATCTGTGGCTTGATATCATGTCGCGCAGCAATATTATCAATCTCTTGAGAGGAAATATCACCCTTGCTGCCGATCAGGTCGATATGCCGGTCGACAGCTTTGAATATGGTTTCCAGTCGTTTTTTCAGATCCTCAAGCGCGGCCTCGGCTTCTTGTTTGCGCAATTCTGAATCCGCCATAACCTTCTGAATTTCGGGCAGGAGGCTGATATAGTGGCGGGCTTGGATGCCTTTGGTGGGATGGTTGCGCAGCCGGCTCCAGGCCATCTGCTTCCTTTTAATGGCCTCTGTGATGACCTGGGCGTCGTTTTCCGGTGGGTTGATGGGAAGCTCAAGCAATTGGTAGAAATTGATCCGGTCCATGCATGGTAGCCTTTCCGCAAAAGGGACTGATCATGGCAGGCGTATTCCCGGCAAAAAAGGCAATCAGCGTGAGGTTGCAGGGTGACCCACCAATGTCGCCTGAGGCGCGTTTAATTCGCCGCCAACTTTGAAATATCAACAAATAATTAATATACAACCAAATCCTAATTAATGAAACCTTTGTGTGATAATCTAGACAGCAATTAAAGTACCAGCTTTAAATAAGATCAGGATAATGCCGGCTTTCCTTTTTTTGGAACTCACGCGGGAAGTGCGTGTTCGGCGGGCCTTTGGTTTAGAAGGTTGGAAAAGCATAAAAATGGTAATGATAACAGTTTAAAAGAGGAGATTGTGGCAAGCGGCGGTCAGTGGCCTGCATTGATCTGCTGATCGGTTGTGGAAGCCGGTTGAACGAACGGGATCAAGACCGGCGCTGCAATGCAGTCAACTAAATCTGTCAATGGTGACAAAAAAAAGACACTTGCCGGATGCGCCGACAAGTGTCTTGTCAATCTGAACCCGATTGCGGTCATATCTGACCGCTGGCGGGCGATATACAACGGGAAAACATCAGTGGACGACAAGATGCTGCGCGCGTGCAATCGCATCTTCCAGTTCTTTACCCTGGATGACGGAACTCGTTTCAATATTTGCTTGGACGATTCGATTGGCTGATGTTTCCAGAGCTGTGATATGCAGACACCCCTCGCGGTCGAGATTGAAAGTGATTTCCACGGGAGAATCCTCAGGAAGCCCTGCGGGCAAATCCAAAACGGCCGTTCCGATTTCGATCGAGTGTTCGACCGGTACGACCTTGTCGCCCGTTTCGTTTTCCATAATGCGGATCAGGACACGCTCCTGATTGGCTTCGGGGGTATAGAAGGTCCGCCGTATTTCCATCGGCACCGTGGTGTTTTTACGGATCAGATTAAAAACGCCTTCCTCATCATTGGGACGGCGGGCGACCACCCCGAAGCTTTTGCTGGCAACATCGCGAATGCTCATGGTGGATTGCTTGACAGCAGAAAGGGTAACGCCGGTTTCCTCGGACATCTCCTTGGCAACTTCATCCATGATCTGTTTCGGCGTCGTTTCAATGATGTCTTCTTCTTCAGGGTTGCGATTGGTCTTTTCGGCAATGCGTGTAATCAGACCGTCGTTGAGCGATAGTTTCCAGCCATAAATCGCGGCTCCCTTGGCAACCGATTCGTCGGGATCGAACATACGGGATTCCACTGTAAACTCCTGCTGGATGCGCTCAGCGACTTGAGGCATGCGCGTTGAACCCCCAACCAAAATGATTTCGTCAAAGCGCTCATAGCCTTTTGCTTTGGCTTCCTTGAGCATGTCGTTGGTCAGGGCGATCGTCCGTTCGACAAGGTCAGCTGTGATTTCCAAAAATTTATCACGGCTCAATTCAACCTTGACCCGTTCCCCGCCGTGCGTTATCGAAATTGGGGTTTTATCCCTTTGCGAAAGAATTTTCTTCGATTTTTCAGCCGAGAGCTGCAGATCCTGCCAGGTGTCCGGATCCTCCAGAATATCTTCTTCCGATCGGGTTTGACGCTGAAATTCCTGAACGAGATAGGCGACAATGCGATCATCCCAATCTTTACCGCCGAGGTTATGATCGCCACCCGTGCAGATGACGTCGATCGAACTTTCCTGAATGTCGATCATGGTGATATCAAAGGTTCCGCCGCCAAGATCATATACGAGCACCACGCGGTTTTCCGTTTCCTGCACCGTGCCGTAGGCGATGGCCGCCGCAGTGGGTTCGTTGATGATTTGACGCACGTTGAATCCTGCGATTTCACCGGCTTTGCGCGTGGCCTCGCGCTCGTTGATGCCGAAATAGGCCGGACAGGTAATGACGACGTCTTTGACCTTTTCGCCAATGGTCTGTTCCGCGTCCTGGGCCACTTTCCGCAGGATGTAACTCGATATTTCTTCCGGCCGGTATTGTTTGGCGTCGTATTCATAGACGAAATAGGCTTCGCCCATGGATCGCTTGATAAAGCTGACCACTTCGTTGGGGTAAAGCTTGGCGCTTTCCTTGGCCACATCCCCGACGACGATTTCGCTTCCGTCGAAAAACACAACCGAAGGTGTGATGCGCTGGTTTTCGGCGTTAGGTATGATTACCGGTTTGCCGTACTCGTCAACGTAGGCAATAGAAGAATAAGTTGTACCAAGGTCGATACCGAATATTGTCTTGATGGCTTCACTCATCGATCATCCCCGTGTCCAAAGATTCCTGCTCTTCCTGATAGACGTATACCGCAACCATTTCCTGACGGATCACTTTGGTTTCCCATTCGTAACCGGGCCGGATGCTGTGGGCAACACTTTTATCCAGGGCCGGATCGGCAGTAGGTATTTTTTTGATCGCCCGCTGGCGGGAAGGGTCAAAGTCGCCTTCTTGATGTGAAAACGGTTTGACACCATGCCAGTAGAAGACATCTTCCAGATCGGAGGGAATTGCTTCGAGATATCGAAACAGTTTCCGCGGATCCCTCTGGGAGACCTCCAGCGAGCGGAAATAGGCCAGCCACTTGCGGATATCGTCTGCAACCTTAACGACATCCATCACGATGGATAAGACATATTTTTTGATGATATCCTGTTTGTATTCCTGCAGTTCGGAATGCAAACGATCGATAATTTCGTCTTTATGGGCGTCATATTTGAGCTTGCCCTCGAATTCGCGCTGGAGTTCACTGATTTGAAGACCAAGGCTTTCAAGACGGCCCATCAACAGATCGGGATCCGTAAATTCACTCTCTTCCGGCAGGCCTGTATCAGTGCGGGGCTCAACTTCGATCGTACCCGTTTCGATTTCAGCATCAACCAGAGCGGCATCCTCGGCTGCTGTCGCCGCCTCATCATCGGGTGGCTGGGCGATGATCATTTCCGATGGAAATTGATCGGCCCTATCGGCATCCTGGGCAGCCCCATCATCCATAGGGTCTTCCGCAGGATCTTCCGCCACCATAACACCCGGGTCGGTTTCAGCCTCTTCACGCAGGGCGCTATCGGCAGGGCGCTCTTCCGCACCGTCTTCATCGGGTGCAAACGGGCTTGCATTGTCATCGTCTTCAGGATTGTCATCGGCATCGGATAATTCGGCGGTCAAACCGACTTCAGCCAACTCTTCGGGATCGAAAAGATCGGGAAGGCCATCGGGCGCATCAGGCAATTCATTCTCAGCGTCGGCAAGGGGCATCGTCCCTTCATCTTCAATTGAAGCCTCATCGGTTTCGGCCGACAGTTCCTGAGGGGGCAACTCATCCAGGGGAATGCCGACTTCGTAAGCGTCTTTTTTTTCCTCGCTCATTTCTGCTCTCGGTGGGCGGTCACTCTGACTTCGGGCGATCAAATTCACTGCCGCGCGCCGCACGGTGTCCGGTACCTTTATAGGGGTGATCGATTTATGTTTTTCAGCTCCCATTAGGAGGTCAAAATTGTTCATCCAACCTTATACTTTAAAACGCACATAGCCGATAAAGTCAAGTTTTTCATTTGTATTCAATAAGCTATGCAGAAGTAATTGGCGTCTGCGACCACGGACCCACGGGGCCCAAATGAAAACGCCGGCATCGGGGGAGTGCCCGTGCCGGCGTTGGGTTGTGGGTGTCATGGGATGATGCGGAGGATCAGCTCTATTCCTGCCCCTCCTTGAGTTCTTCAATCACCTTTTCGGCAATCTGGGCCGGCACCTCGTCGTAATGCGAAAAAGCCATGCTGTAAATACCGCGACCGCCGGTCATCGACCGTAGATCGGGTGCATAGGTCTGGAACTCGGCCAAAGGAACCTGGGCCTTGATTTGTTGGTATTTACCCGCACTTTCCATCCCCAGGACCCTTCCACGACGACCGTTTAAATCGCCCATGATATCACCCATGTATTCATCCGGCGTCGTCACGGCGACTTCCATGATGGGCTCAAGGAGAACGGGTTTGGCATCGGCGACCGCCTTCTTGAAGGCCAGTGAGCCCGCAACTTTGAAGGCCATTTCCGACGAATCCACGGCATGAAAGGAACCGTCATCGAGGGTTACCTTGAAGTCGACCGTGGGAAAACCTGCCAAGACCCCCTTGCGCGCCGATTCCACGATGCCTTTTTCAACTGCCGGAATGTAGGTTTTAGGGATAACCCCGCCGACGATCGCATCCTTGAATTCAAAACCCGTGCCGCGGGGCAGGGGTTCCATCTGGATCCAGCAATCGCCGTATTGGCCGTGGCCCCCGGTCTGTTTTTTGTGTTTGCCTTGCACACGCACTTTTTTCTTGATGGTCTCACGGTAGGGTACTTTGGGAATATTGAGGTGGACATCGACACCGAATTTACGTTTCATCTTTTCGATGGTGGCCTCGATGTGCACCTGGCCCCGGCCGGATAGCAGGATTTCATTGGTCTCCGAGTTGCGATCGAGTTTCAGACCTGAATCCTCTTCCAACAATTTGTTCAATGATATATAGATCTTGTCTTCATCGCCTTTGGATTTTGATTCCAGCGCAAAGGAGATGAGCGGGGGGAGGGGATCGGCAAAGCCATACAAGATCTTGTCGCTGTCGGCACACAGGGTGTCGCCGGTGGTGGTGTCCTTCAACTTGGCGACCGCTACGATGGCGCCGGGCCCGGCGCCGTCAGAGGGTTTCTGTTCCTTGCCGGCGATGGTAAGGAGCTGGTTGAAGCGCTCCTTGGATTCTTTGGTGGCATTATAGAAGGTGCCATCGCCTCCCAAGGTGCCGGAGACCACGCGGAAAATGGACAAGCGGCCGGAATAGGGGTCGGCCACGGTTTTGAAGACAAAGGCCGAGAAAGGGGCATCCGCTTCGGGCATACGTGTAAGCTCATTGTTTCCCGAAAGATCCGTACCGGTTTTTCCGTTTCGTTCCGGTGGTGTCGGGGCGACGGTCGCCAGGAAATCCATCACGTTGTCCACACCGACATTGCCGGTGGCCGAACCGAATAATACCGGTGCAAAAATACGCTCGTTAATGCCCTTGCGCAAGGCTGCGCTGAGTTCCTCGCTGGTGATGGTTTCCCCTTCGAGGTAGCGTTCGATCAGGGCATCATCGGCTTCGGCGATATTCTCGATCAACCCCTCCATTTCGGATTCGACCGCATCTTTCAGGTCGTCGGGCACCTCGGCCTGTGAGACCTTGCCGTTTTCATAGGTGTAGGCTTTGCCGCTGATCAGATCGACGATGCCTTTAAAATCGGCTTCCGACCCGATCGGCAGTTGGAGAAGGATGGGCTTGGGACCCGGCAGCGAATTTTTGATGTCCTCGAAGGCTTGCTGATAATCGGCACGCTCTTTTTCCATTTTGTTGATATAGAGCATGACCGGCAGGTTGAATTCCTCTGCAAATTCCCATCCCTGCTCGGTTTGAACGCGAACACCGTCAAGCGCATCCACAACGAACAAAGCCGAATCGACGGCTTGCATGCAGTTTTTCGTATCCGTAAAAAAATTCTGGTCCCCGGGTGTGTCCACGACCGTTACCGTATTTTTCTTCCATTGGTACTGATGGATCCCCGTGCTGATGCTGCTGGTGCGTTTGAGTTCCTCGGGTTCGAAATCCATTGCCGTGTTGCCATCTTCGACGCGCCCGATGCGTGTGGTAATGCCCGCTTTGAAAAGCATGATTTCTGCCAAGGAGGTTTTTCCAGCGCCACTGTGGGCCACAAAGGCGACGTTTCTAATTTGATCAGAATTTACAGCCATTTACGCTCCTCTCTAACACGTTCAAAAGGTGTCATACCCAACTGCTGAGCACCATCCGGGGGTTCAGGGCGGCTGGTATGGATGTGAATCGTTGAATACGTGACGATCTCAGTTGCGAACGCCGGGACCGGAGAGGGCGAGGCATTCGACCAGCGCGGTGACCTTATATTGCGTTGCCAAAGTGCATTCAAGTACCTTTAGCGGTCAAAAAAATCAAGAAAAAACCAAATGGATAGGGCACAATCCCGCTGTTTCATCAGCGTAGAATGATGCTAGCCATTCCAGCAATAAACAGAGGCCAGAAGGCCGAACGAGCGGAAAAAATACCCTGCGTGAACAGTCAGGGCGACCGCAGGTGCATGAGGAATTCCCGGTTGCCTTTGGGACCTTGGATCGGCGAGGCGCACACACCGAGGATTTCGAACCGCTGGGAGTGAAAAAAGGCTTCCAGATCAATAATAACCTGGTCATGCAGACGCGGGTCGCGAACAACCCCGCCCTTGCCGACCTGGCCTTTGCCGACTTCAAACTGAGGTTTGATCAAGGCAACAATGGACGCACCGGGCTTCAAGCAGGGTCTTACGGCCGGAACCACGAGTTTGAGGGAGATAAATGCGGCGTCAATGGTGGCAATGTCGATTGGCTCGGGAAAATCAGCTGGTTTCAGATGGCGGGCGTTGGTCCGTTCCATCGAGACCACTCGCTTGTCCTGGCGCAGTTTCCAGGCGAGTTGGCCGTATCCCACATCGACGGCATAAACCCTGCGTGCACCGTGTTGCAGGAGGCAATCCGTAAACCCCCCGGTGGAAGCGCCGACATCCAGGCATATGGTGTCATCGATGGTGAGGTTGAACGCCTCCAAAGCGGCTTTGAGCTTAAGGCCACCGCGGCTGACATAAGGCAGGTCTTCTCCCTTACGGGTCAACTCGGCTGAGGCGCGAATAGCCGTGCCCGGCTTGGATACCGGAACGCCGTCAACCATGATGCGACCAGCCATGATAAGGGCTTTGGCCCTTTCGCGACTGGGTGCCAGGCCTCTTTCGACCGTTAGGGCATCCAGTCTTTTTTTAGGCGCTGGGGGCATCGAGGCACGCTGCAGGACTCAGGTTTGCGTTGCAGTGGCCTGCAGATGGGGCTGCGGCAGCATCCGTTTGACGGTGATGGCGATGGCATCGGCATCGATCTGGTGAATACGGCGGAGTACCTGCTGGGGACCATGGGACACGAATGCATCACGGATGCCCAGGCGTTCCAGCTGAAATGATGGTAACCCGGCTTCAGCCAGCGCTTCCAATACGGCGCTGCCGAAACCGCCTTCGCGGGTATTGTCTTCCACGGTAATGATGCGCGGGGTGCGTTCGGCCAGACGAACGATCAGTTCCTTGTCTAACGGCTTCACAAAGCGGGCATTCACCACGGTGATGTTTATGCCTTCCGACATCAGAGCGGTATGGGCTGCTATGGCCTCCGAAACGGTGTGCCCGATGGCGACGACCAGAACGTCATCCGACGCGCCCTGACAGATCACTTCCCCCTTACCGATGGCGACGGGCTTGATCGGTTCTTCCAACGCGACACCGGGTGCCGTTCCGCGGGGGTAACGCAGGGCAATGGGACCGTCATGATCAACGGCGGTTAACAGCATTCGCCGGAGTTCGTTTTCATCCTTGGGCGCCATGACCACCATGTTCGGAAGGCTGCGCAAGTATGACAAGTCGAACAACCCGTGATGCGTGGCACCATCTTCACCGACAATGCCGCCGCGATCGAGTGCAAACACGACCGGGAGCGCTTCGATACAGACATCGTGTATGATCTGATCAAAGGCTCTCTGTAGAAAGGTGGAATAAATCGCCACCACAGGTCTGAGGCCCTCGGCGGCAAGTCCGGCAGCAAATGTGACACCGTGCTGTTCGGCGATCCCGACGTCGAAAAAACGATCGGGGTAGGCCTGAGAGAAGGCGGCCAACCCCGTGCCCTCGGGCATTGCCGCTGTCACGGCCACAATGCGTGAATTCTGCTTGGCCAGTGCCATCATGGTGTCACCGAAGACCTGCGTGTAGGAGGGCGGTTGAACCTTTGTCGTGAGGCATTCTCCGGTCGTCACTTCGAAGCGGCCGCAGCCGTGGAAGTGAACCGGATTCTCTTCGGCAGGACGGTAGCCTTTGCCTTTCTTGGTGAGAACGTGCAACAGCACGGGATCCTGAATTTTGCGAATATTTGTAAGGATATCGATGAGATGATCGAGATTGTGGCCGTCGATGGGACCGAAATAGTCGAAGTTAAAGGCTTCGAACAGCATGCCGGGCGTGACAAAGGTTTTAAAGGATTCTTCCGAGCGTTTGGCCCACTGGTAGACATCGTCACCAATCTTGGGCAATGATTTTAGAAAATCACCGATTTCACGCCGCAGTTCCTGAAGTTTGCCGGCGGAAAAGGTCCGGCTTAGAAAGGATGACAGGGCGCCCACATTGGGTGATATGGACATCTCGTTATCGTTCAGCACAACGATCAGGTTTTTGTCCTTATGAACGTCGCCGGCCTGATTGAGACCCTCGTAGGCCAGACCGGCCGTCATCGAACCGTCGCCGATGACGGCAATCACTTTCGAAGGCTCGTCCTTGATGCGCTTGGCAGAGGCAATCCCCAGGGCAGCCGAAATGGAAGTGCTGCTGTGGCCGGTGGTGAAGGCGTCGTGGGGGTTTTCGCTCATGCGCGTGAAACCTGAAAGGCCTTTGTGCTGACGGATCGTTTTGAAATCGTCACGTCGGCCGGTGAGCAGTTTGTGGGCATAGGCCTGATGGCCGACGTCCCATATAATTTTGTCATTCGGGCTGTCAAAAACGTAGTGGAGCGCCACCGCCAGATCGACAGCGCCCAGACTCGGCGCCAAATGCCCGCCGTTGGAGGCCACGACCTCGACAATCAAACGCCGCAATTCCGCGGCCACTTCTTCCAGCTGGGAGCGCGGCAGTTTTTTTAGATCATCGGGGCTATTGATAT
>JASJCD010000072.1 GCA_030066135.1 Desulfobacterales bacterium | reverse complement strand
GAGGCCGTATTCGAAGGCGCTCGCCCGCAAGTGAATGCCGTTCTGGACTGGTGCCGCGAAGGGCCGGCCATCGCCCGCGTAGATGCGGTCGATATTCAGTGGGAAGATTTCAGGGGGGAGTACGAGGATTTCTCAATCACTGGATAGTGTCCATCCAGAAACGGCATCTTTCGGGCCAGGTCTGAGTCAGCCGCCCATCCTCTCTGGACGGGTACGTGACACACCACTTGTTCTTTTTTCGTTCGGGGTCGGGATCGGGATCGGAATCGGAACTCGAAGAAAAGGTCGGCGTCGTAAAACCTCGATGCCGATACCGATAGCGATACCGACACCGAAAGTTATCAGCTAACGCCGATATTTATCCGCCTCGGGCGGATCGGACTTTTAAGCAGCGTTTTGAAAACCCCAGATCGCGATCGAGGGCAAGGCGCCGCCTGATGAAAAAGCGGAGCATATTCGATGATATGTGAGCATTTTGAAGAGGGCTGCAACGCCGCCGTCGGTTGTTAGATGGGGTTTTGAAAGCGCTTCTGCGCAACCGCCCGTTAGATTAGGGCCTCTACAAAATCCCGGGCATTGAATGCCTGCAGATCGTCGATTTTTTCACCGACCCCGATGTGCCGCAGCGGTATATTCAGGGTGCTGCAGATGCTCACCACGATGCCGCCTTTGGCCGTGCCGTCCAGCTTGGTCAGCGCCAGGGCGTCGAGATTGATGGCGTCGTCGAAGAGCTGCGCCTGTGAGAGGGCGTTCTGACCTGTTGTGGCGTCCAGCACCAGAAGGGTCTCGTGCGGCGCGTCGGCGATTTTCTTGCCCACCGAGCGTTTGATCTTCTTGAGCTCCTCCATCAGATTGACTTTGGTGTGCAGCCGTCCGGCCGTGTCGATCAGCACCACATCGGCATTGCGTGCCACGGCGGCCTCCACCGCATCGAAGGCCACCGCTGCCGGGTCGGCCTGATCCTTGTGCTTGACAATATCCGCGCCGGCGCGCTCGGCCCAGATTGTCAGCTGCTCGATCGCCGCCGCCCGGAAGGTGTCGGCGGCCGCGATAAGGACTTTGCGCCCTGCACGGGCATGGTGCGCAGCCAGTTTACCGATCGTAGTGGTTTTGCCCACGCCGTTGACACCCACCACCATGATGACCTTGGGTTTGGCCACCGCCGCATCCGCATCCTCAGGTGCCCGGTCTATCAATGCCAGGATTTCTTCACGTAAAATGGATTTAAGCCCTTCGACGCCGTCGATCTTGGACGCCCGGCGGGAGATGGTTTCGATCAGGTCCATGGCCGTGCGCACACCGATGTCGGCCGTAATCAAGAGCTCCTCCAGCTCTTCGAGCATTTCGTCGTCGAGCTTGCGTTTCCCGCTGAAAAGATCCTCGATGTCGGTGTTGAGAAAATCGCGTGTCTTGGTGAGACCACTGCGCAGCCGTTTGAAAAGGGTGCGGCGGGGCTTGCCGGCCGGATCATCTTCGGGGGCCGCGGTTGTCTCCTCATCATCCGATGGCGGCTGATCTTCCGCGTGCACTTCCACGCGCTCGGCCAGCGATAGTAAATCGGGGGCGGCTTCGTCTTGCGCCTCTGTCGGTGCTTCCGACTCGGATGGTTCGTCGACGGCGGGGCTCTCCGCTTCCGCCTCGGATGGCTCGTCGACGGCGGGGCTCTCCGCCTCCGCCTCGCTGGCGTCCTTATCTTTTTTGCGTTTAAGCCATTTGAAAGCCATGGGTCACATCTCCTGACGGGTGAACGCCATCCGACCGGCAGCCGTGAATGCGGGGCTGTCGCGGGGGCGATGCCCCTGGTCCTCGTATTTTCACGGCGGTGGCGGTTAGGCGGCGTTGCGTTCCAGATTCACCGATACGATCTTGGAAATGCCCTTTTTTTCCATGGTTATCCCAAACAGCGTATCGGCGAATTCCATGCTTTTCTTGTTGTGGGTGATCATGATGATCTGCGATTTTTCGCCGATGATCTTTAGCAATTCGTTGAATCGCAGCACATTGGCGTCATCGAGGGGGGCGTCGATTTCGTCCAGCAGGCAGAAAGCTGCCGGTTTGATCAGAAAGATGGCAAAGATAAAAGCGATGGCCGACAAAGCCTTTTCACCACCGGAGAGCAGGCTGATGCGCGTGACCTTTTTGCCGGGCGGCTGGATCATGAGCTCCACCCCGGACTCCAGGGGGCGTTCCGGCTCCGCCAGTACGAGTTTGGCCGTACCGCCTTCGAACAGGCGGGGAAAGACTTCGGCCAGTTTCTGATTGACCTGATCAAAGGTGGATAAAAAGCGTTCCTGGGTAACGGTATTGATGCGCCGGATGACCTGATGAAGATCTTCGATGGCTCGGGTCAGGTCGTCGCGCTGTTCACACAGGAAGTCATAGCGCGTTTTGAGCTGCTCGTATTCCTTGATGGCCCCCATGTTGACATCGTGGATATTGGCGATTTTTTTGCGGCAGCGGTCCAGCTCCGCCTCGGTTTCGTCGGGCGTCAGGTTAAGACCCTCCTGGCGCTTGGCCTCGATTTCGGCCCGGAAGGTTTCAACGCCATTGTGGTAGCGCTCATTCAGACGACTGACGATATTATCGCGTTGGATCTGCCGCTGGGACAGTTCGACCTCGAGCAGGCGCAGTTTTTCGTTGTTCTTCTCGCGTGCGGACTGCAGTTTGGCAATGGCGGCATCACTTTCGCTCAGGCTGGCATCGATCGCCTGATAGTTGGCCTCATTGGCTTCCAGAAGTTCGCTCAAACGCTTCAGGTCCTCGTAGTGTCCGGACAGTTGCGCCTCGTTTTGTAGAATCTGCCGCTGGCTGTTCTCTCCCCGCTGGCGTTTGGCGCGGATCTCCTCCAGGAGCGATTCAAAGCGGCTCTGACCGTCGGTCTGGAATTCCTTCAGGCGGCGAAGACTGGCCGTGATGTTGTCGCGTTTGGCCTGGTGGGCAGTCAGGCGAACCTGAATATCCATTTCGGCCTTACGGTAGGCTTCCAACTGCTGGTTGATCGTATCGATTTCGATGCCCAGGGCGGTCACTTTGGATTGCACCGCGGTTACCTCTTCGGCCACCTCGTTGAGTATCTCGTCGTAGCGGCTGATTTCACTGTCGATATCATTTTCTTCCCCCAACAGCCGCTCCTGCTCCAAGCGGACGATCTCGAGGTGCCGGCGGGCGGCCTTGAGATCCTCCGCGGCCTTGTAGACGGATTTCTGCAACTCGATTTCGTCTTCGACCAAACGGTTTTTATCTTCGAGGTTCAGGCGCAGATCATTTTCCAGTGACTTGACCGCGCCCTGCAGGGCTTCCTGGACCTGATGCTGGGATTTAAGCTGGTGGTCCAACTGGTCCACGGCCGCCGCGAGATTTCGAATTTCCTGCTTCTGCGCCAGGATGCCGGCGCCGTTGCCGCTGCTGCCCCCGGCGATTGTTCCCTGACAGGAGACGGTTTCGCCTTTGAGGGTCACGACAGATTGAAATACGCCGTTGCGGTTAAAGCGATCGATCGCCGTGTCCAGGTCTTCAGCTACGGTCACGTGGCCGAGCAGGGCCCGGGCCACATCTTCATAACCCGCGCCCACATCGACGTGGTTGATCAGGCGTTCCGCCTCCGGGGGCAGCGGCGCCTGGGCCGGCGTCAGCGGGCGCGTGTGCGGCAGGGGAACGAAGCCGCTGCGGCCGGCTTGGCCGGCCTGCAGGAACTGGATGGCTTCGGTGGCATGCTGCTGCTGATCCACGAGAATGTATTGCAGGGATTCACCCAGGGCCGCCTCGACGGCGGCTTCGTAACCCGGCTGGGGAGAAATGATGTCGGCCACCAGTCCGCGAATGCCTTTGGCCCGGCGTTTTTCAGGCGAAAACCCCTTCATGAGCGCTTTGACGCCGTCGCGGTACCATTCGAAGTTCTCCTCCATCTTTTTAAGGCTGGAGAGGCGCGAGTGGTGTTTTTGGTGCTCCATTTCGAGCCCCTGGACACGCTTGATCTGTTCCGCAAGGTCGCTGCCCTTGGCTTCCAGACTGCTGCGCAGGGATGCGATCTGGCGCTTTTGGACCTGGAGTTCTTCCTGGAGGGTTTCAAGTGCGCGTGCGGCCTGCCGTTCCTGCTTCTCGGCAGCGGATACTTCCCGCGAGGCGAGAATGACCTCTTCTTCGGTTTTGCGGATGCGCCGCTGGAGGTTTTCACGGTTGTTCTGGGCGGTCTGGTGGATGTTGCGATAGCGGGCTTCCTGGCCGACGAGGTCTGTCAACCGCGCTTTCTGGGTGTTGAGGGAAGCCTGGCGGGCTTCGAGGGTGTTGGTTATTTCACGGGAGGTCGCCCGCTCATGCTCCAGTTCCGCCTGGATGCCTTCGATGTTCTCCTGAAGGGTTTTATACTCGATTTCGGAGGCATCGATTTCGGCCAGCATGCGTTCGTTCTGGCGGGCGATCTCCAGGCGTGAATTGTCCAGCGTTTCGACTTCCTCGGCCAGGCGTTTGGTCTCCTCCCGCAGATGGGCCGTATCGTTTTCGGTCTTGTCGATCTGGCGTTGAAGCTCGAATTGACGTGATTTCTGCTCGGATATTTCCTGGTTCTTCTGCCAGCGCTGAACCTTGACATCCTCTACGGCGGCATCGAGTTTTTTGAGCTCCGACACGTGGCTGAGATCCGCGTCTTTGAGTTCCTGCAGCAGGTGTTGAGATTCGTCGATCTCGCGGGAGTAGGCGTCGAAATAATGCAACCCCAGGAAAATATCCAGTGTGCGGATGCGCTCCTGATAGGTCTTGAAAAGCTCGGCCTTGCGGGCCTGGCGCTTCAAGCTGGCCATCTGGCGTTTGATTTCGCCAATGATGTCCATGATGCGGTAGAGATTCTGGTTGGTGGACTGAATCTTGCGCAGGGTTTCCTGACGGCGGAATTTGAACCGGGTGACACCGGCGGCCTCCTCGATGAAATGGCGGCGTTCGTCGGGTCCGGCGTCGGTGATGGCGCCGATGTTGCCTTGTTGAATCACGGCGAACGATTTGGTTCCCAGTCCGCTGCCCAGGAAAAGATTGTGGATATCTTTCAGGCGGCAGGGCTGTTTGTTCAGGAAATAGGCACTTTCACCCGAGCGATAAAGGCGCCGGGTGATCATGATCTCGGCGTAGTCGCGGAGTTCTTCGGGCGCGCTGCCGTTGTCGTTTTTAAGGGTCAGGGCGACCTCCGCCATGTTCAGGGGCGCTTTCCCGTTGGCGCCGGCGAAAATGACGTCCTCCATGGCTTTGCCGCGCAGTTTTTTGACGCTCTGCTCGCCCATGACCCAGCGTATGGCGTCGATCACGTTGCTTTTACCGCACCCGTTGGGGCCCACAACGGCCGATATGCCGGCCGGAAAACTGATGGCGGCCTTGTCCTGGAAGGATTTAAAACCCTGAATTTCGAGTTTTTTAAGCTTCATCGGTCCATCACTCCTGGGCCGATCCCATTCAAACAAGGCGCCTGACGGCGTTGGGATCCGACCTGAAATATAACGCTTTAGTACCGCACGGGAAGAGGGGCGGCGCTGATTCCGCAAGGTTTCCGCGTATTTTCGAAACCCGATCGAGGTGTTCGATCCGTGTCGGTTTGCGCTCGGTTCGAGCCAGCCCATTTCTAACAAATACCGGTGGGGCTGTAAAGAAAAAACACTATAGAGGGTATGTCAGGAGGAGAGGCTGTACAATATGTAGTATAAGTTGCTGGAATTAAATCATCTTGACGAGGAGGGTTCAAAAGCCTCCTTTTTTTATCCGCAAACGGTGTCCGCGGGGGTCACTTCGGCATGCAATTCGCCCCCGCGCCAATGGCACAAGATCGCGGCGCTTTATCGAGGCAGGATGCCGCCCTACAAAATCTGGCTCAGGAACAGCTTGGTGCGGTCGTGGTCCGGATTGGTGAAAAAATGTTCCGGTGTCCCCACCTCCACGATGGCGCCGTCGTCCATGAAGATCACGCGATCGGCCACCTCCCGGGCGAATCCCATTTCATGGGTGACAACCACCATGGTCATGCCTTCCCGGGCCAGGGTCTTCATAACGTCCAGCACCTCCCCGATCATCTCCGGATCAAGGGCCGAGGTGGGTTCGTCGAAGAGCATGATCTTGGGGTCCATGGCCAGGGCCCTGGCAATGGCCACGCGCTGTTGCTGGCCGCCGGAAAGATTGTCCGGGTAGGCGTCGGCCTTGTCCGAGATGCCCACCTTTTCCAGCAGGCTCATGGCCTTGCTGTGCGCCTCCTCTTTGGGCCGTTTGCGCACCACCTGCTGGGCCAGGGTGATGTTTTCCAGGACGGTTTTGTGCGGGAAGAGGTTGAAGGACTGGAACACCATGCCCACCTCGGCGCGCACCTTGTTGATGTTGGTCTTGCGATCGAGGATGTCGATACCGTCGATCAGGATGTGTCCCCCCGCGTCGGCGACTTCCAGGTGGTTCAGGCAGCGCAGGAAGGTGCTCTTGCCCGAGCCGGAGGGGCCGATGACCACGACCACCTCGCCGGCCGCGATTTCGGTGGTCACGTCCACCAGGGCCTTGACCTCGTGGGGCACGTAAAACGTTTTGGATATGTTGCGGACGTCGATCATGTCGTGGCCGTCTTTCTCTCGAGATATTGGACAAACATGGAAAGGGAAAAGGTGATGACCAGATAGAGCGCCGCCGCCGTGAAGAACATCTCAAAAGGGTTGAGCTGGGTGGTGACGACTTCGCGCGAAGCTTTGAGAAGATCGCGCACGGCAATGATGCCCAGGAGCGAGGAGTCCTTGATCAGGCTGATGAACTGCCCGGCCAGGGGGGGAAGAATACGGCGCATGGCCTGGGGTAGAATGACGTAGCGCATACACTGGCCGTAGCTCATCCCTAGTGAGCGTGCGGCCTCGGTCTGCCCCCGGTGAATCGATTGGATGCCGGCCCGCACGATCTCGGTCACATACGCCCCGGTGAAGCAGGCCAGCGAAGCGACGCCGTACCACAGGCTGGGAATTTCCTTCAAACCGTAGGACTCGAGAAGTTGATTGATCATGGTACCCAGGACAAAGTACCAGATGAAAATTTGCACCAGCAGCGGCGAGCCGCGGATCAATTCGACGTAGGTGATGGCCGACCATTTCAGGGCCGGGTTATCGGATATCCGCGCGATGCCGCCGATGATACCGATGATGATCCCTAAAATGATGGCAAAAATGCTGGATTTGAGGGTGATCCACAGCCCTTGGACCATGATACCGGCCCGCCATTTGCGGTAGGTGGCCAGCGTGTCGCCATAGTAGATCAGGTCGCCTTCGTTAACCCTGATGTCTTCGGCCGGCACCGTGTAGGATTTGCTCTCGGTTTCGTTTTTAATTGTGATCACGGCCTGGTCGTTCTTGCGCTCGAGTTGGGTAACCCTCCCTTCGACTTCCGCTGATATTTCGATAACCTCGCGGCTTAGAAAGGTGCTTGGTACTTTATACCAGCTCCAAGTGTATTCAATCCGGATGGTGGCGATATAGATGAGCATGACCACTGAAAAGAGGATCGCAAAAAAAACGCCCACCCAGAGATTGTATTTCCAGGGGGGCATCGAGCGGCGCGTGTTCGATGTGTTTTTCATCGGCATCTCGTCATGGGGTTTTTTCTGACGGTAACAGTAAAATCGGTTAAGCCCACGTTCGGATCTCAGCCTGACAGGTGAGCTGACGCCGCCCTTATTCGGCTGTCAGGCGGCGTCAGTGCGTGCCAACTATCTTAAGCGCGGCTTTTTCAGCATGCCGCAACGGGTGGCAGGTCAGGCTTACTGCTGAATCTGATCGATCCAGTCCGTGCTCTTGATCCAGCGATTGTAGATGTCATCGTAGCGGCCGTCGTTTTTGACCTGGCGCAGGAAGTTATTGAGCCAGTTCATGAAATCGGGATCGCCCTTGCGAATGGCCCAGGCCAGCGGCTCGTAGGTGAAGGGCTCATCCAGGAAGACCATGTTTTTGCCGCCCTGCTGCGCCATGAACACGACGCAGAACGGCAGATCATAGACCGTGGCGTCCGCTTTGCCGGCCATGACTTCCAGGGCCGCTTCGGATTCGACCTCGAAAGACTTGTAGTTAGCCTTGGGGATCATGCGCTTGATGGCTTGCTCACCGGTGGTGCCCAGCTTGGAGGTAACCGTATATTTGGGGTCGTTGAGGTCCTTGTAGGATTTGACCACGCCCTCGTGTTTTTTGTTGAGCAAAATGGTCTGCCCCACGATGATGTAGGGATCGGCAAAGTTGATTTTCAGATTGCGCTCCTGGGTCACGGTCATACCACTCATGATGATATCGAACTTCTTGGTGACCAGCGCCGGAATGATGCCGTCCCAGGCGGTATTGACAATTTCGAGCTTGACTCCCATGGCCTTGGCCATTTCCTTGGCCATGTCCACGTCGAAGCCGATGAAATTACCTTTTTTATCCGCCATTTCAAACGGCAGGTAGCCCGCTTCGAGACCGACGCGCAGAACGCCTCTTTTTTGAATTTCTTCGATGGTTGATTTCTTGGCCAATTCGATATCATCGGCGGCGGCAAAAGGTACTGTCATCATCAGGATTGCCATTGCGGCCACCAAACCTACCCATAAGCGTTTTTTCATACCTTCCTCCTTGGCGTAATGGTGTTTACTTCCCAGGGTTCCAGGGGAGCCCAGCTGTCCTCTTTTTTCCCTTGACGGCAACTGCTGCGCAGATCGTTACCGATTCGTTGGCCCTGAACCTGCCGACCGTTCGGCAGGTGTGTCCTCAAATGTTCAGCCAGGGCCGGAATGCGATGGGTGCCGTCGGCCCCATTCTTTGTTCATCTTGGTATGTATGGTTTGCGAAACGAGAAGGTGAGCCAAGCCGGCTGCGGCTGCACTTTTCAAGTCTGACCCCCACCCATAGAATATGTGCCCGCATTGGTCAAGCAAAATGGCCAAATCCATTGAAGGGCATCATGCTCTATGTTATGGATAACTCATCACATTCCATCTTGTTCACCATCCACGGCGAGCTGCCGGCGCGTCCTGCTGGCCGCGGACCCGCCCACGAACCCTTTAGCCATTAACGGGGGAAGCCCATGAAAGCGGACCTTAAGGCCTTGATGACCAACCCGGTCGTGAAAAACGCCATCAGCAACATCAATCCGGGACTGGTGGAGCGACGCGCCTTCCGGCCGCCGCGCTGCGAAGTTTTTAAAAGCCCCTATACCTCGCTGCGGCAAACAGGGAAGTACCGATTTGAGATCGATCCCGAGGCCAAACGCCAGCTGCCGCGCATCATCGACAACCGGGTCCAGGTCATCGCGGGCGAGGACGAACTCGAAGACTGGCAGGTGGAACGTCTCACCCGGTCGCGCACCATCGGCGTGGTCTTCTCGGGTGGGCCGGCCCCCGGGGGGCACAATGTCATCGCCGGCATCTTCGACGCTGCCAAGCAGGCCAACCCGGACAGCCGATTGGTGGGTTTTCTCATGGGGCCGGACGGCATCATCGAGAACGAACATGTTGAAATCACGGCCGAGCTCGTGGATGCCTACCGCAACCTGGGCGGGTTCACCATGATCCGCACCGGGCGCACCAAGATCGACACCCAGGAGAAAATGGCGCTATCGCGGCAGACCTGCCGGGACCTCGGTCTGGACGCCCTCGTGGTGGTGGGCGGTGATGACTCCAACACCAACGCGGCCTTCCTGGCCCAGGAAATGATGGACGACGGCATCCAGGTGATCGGCGTGCCCAAGACCATCGACGGCGACGTGCAGGTACGGGATGCCGACGGCAACGTGCTCTGTGCCATATCGTTCGGGTTCCATTCGGCCGCCCGCGCCTTTTCCCAGGACATCTCCAACCTTTGTACGGACTGCAGTTCGGATCGCAAATACTGGCATATCTGCAAGGTCATGGGCCGCTCGGCCAGCCACTTGGCCCTGGAGGTGGCGCTGCAGACCCACGCCAACATGACCTTGATTGGCGAAGACTTGGCCGACTATGTGGACCAGCGTCGCATTCAGGCGGCAAGTGGTGCGGCCACCACGGACTTCACCGCCTTCGGCATCACCCTGCGCAACCTCTCACGGGTGATCTGTGATGCCATCGTCCGCCGGGCAGCGGTTGGCAAAAACTGCGGCGTGCTGGTCATCCCGGAGGGGGTCCTGGAGTTCATCAACGAGATCCAGGTGTTCATCATCAAGCTCAGCACCATCCTGGCGGACTACAACAACAAGCACGACCGTGATTTCCACACCCGTTTCCCACGCCTGGAAGACAAGCTTGAATACCTGCGGCGACTGGCCAAGGACATCGCCAACGGATCGGCGCCCGGTGTCTGGAACGCCCGTGACGACGAGCTTTTCAACGACATCCCGGCCTTTTTCCAGGAGGGCCTCTTGACCGAACGCGACAGCCACGGCAATTTCCAGTTCTCCCTGGTGGAAACCGACAAAGTGCTCATGGGGCTCGTCAAGGACTATCTGAACATTCTGCAGGAAAAAGGGCTCTACAAAATCGGCATCGAACGGGCCTACTACGAGAAGGTCATGCTCAAGGGGGGGCTGGATCCGGCGACTTACGCCAAGGTGATGTTTCAGAACGCGGATGCCGAGCACCTGTTGATGCGCAATTCGGTGATATCCCGCAAAACCCTGCGGCAGGTGCTGGTGAAGGGCGGCCTGATCGCGGAAGAGGACGCCATCCCGGGACCGGTCGTCAAGATCTTCAACAAATCGATCCCCAATTTCAAGACCCAGACGCACTTCTACGGCTACGACGGCCGCGGCAGTCACCCCACCCGCTTCGACTGCAACTACACTTACAACCTGGGGCTCACCGTTTTCAGCCTGATTGCCAACGGTGCCACCGGCCAGATGGCCGCCATCCGTAATCTCGAAAAGGACTTCTCCGAATGGGAGCCCATGGGAATCCCCATCGCACCCCTCATGCACCTCGAGGAGCGTAAGGGTAAGCTGGCCCTTGTTCTCGAAAAGAGTCTCGTGGACATCAACTCCGTGGCTTTCCAGGTGGTCAAGGCCTGCCGGGAAAACTGGCTCAACGCCTCCCAAGGGGAAGACAACTACCGCCGCCCGGCACCCATCCGCTTCGACGGGCAGAGTGAGGATGAGAGACCTCTGACACTGGAGCTCAATGCCCTGGAGGAGCAGGAGGAGGACTAAGCGTCTTCCGGAAATTCCTGCAATCGATTTTTAATTTCACACCAGCGGATAGAAACAGATCGTTCTCTGCTTTTCGGGTCGGGTATCTCATACTGTAATTTAAAACTGATAGATACCGGTTTGATTATTTTATCTGCCAGCATGCCCATCACTAATTCCTAACTTGATAACCGGATTTGAAGGTGTCTACTTCTCATGGATTATCTCAATCAATCCGTAATCCCACGATAGTTGATTCCCTGGCACGTAATCAGTAATTAATGTTGGTCTTGAAAACTACAGATATTGGGACAGAGGATATCACAAACCTTCAGGAAAAGATCGATACAGGCATGCATTACATATATGTAAAGAGATGCTGCTCATAGAGTGAACCGCAATTCTTCTGAATCATCGTTGTGCCGAAGGGTGTTTTAATTTCTGGTATAAGCAAACGAGGGCAATAAAACGAGTGCGCGGGCAGATGCTTTTACCCGCGCCTTCCGTTCCGATGAATTGCGATTCACAGCCAAGCATCAAATAGGGAAAGACGCTACCAGTTTTCACCCAGCAACTCAAAATAAGCTTGGGGGAGGTTGCAGGCCGGACAGACTTTAGGTGCTTTCTGTGCCTCTTCAATATATCCGCATTGCAAGCAGCGCCAGACGGCGGTTTCCTCACGTTTGAAAACCCGGTCCGAATCGAGGTTCCCAGCCAGTTCGACATAGCGCTTTTCGTGTTGTTTTTCGGCTACAGCAATCGCGTCCATAATTCGGGCAGCCTTCTCGAAGCCTTCATCCCGTGCCACCTTGGCAAATCCCGGATACATCTCGGTGTATTCGTAGCGCTCACCTGCAGCGGCTTTGAGCAGGTTTTCGTGGGTCTTGCCGACGATACCAGCCGGAAAGGCGGCACCTATTTCAAGCTCACCGCCTTCGAGTAGGCCGTACAAGCGGCCGGCGTGGGTCTTTTCTTGATCAGCGGTCTCCTCGAAAATCTGGGCGATTTGAACAAAACCTTCTTTGGCCGCTTTGGCGGCATAAAATGTGTAGCGGTTGCGCGCCATGGATTCTCCGGCAAAAGCCGTCAAGATGTTTTTTTCCGTCTGAGTTCCCTTCAAAGATGCCATTCTTAATCTCCTTGTAATGATTAAAAAATTTTCGGATTTTGACCTCACAGGTCATAGCTGTCTAGCTTATAATCTTTAATGGGCTGGCTTTGAAATTTGAACTAAATTTAGGGTAAACAACTTGCATTTAGGGCGCAGGGAGGATCACAGCATGCTGCAGGTATAAAAGGTTTGCACTGCGGATACGCCATATTCGATTGTACCTATCACCTGATTTCTCCAACCGGAAATATCAAGGCAGCCATTGATCTGATTAAAACCCTGGTATTTTTTTTACGGCACCGTGGGTGTATTACTCGCAAAGGAGCCATTATTATGTGTGAGATTAATGTAACTAAGGTTTAGCTATATCCCTCATGGTCCCGTCTGAATAAGCATACCTGACCGTGTGCAGATTCAAATTGACCAAAGCGTGAATTTTCAAACTGGGGCCGAATTGGCTAAAAAGCGAATTCACATTTCCGGGAGATTGGTTATGTCTAAGCAGTTTATTCAAGATCGGGTGGCAGGTGCCCTAATGGGTGCCTGGATAGGTGATGCGCTAGGATTAGGCCCACATTGGTATTACAGTCTGGAAGAACTCCGCCGGGACTATGGCGATTGGATTGATCACTACACCGAGCCGAAACAAGGCCGCTACCATGGCGGAATGAAGGCTGGCCAGCTATCCCAGTCCGGATTTATCCTCAAACTCATGGTTCGCTCATTGATCGAGCGCGGTGCTTACGATGAAAAGGATTTTTGCCGCCGTTTGGAC
>JASJCD010000071.1 GCA_030066135.1 Desulfobacterales bacterium | reverse complement strand
CTGGTGCCCCCGGCAAGAATCGAACTTGCGGCACATGGATTAGGAATCCATTGCTCTATCCACTGAGCTACGGGGGCTTCGGGGAGTGGGCTCGGTTGCGATCGGGTCCATAGAGGCTGGCTGAAATCGCGTGTAGTGCGCATAGCAGAAGCGTGGTTAAAGTTCAACCGTGTTAACCCGCATGAAGCTATCGCTAAGGTGCGCGCGCCTGTCACGCGTGTGTTTCAATTTATTACTCAATATGCTATCTAACCCTTCGAATGTCATGGTAATCGTATCGACCAGCGGGAAAGCCTGAGAACCCGTCTGGTGATTTCCCTGACGCATTCCTTGCCCTTTATATATTGAACAAACCAGGATTTGCAGTTGCTGCCGCACGGCGCTGAAGACGATCCCCTTTAACACGACGGAGGCCTACCATGTTTAACCCTGACGGGCGGACCCAAACCAATTTCCATTTTGCAATTCTTTCCCTTGTGCTGATCATTGGCCTACTCGGATGTACTTCCCTGGGTGGCTCCAAGAGCGAATCCTCGGGCGAGGGGCCAGCCCAATCGGCCAATCTTTATCGTGATTTCAAGGATATCCTGTTGCCCGGCGAAATGGCGGTGGACGATAAGCGCACTTATATCGTGCAGGGGCCGGGGCTGACCACGGGCATCCTGACCCTCAAGGGCTATGTGGAACGTGATTCCCTGATCGAATTTTTCAAAAGCGGCATGGTGCGCGACAACTGGACCGAACTGGCCTCCTTCAAGTCGCCCTCGAAAAATACCAGTTCGATCCTCGTGTTCCAGAAAGCCGACCGTACGGCGATCATCAATATCCACGAAGAATCCTTCAACACCTACGTGGAAATCGCGGTCGCACCCATGGCCCCTGGTTCCAGCGGAGGTTTGATGAACAATTAAATGCACGCACCCCTAAAAGATAAAACCATCGCCCTCGGTGTTACCGGCGGCATCGCGGCCTACAAGAGCGTAGAGCTTCTACGGCTACTGACCAAGGCCGGGGCGCGGGTGCGGGTCATCATGACGGCCAACGCCGAATGGTTCGTTGGGCCCGGAACGTTTCAGGCGCTGTCGGGTCTTCCGGTGTGCACCTCGGTTTTCGAGGCGGGCGATGCTTCCATCCGGCACATCGACTGGGCCAAGGAAACTGATCTGGCGGTCATTGCGCCGGCCACAGCCAATACCATCGGCAAGCTGGCCAACGGCATCGCCGACGACGCGCTCACCACCTTCATGCTGGCAGTGACGGCCCCGGTGGTGATCTGTCCGGCCATGAACACCAACATGTACGAGCATCCGGCCGTGCAGCGCAACCTGGATATCCTGCAGGGCTATGGCCACCATATCGTGGAACCCGATGCCGGCAGTTTGGCCTGCGGTACGGTGGGGCCGGGGCGCCTGGCCACACCGGAAAACATTCTCGAAGAACTGGCCGCCGTGCTGACGCCCAAAGATCTGAAAGGCCGTACCGTGCTCCTGACGGCCGGTCCCACCCGGGAAGCCATCGACCCGGTGCGCTTCGTAAGCAACCCGTCCTCGGGCAAGATGGGGTTCGCCCTGGCGCGGGCGGCCGTACGGCGCGGCGCAAGGGTAATTCTCGTGGCCGGACCGGTGGACCTGCCCGATCCCCTGCATGCCGAGGTTCACCGGGTGGCATCGGCTGCCGAGATGGCCGCCTGCGTCCAGGCGCATGCGGCCGAAGCGGGCCTCGTCATCAAAACCGCAGCCGTGGCCGACTACCGCCCGGTGCAGACGGCTGAACACAAGATCAAAAAAACCGAGGATCGCCTGTCGGTCGAATTCGAGCGCACCATCGACATCCTCAAAACCCTCGGGCAGCAGAAAACGGACCGCGTTCTGGTTGGTTTCGCGGCCGAGACCCAGCAGCTGCGGGACAACGCCCGCAAGAAACTCGAAGCCAAAAATCTGGACATGATTGTCGCCAACCGGATCGGCGAAGCCGGTTCCGGATTCGAGGCGGACACCAACAAGGTGACCCTCCTCTATCGCGACGGGCGCGAAGAACGCCTGCCGGTCATGGCCAAAGATGCACTGGCTCATGAGCTGCTGAATCGCATCGCGCCCCTGCGTTCCGGCACCTGATCCTGCGTGTTTCCCCCCACGTCTTGAAATTACATGAAAAGATAACGATATTACTTGTCAAAGCATACCTGCCGTCACGCCGACACGCTTCGGCTCAGGAGCGCTGCCGGGTTGATCGCTGGTAACCACGAGGGCGATTCAATGACAGACAGTCCCATCCGCGCGCTGGACGCAATCCTGCACACCCTGAAAAAACATCGTGAATACGGATTCCGTGGCTACGACTGCAGTGACCAGGCCGCGGCCCTGATGGACAAATGGGAACAGCCGCTGGTGCAGGGCCAGGATACCCTCGAGGCCATCCGGGCCGATCTGGGGGATTGCCGGCGCTGCCCGCTCTGTGGCCGGCGACGTCAGATCGTGTTCGGGGTGGGCAACCCCGATGCTCAGCTGGTTTTCGTGGGTGAAGGGCCCGGGCGCGACGAGGATCGCCAGGGTGAGCCTTTCGTGGGGGCGGCCGGTGAACTGCTGACCCGCATCATCCATGCCATCAAACTGACCCGCGAGCAGGTCTATATCGCCAATATCGTCAAGTGCCGGCCGCCGGAAAATCGCAATCCCGAACCCGGCGAGATCGAAACCTGCCTGCCTTTTCTGGAGCGGCAGCTAAAGGCCATCAATCCGCGTTTCATCGTGGCCCTGGGGAAAGTGGCCGCCCAGACCCTGCTGGGCAGTGAGGCGCCCATTTCCCGGCTGCGCGGACGGTTCCACGACTATGGCGGCATACGCCTGCTGCCCACCTACCATCCGGCTTATCTCTTGCGCAATCCGGGTGCCAAACGCGCTGTCTGGGAGGACATGCAGATGCTTATGAAGGTTTACGACTATGAAGCTTAAAATCATTTTATCATCGCTGTGTGCTTTATGGCTGCTGACCGCTGCGCCTGTTCAGGGCGCTTCCGGTGAGATCCGGGTGATCGAGGTCGCCGCTTCCATCGGCCCCGGTGTGGCTGATTTCATCAAGAAAAGTATCGCGGAAGCGGAGGACGATCAGGCCGCCTGCATTATTATTCGGCTGGACACACCCGGCGGACTGGCCAGCGCCATGCGCGAGATCGAGATGGCCATGCTGGCCTCCCGCGTGCCCGTGGTGGTCTATGTCAGTCCATCGGGCGCGCGTGCCGCCTCGGCCGGCGTCATGATCACCCTGGCAGCTGATATTGCCGCCATGGCGCCCGGCACCAACATCGGTGCGGCCCACCCGGTGGGCGCGGGGGGGCGTGAAATCGAAGAGAAAATGTCCGAGAAGGTGGTCAACGACATGGTGGCCCATGCGCGCAGCGTGGCCGAAAGCAAAGGCCGTAACGCCGACTGGGTGGAGAAGGCCATCCGTGATAGCGTGGCCGTGACCGAGACCGAGGCCCTGGAGCAGAACATCATCGATCTGGTGGCCAAAGACATGGACGATTTGATTGCCCAGATCGACGGGCGCCAGATCGCCGACAAGGGCACCCTGAATCTAAAGGACGCACCCCGCCGGATCGTGGAGGAGGATCTGCGTACCAAAATATTAAAGGCCATCAGTGATCCCAACGTCGCTTTTCTCCTTTTTCTCCTGGGGGCTGCGGGCCTTTATTTTGAATTTTCCAATCCCGGGGCGCTTTTCCCGGGTATCATCGGTGGGATCTGCCTGGTGCTGGCCATTTTCGCCTTCCAGGTGCTGCCCGTGAACTACGTGGGCATTCTCCTGATGGTCCTGGCGATTGTGTTTTTCCTCCTGGAGATCAAGGTCACCAGCTACGGGATGCTGAGCCTGGCCGGGGTGGTGAGTCTTTTCCTGGGGGCCATCATGCTCTACGAAGGCGACGACCCTGCGGTGCGGATTAGCTGGGGCGTGCTGATTCCCACGGTAGGATTGGTTTCGGCCTTTTTCGTGGCGATTGCCGGGCTGGCGTTCCGCTCCCAGGTAAGCTCGACCCGTACCGGACAGCGGGGTCTGGTGGGCAAGATCGGGGTGGTCAAGCAAGCCCTCGATCCCGAGGGCAAAGTTTTCGTGCACGGGGAGTTGTGGAAGGCCACCGCCGGGGTGCCCATCGGCGACGGCCACAAAGTCCGGATCACCGGTGTCGATGGGCTGACGCTTACGGTGGAGCCGGAGGATTCAGCCGAGGCCTGACCGGCGGTCGGCCGTCATTACCATAAATAAACCAGGGAGGAGCAATGCTCTATCAGACCATCGTTATCGTCACACTGGTCGTTTTATTTCTTGCGGCCGCCATCAAGATCCTCAACGAATACGAGCGCGGCGTTATCTTCCGGCTGGGCCGTGTGATCCGTGCCAAGGGGCCGGGTCTGATCATCCTGATTCCGCTCATCGATAAAATGGTCAAGGTCAGTTTGCGGCTGGTGGCCATGGATGTGGATCCCCAGGACATCATCACGCGCGACAATGTTTCGGTCAAAGTCAACGCCGTGATCTACTTCCGCGTGATCGACCCCACCAAGGCGATCATCGAAGTGGAGAATTACAGCTATGCCATGTCCCAGCTGGCCCAGACCACGCTGCGCAGTGTCTGCGGACAGGCTGAACTGGACGACCTGCTCTCAGGGCGCGAAAAGCTCAATGCCGAGCTCCAGGAAATCCTGGACACCCACACCGATCCCTGGGGCATCAAAGTCGCCACGGTGGAGCTGAAGCATATCGATCTGCCCCAGGAAATGCAGCGCGCCATGGCCCGCCAGGCCGAGGCCGAACGTGAGCGGCGGGCCAAGATCATCAGTGCCGAGGGCGAGCGTCAGGCGGCGGATCGGCTGGCCGAGGCCGCGGCCATCATCGACCAGAACCCGGTGGCCCTGCAGCTGCGCTACCTGCAGACGGTCAATGAAATGGCGACCGAGAGCAATTCCACCACGATCTTCCCGATCCCCATCGACCTTTTTCGTCCCCTGCTCAGGAAGTCGGAACGCGGCGGCGATGCCTGATGCCGGGGACCGGATCAGGCGCCGTTCAAGTATTATATTGACATGACGGCGAGGGCTGTTTTATCTAATTCGCTTTATCGCAAGCGCCTGAGTTTGCGGCTAAATGCAGACCGGCGGCGCGAATCGATCTTGACGACCGAGCGGGGGCCCGGCAGCCTCCGCTTCCGTTTGATGAACATGTATGCAATCGAATGTCAGACGGTCTCGTAAAATGTGCGCGATACGGCTTGCGAATCCCGAGGAGTGAAGCGTACTTACGGTACGCTGTAAAGACAAGGGGTACGCGTGACGCGGATATCGGACTTTTTACGAGACCGTCAAGTTTACAGACTGCAGCCGAAGGGAGAGCGATGCCATGGGTGGAAAGAAACAAGAAGCCAAGGAAAAACCCCTCGAAAAAATGACGGCGACTGAATTGCGCGAACTCGCCAAAGAGATCCCCGATATCGTCGGCGCGCACGGCATGAACAAGGCCGAACTGGTGGCGGCGGTCAAAAAGGCCCGCGGCATCGAGGATGCACCGCGCAAGAAAAGCCGGGGGTCGGTGCGCGAAATCAAGGCCAAGATTCAGCAGCTCAAAAAGGACCGGGCCGCTGCCCTGGAAGCCAAAGATGCCCGCCTGGCGACGATCTACAAACGGAAGATTTCGCGGCTGAAGAAGCAGACCCGCCGCGCGGCCTGAACGGCAGTATCGTGGAGGAGCGTACACTTTCAGGGACGCCTGCGGCAGCGGGATCAAACGCCTGGGGCCATATCGACCCGGGTAATCTGGCCTTCGATATCGACGGGGTGGTGGCCAACACCATGCGCCTTTTTCTGGACATCGTGCGCGATAATTACGGCATCAACCACATTCGGCTCGAAGACATTACCAGCTACAACCTGGAGGACTGCCTGGACCTCGATCCCGAGGTGCTTTTAGGGGGCATTCGAATTCTGCTGCAGGGCGATTATCCGCACACGCTGCACCCCATGAGCGGAAGCCGTCGGGTGCTGGCGCGCATGGCGCGCACGGTGCCCCGGCTGCTGTTCGTAACGGCACGCCCCAACCGGGCCTATATCGCCGGCTGGTTGCAGGACCTGTTGGCCCTCCCGGAAGCGGCCATCGAGGTGGTGGCTACTGGCAGTTTCGAGGCCAAGACCGATGTGCTCCGGGAGGCAGGAGTGCAGTACTTCGTGGAAGATCGGCTGGAAACCTGTTTTCTGCTGGCAGAGGCGAACCTTACGCCGATTGTTTATCGGCAGCCCTGGAATCGGCAGCCGCATCCATTTAAAGAGGTGGGCGGCTGGGACGAAATCGAGGCCCTGCTTCGATTTACCCCCGGGGATTAGCCGGGTCATAACCCCGCGGCGGGACGGAGGTCGGCGAATTGATATCCTGCGCAACCGGATCCCATACGATCGAGCAATTTTTGACGTCGCTGGCCGTCGAAAAGGGCTATTCCATTCATACCTGTCGTGCCTATCGTGCGGATCTGGTGGCTTTTGCCCGCATTGTTGCAGCGGCGCAGACCAACGATGCACTGCCGGCCAAGGGCGTTCCCGACCATTTCGATCCCCGATGTGTGGACAGCCTGGCCATCCGCGGTTTTCTGGCGGTTCTCTACCGCAGCAACAGCAAGGCCACGATCGCCCGCAAGCTGTCGGCCGTGCGTTCCTATTTCAGGTTTCTGCAGCGCCAGGGGGTGGTGGAGCACAATCCGGCCGAAACCGTCCTGACCCCCAAGCAGGAGAAGAAGATTCCCCACTATCTGACGGTGGACGACGTCTTCCGCCTGCTGGATCAGGTTCAGGAGGACTCGCTACTGGGGCAGCGCAATCGCGCGATCTTCGAAACGCTCTATTCGGCCGGTACCCGTGTTTCGGAACTGGCCGGCCTGGACACCACCGACGTCAATCTGGACACGGGCATCATCCGGGTCCGTGGAAAGGGCAACAAGGAGCGGGTCCTGCCCATCGGGGAAAAGGCCGTGGCGGCCATACGCGCCTATCGCAACCGCCTTTATGAAGCGACCGGGGTCGGCCCGACGGCCGGGGGCGCGCTTTTTCTGAACCAGCGCCAGGGGCGGCTGACGCCGCGTTCGATCGCACGCATCCTGGACCGGCTGGTCAGGCAGTGCGGCCTGCTGGTGCCGGTATCGCCCCATACCCTGCGCCACACGTTTGCCACCCACCTGCTGGATGCCGGTGCGGACCTGCGCACGGTGCAGGAACTGCTGGGGCATGAAAGCCTTTCGACCACCCAGAAGTACACCCACGTCAGCATCGACCGGCTGATGGAAACTTACGACAAGGCCCATCCCCGCCGCTAGCGGCAATGGGTCGGGGAGTTCGGTGATATGAAGATGCACGCTACGACCATCCTGGCCGTCAGGCATGCAGGCAAGCTGGCGGTGGCCGGCGACGGCCAGGTGAGTATGAGCAACACGGTGATCAAGCACAAGGCCCGCAAGGTGCGCCGGATCTATAACGAGCGCATCATCGTAGGGTTCGCCGGCGCCACGGCCGATGCCCTGACCCTGTCGGAGAAACTGGAAGCCATGCTGGAGCGCTACAACGGCAACCTAACCCGCAGTGCGGTCGAGCTGGCCCGGGAATGGCGCACCGATAAATACCTGCGTCGCCTGGAAGCCCTGATGATCGCCGCCGATGACACCAATACGTTTCTGCTCTCGGGCAACGGCGATGTGATCGAACCGGACGAAGGCGTGGTGGCCATCGGCTCGGGCGGCATCGCCGCCCAGGCGGCGGCCCAGGCCCTGGTGAAACATGCGGCACTCGACGCCCGGGCGGTTGTCGAAGCGGCCATGGCCATCGCCGGTTCGATCTGTGTCTTTACCAACGACCAATTGACCATCGAAGAGATTTAGGACGCCAGCGCGCGGGCCGGTACAGGGCCGTTGCGCCGCGGGGCGTCGACAGGGAAGAAAATAATGCAAGACATCAAACCGACGGATATCGTCAAAGCCCTGGATCGCTATATCATCGGGCAGCACAAGGCCAAACGCTCGGTGGCCATTGCCCTGCGCAACCGCTGGCGGCGCCGGCAGGTGGAAGACGAACTGCGAGATGAAATCACACCCAAGAACGTCATCCTGATCGGGCCCACCGGGGTGGGCAAGACCGAAATCGCACGGCGGATCTCCACCCTGGCCGACTCGCCGTTCTATAAGGTGGAGGCCTCCAAATTTACCGAAGTGGGCTACGTGGGTCGCGACGTGGAATCCATGGTCCGCGACCTTCTGGAACTGACCATTACCCAGTTGAAGATCCGCGAGCAGGAAAGCGTTCAGATCAAGGCCATGCAACTGGCCGAAGAGCGTATGCTGGATATTCTCCTGCCCAAGCCCAGCGCCCCGCGGGGTTTTGCCCTGCAGCCGACGGCCGCTGCGGAGACACCGGATGCGAACACAGACAGCGGCACCCGCGAAAAACTGCGCCAGATGCTGCGCGACGGCAAACTCGACGATCGGGTGGTGGATGTGGACGTGGCCGAACGCTCGACACCCATGGTGGAGATCTTCTCCAATGTGGGCATGGAGGAGATGGGCATCAACTTCAAGGACATGCTGGGCGGCCTGCTGCCCAAGAGTACCAAGAAGCGCAAGATGAAGGTGATCGAGGCCATGGAGGTACTGGCCCAGGAGGAAGCCCAGAGCCTGGTGGACATGGACAAGGTGGTCAAACAGGCAATCGACAAGGTGGAGCAGGCCGGGATCATCTTCCTGGACGAGATCGACAAGATCGTGGGGTCGGACGGGCGGCAAGGACCGGATGTCTCCCGCGAGGGGGTCCAGCGTGATCTCCTGCCGATCGTGGAGGGCAGCACGGTCAACACCAAGTACGGCCCGGTGAAGACCGACCATATTCTGTTTATCGGGGCGGGTGCCTTTCATGCCATCAAGCCGGCCGACATGATCCCGGAGCTTCAGGGCCGCTTTCCCATCCGGGTGGAGCTGGAATCGCTGGGCGCCGCGGAGTTCGTGCGAATTCTCAAGGAGCCGCAGAACGCGCTTTTGCTGCAGTACCGGGCCATGCTGGCCACCGAAGGCATCGAACTGGTGTTTGCGGACGAGGCCGTGGAAACCATCGCCGCCATCGCCGAGGAGGTCAATACCCGCACCGAGAATATCGGCGCGCGCCGGCTGCATACGATGATGGAATGTCTGCTCGAAGACATTCTTTTCGACGCCCCGGATCTGCCCTCCGACAAGATGGTGATCGATCGGGCTTACGTGGAATCACGGCTGGCGGAGATCAAGGATGACGAGGATTTGAGTCGGTATATTCTATAACGGGATTCAATGTATAAGTACTCCTTGTTGGGTGGCGGGCCAAAATCCAAGACTTATTACTTTTCTTTTACGGAAAAGGAAAGTAATCAAAAGAAACCGCTCGCGGCCCGAAGGGGATTCAGGTCCCCGTGTGACAAACGGACAGGTCCAAATGCACGGGGTAGTGTTTAACGAATGTGCTTTTACAGCGATTGAATTTAAGCCATGCTTTCTAATCTCCATAAGATACGAGGGAAACAGGAATGAGCTCCGCCGATAATAAACAGGCCCGGCCCAGCGTGGCCGATATCCTCATCGAGGCGTTGCCCTACATCCGGCAGTTTGCCGGGATGACGATCGTGATCAAATATGGCGGTCATGCCATGGTGGACGCGCAATTGCGGGAAGACTTCGCTCAGGACGTGACCCTGTTGAAATTCATCGGGCTCAATCCGGTGGTGGTGCACGGCGGCGGGCCCCAGATCAATCAGGTCTTGGACCGGATGGGCATCCGTCCCAAGTTCGTGCGCGGGATGCGCATGACCGACGCCCCCACCATGGACGTGGTCGAGATGGTGCTGGGGGGCAAGGTCAACAAATCGATCGTGGCCCTGATCAACCGCAGCGGCGGCAAGGCCGTGGGGTTGAGCGGGAAGGACGGGGGGCTGATCCAGGCCGAGAAACTCAAAATCGTCCAGCAGGCGGATGCCGACACGCCGCCGGAGATCATCGATCCGGGACTGGTGGGCCGGGTCACCGCCGTCAAGCCGGCCATCCTGCATACCCTCGCCCGGGAAGGCTTCATACCCGTGGTGGCCCCGGTCGGGTACGGCCCCGAGGGGGAAACGTTCAATATCAATGCCGATCTGGTGGCCAGTCATGTGGCCATGAGCCTTTCGGCCGGGCGCCTGGTCTATATCACCGACGTGGACGGCGTTCTGGATGCTGCCGGTGAACTGGTGTCCTCCATAACGGCGGCGGGCATCCAGCAGCTTGTGGACGACGGTACGATTTCAGGCGGCATGATTCCCAAGATCGAATACGCCCTGGAAGCCCTGCAGAACGGGGTGGGCAAAGTGCCGATCATCAATGGCACCCGCCGGCATGCTCTTCTGCTGGAGCTTTTCACGGACAGCGGCATCGGAACGGAGGTGACGGTTTGACGGACACGACCATTCCCCAGACCGACAGCCTCATGGCTTCGACCTACGCGCGCCTGCCGGTGGTATTCGAGCGCGGGCGGGGCACCATGCTCTGGGACACCGCGGGGCGGCGCTATATCGATTTTCTGGCCGGCATTGCCGTGTGCGGCCTGGGCCATGCCCACCCGGCTCTTCAGCAGGCGCTGGCCGAACAGGCCGGCCGCCTGGTGCATGTTTGCAATCTGTACTACACCATCCCCCAGGTGGAACTGGCCGCCTGGCTGGTGGGGCACTCTTTCGCCGACCGGGTTTTTTTCTGCAACAGCGGGGCCGAGGCCAACGAGGCCGCCATCAAGCTGGCTCGCAAGGTTTTTCAGGATCGCGGCGAGACCGATCGTTACCGCATCATTGCCATGGAGCAGTCTTTCCACGGGCGCACCATGGGGAGCCTGTCCGCTACCGGTCAGGACAAGATCAAGAAAGGATTCTATCCACTCCTGGAGGGATTCGACTTCGTTCCTTTCGACGACATAGCGGCCCTGCGCAACGCCCTCGATGAAACGGTCTGTGCGGTCATGCTGGAGCCCATCCAGGGGGAAGGCGGTGTCGTGTGCCCGGCCGATGACTACCTGCAGCAGGTACGGGCCCTGTGCGACGAAGCCGGTGCGCTGCTCATCCTGGACGAGATTCAAACCGGCATGGGACGCACGGGCCGGCTTTTTGCCCACGAGCACAGCGGCATTACACCCGACATCATGACCCTGGCCAAGGCCCTTGGCAACGGGCTGCCCATCGGCGCCATGCTGGCACGCGAGACCGCGGCCCGGGCCTTCGATGCCGGCGCTCACGGCACCACCTTCGGCGGCACCCCGCTGATAACGGCCGGAGCCCTGGCCGTTGTGCAGACCATCGAAAAAGAAGGGATTGTGGCGCAGGCTGCGGAGACCGGCGCATATTTTAAAACCCAACTGGAAGCGCTAAAAGAACGCCACCGCGCCGTCGAGGCGGTGCGGGGGCAGGGCCTTCTGCTGGGGCTCAAGCTGAATTGCGAAGGGGCGCCCATCGTCGACCAGTGTCTGGCGCGCGGTTTTGTGATCAACTGCGTCCAGGGCAATGTGTTGCGGTTTGCCCCGCCGCTGATTATCGGTGTACACGAGATCGACGCACTGATGCAATGTCTGGACGAGATTCTAACGGAGGCTTAAGAGATCGTGAGCAAACAAGTCGACAAAGTGGTGCTGGCCTATTCCGGCGGTCTGGATACTTCCGTGATCCTGCGCTGGCTGATCGAGACCTACGACTGTGAAGTGGTGACCTTTTCGGCCGATCTGGGCCAGGTGGACGACATGGCGCATGTCGAGGCCAATGCCTACAAGACCGGTGCGGTCAAATCCCACGTCGAGGACCTGCGCGAAGAATTCGTGCGCGACTATGTCTTCCCGGCTTTCCGCGCCAACGCCATCTACGAGGGAACCTATCTGCTGGGAACGTCGATCGCCCGCCCGCTGATCGCCAAACGGCAGATCGAACTGGCCGCCGCCGAAGGGGCCGACGCCGTCAGCCATGGCGCCACCGGCAAGGGCAACGATCAGGTGCGCTTCGAACTGGGTTATCTGGCGCTCAACCCCCAGATCAAGATCATCGCTCCCTGGCGCGAGTGGGATCTCAACTCGCGTACGGCCTTGATGGCCTTCGCGCGGAAGCACGGCATCGACGTGCCCACCACCCACGCCAAGCCCTACAGCACGGACGGCAACATGCTGCACATCAGCTATGAGGGCGGCGTGCTGGAGGACCCCTGGGCCGCGCCGCCCGAGGACATTTTCACCCTGACGGCTTCACCCCGGGAGGCGCCGGACACCCCCGAAACCATCGAATTGACTTTCGATGCCGGCAATCCTGTGGCCATCGACGGCGAGAGCCTGTCGCCGGCGGCCATGCTGACCCGGCTTAACGCGCTGGGGGGCCGCCACGCTATCGGGCGCGTGGACCTGGTGGAAAACCGTTTCGTGGGCATGAAGTCGCGCGGCGTCTACGAGACGCCCGGCGGCACCATTCTGCGCACGGCCCACATGGCCATGGAATCCATCACCCTGGACCGCGAAGTGCTCTACCTGCGCGACTCGCTGATCCCCAAATATGCCCGCCTGATCTACAATGGGTTCTGGTTTTCGCCCGAGATGCGCATTCTGCAGCAGATGGTCGATCAGACGCAGCAGAATGTTTGCGGGGTCGTGCGCCTGGAGCTCTACAAGGGCAATTGCCGGGTCACCGGCCGCAAATCGGAGCGCTCGTTGTACCGGGAAGATTTCGCCACCTTCGAGGACGACGAGGTATACAGCCACGAGGACGCCGAAGGGTTTATTCGCTTGAACGCCCTGCGCCTCAGGATTCAGAGCATGCTGGAAAAAAAGCAAGGGTAGGGACGCGATGAGCGAG
>JASJCD010000070.1 GCA_030066135.1 Desulfobacterales bacterium | reverse complement strand
ACCGCGACGGGCATTTCCACTGCGGCTGCTCACCACCCATTATCGGCATGCGCTGCATTCCCAGCACTTCATGGACCGCCACGATCGACCGCAGGCCTGCCTGCACCCGGATGAAGCCCGGCAGCGTGGGATCGGCTCAGGGGATTTCGTATGCCTCGAGAGCCCCCATGGGCGCCTCGAGGCCACCGCCAAACCGACGCCCCGGATTCCACCCGGCGTCGTACAGATCTACCAGGGCTGGTGGCAGCACAGCGGGGCCGTTAATTGGCTCACGGCCGACACCCTTTCTGAGATGGGGGAAAATGCCGCTTACTTTGAAACCTTTTGCCAGATCCGACCGCTCGAGAATGCGCACCGGACCCGTCAGGAGAAATGATCATGCAAGGCAAATCACCCGACCAGAGCAGTTCCATCCTGACCCACTTCCTGCTGCCGGAGGACGCCAATCCGTCCGGCAACGTCCACGGCGGGGTCATCATGAAGCACATCGACAGCGCCGGGGGCGTGGCTGCCTTTCGCCATGCCCGGCGCAACGTTGTCACGGCCTCCATCGACCGGCTGGATTTCATTCACCCGGCTTTTGTGGGCGACCTTCTGATCCTGAAAGCCCGCGTGAACCTGACCGGCCGGACTTCAATGGAAGTGGGGGTGCGGGCGGAGACCGAGGACCTGCCGAGCGGCACCATTCGGCATGTGGCCTCGGCCTTTCTGACCTTTGTGGCCCTGGATGCGGACGGGAAGCCCGCGCCGATCCCGCCCCTGGAGATCAGCGGCCCCGACGAGGAAAAGCGCCACCGTATGGCCCTGGCCCGTCGTGAGGCGCGCCTGGCCGAAAAACAGCGCGAAGCCGCCTGCGATGCGGACCCCGCCAACTGCGGCCCCTAAAGCCGGGCGGCGGTGGACAAGGGATTCGTTTCTTTATTTCCCCCCAAAAGGTCTTATGGTTTTGCATACATTAAACCGAACCATCATCAAGGAGGAACCCATGGCCCAAGTAACATTGAAAGGCAATCCCGTACAGACCATCGGCAACCTGCCCGCCGTCGGCGAGGCCGCCCCCGGCTTCACACTCGTGGACAAAGAACTGCAGGAGATTAAGCTTGCGACCTATGCCGGGCAAAAGGTCGTTCTGAACATCTTTCCCAGCGTTGACACCCCTACCTGCGCCATGTCGGTGCGACGCTTCAACGCCGATATTGAAAAAACCGGCAATGCCGTTGCCGTCTGCGCCTCGATGGACCTGCCTTTCGCCCACGCCCGCTTTTGCGGTGCCGAAGGCCTTGATAAAGTGGTTTCGGCTTCAGCCTTCCGCAACGCCGAATTCGGCCGGGACTACGGCGTCACCATTACGGACGGCCCCCTCAAGGGTCTTTTCGCGCGGGCCGTGGTGGTGGTGGATGAAAACGGCCGGGTGGCCTACACCCAGCTCGTCCCTGAAATCGCCGAAGAACCCGACTATGAGGCCGCGCTCAAGGCGCTCAAGGGGTAATATCGTTTTATCAGCCGCGAGCGGTTGACCATAAACAGATTCTACATGCAAAGGACGCCAAATACATAACCCGTGTTTTGTAGGACCCTTTGTCCCGCGCCGAGCATCGACGCTGTGGACGGATAAAGCGCGTCGGCTTGTTTGAGCGCCAGCGAGTTCCGACGCGCGCCGTCCGCATAAACCGGGCAATAAAGCAAGCATCATGCTGTCAGGCAAGGCGCCCCAATGAAGCGAGACGCGCAGCAATCGTCAGATTGTGAGCACCCGAGCGAATTGGGGACTCACCTCAACACGGAAAGACCGATGAGGAATCCCGCAACGCGGGACAACGCTGCATGGCGGCATGAAGCGACGCTTAATCGGCCGGTTTGGCGACGCGCAGGAGACGCGGGACACGGGCGCCTTCTTTTGGTTCGTTTTCTTGCGCGTGCAAGAAAATGAACAAATCTTTTTTTAGAACTGCTCCGTGCCAAGGTCGCATGGGTAGAAATATTCAGAAATGAGTCCATGTATTTAGCCGCCATCCCTGAAAAACAGTGGTATCGCTTCGTGATCCGCGAATCCTACTGGGACCGTGACTGCTACCGCAGCCGCGACCTCGTGGATCTGGGAGGCGATCCCACAGAATACATCGTCTATCCGGGCGGGCGGGCTTATTATGTCGACCCCGATCTGGAGGATCGCATCCTGGATAGCGGGGGGGCTTTCGACGCCGACGAGCTGGAAAATCTTCTCTGGCCGTTCGTCGACGAGGATGTGCGCTATGCCGTGGGCTCCTTCCGCAACCGGCGCGAGCCCCAGCAGCGCCAGGTAAAAAGCGGCCAGGAGACGACCCTCCATCTGTTCGACAAACGCAGGGTGCATTTCTTACGCTTCGGTCGGATGGACCAGGGCTACATCGGCCGGGTACCCGCCAAGATCTTCCAGCCCATACGTCACCGCTCGCGCGATGAAATCGAGCAGTACTTCCTGCAGTCCGAGCGCATTCTGAAACCGCACGAGCGCAAAGCCTATGTTTATGTCATCTTCGATCTGCAGCGTTTTTTCAGCGAGCTTTGCGCCAAAACCATGCCCCAAGGCCTGAATCAGGAAGCCGTCGACGACTATTTCGTGCAGGAGCTCTGCCGCCTCAACGACGATCCGTACTTCTGGGCCGGTATGCCGCCGCGCGACCACCTGCAGGATTACCTGCGGCGCTATCTGTTCATGTATTTCGACATGGAATACGGCCGCAGCCACTTCCTCGAGAACCTCATCAACCAGTTCCGCAATGCCCACCGCCGTCACCGCTGGCCGGAGCGCAAGCGTATGCCGCTCGCCGAGGCCAGTCATGTCTTCGGTCTTGGCGCCGAAGAACTCGAACGTCTCACCCGCCGCAAGGTGACCCGCCTGTTCCGCCGCAAGGCCCTCAAACTGCACCCGGACCAGGGTGGTAAACACACAGAATTCATACGCCTTTCGGAGGCCTATAAAGCCATTATGGATACCAAAAAAAAGCGTTAGCAGAGGGGCATCTATGGCCCGCGTGCGGTGTTATCCCGTAAATTCCAATGCTCACGTACATTAGTACGCTCCGCTTGGAATTCACGGGATGCCTTGCACGCGAACCCGATCTACCCCTCTGCTAACGCTTTTGCTTATTACCTTTCGGTACAGAATGCCTTGCCGTTGAGTCTCTATCTACGACCCGGGAAAACTTTTTTACTGATTTGAAGAGCCCGTGCGGCTGCCCTGCGCGACCCCGATCTTTCCGTAGGCCAACGATTTTACTTCTTGTGAAACACTTCAGGATTTTTCTTCGGGGTCGGTATCGCTATCGGTATCGGCATCGTACCTGAATAAATTGTCTCATCGAAACCCGATTCCGATACCGACCCCGACGGCAAGAGAAAGCGATGGATACAAATTGATTCGGCGTGTTCTCGTGGTGAGGTTGCCGCAAGGGCACGGCGCCAGGTGGATTTTAAGCGGAGCATACGCTTTTGTGCGTGAGCATTGCAATTCGCTTGGCAACACCGCAATCCTTTCCATTGCCCGATCAATAATTGAAACGTTTCAGAAATCGTCAGGCCAACTTGGGTGCTGTGGGTGCCTGAGGCGCTTGCGGGCAAAGCATTGTATCTGATAAAATCGGCTCTTCGAAACCCGATCCCGATAGCGATGCCGACGGCGAGAAGAAATGATTGATGCGGCTTGATTCGGTCTCGCTTTGTCCCGCGCCGAGCATCGACGTTATGGACGGAAATAGCGCGTCGGCCTGTGTTGCGAAGCGAGTTCCGACGCTTAGGATGGAGCTAAACACGGACGTTTTTATCACTTAAAAATAGAATAAACTGTATAAAATCGAAACTCAGGGCCAGAGGAAATCTTTGGAACTCTTTTTGAAGTCCTGCTTCCAAATCCAGCACACGCCGTTAGAAACCCCAGTCAGTGCCCGTCCAAAATTGGTAGATTTTGGTTCAGGCCAAGGCCGCAGTGCTTTAGAAACCGCAGACGTAGTTAGACTACGTCGAGGATTTCTAAAGCGCGAGAACGCCGGCCTGGGCCGAAAGATGCCATTTCTGGATGGGTACTGTTCAGTCCCAGGAGAAGAGGTAAGCCCCCGCCGCCAGGAAAAAGATCGTCATTGCCACCAGCAACCCGATCTCCGGCAACACCCCGGCCAGGGTCGCACCGTCATTGGTGATTTTGCGCACGCCCTGCAGAAGCTGCGTCAGCGGGAAAATCTGAGACATCTGTTTCACCCACTGGGGTGCCCCTTCAAGGGAAAACCACACTTCGGAGAGAAACATCATCGGCCAGGAAATGAAATTGAGGGTGCCGGTGGTGAACTCCTCGCTCACCCCCCGGGCCGCCAGTACGAGCCCTAGCGCGGCCAGGCTCAGGCTGCCCAGAAAAAACATCAGAAAAATATCGGCCAGCGAACCGGCCACATTGAATTCGAAAATCAGGTCGCAGCCAAACCAGACCACCGCCAGGGTGAACATCAGCAGAAACAATCTGGAGAGCATTTGGGCTGTCAGGTATTCGAGGGCTGTCAGCGGGGTGGCCTTCAGCCGTCTGAGGGTACCGTTTTTGCGATAGCGCACCACCACGTAGCCGACGCCCCAGAGGGCACTGAACATCATGTTCATGGCCAGGATACCCGGAAAAAGCCAGTCGATATAGCGGATGGGAGCGCTCGGTACCTGCCCCTTGCGGGCCGCCGGTTGCATCTGTGGCGGCATCAGGCTGGCCTGAAATATTTTCTCCACCAGATAGCCCTTGTGCGATGAATCGCTGATCCAATACTGATGAGGCGCAGGGCCGGCCTGGATGACAAAATCAATCTTGTGATGACGCAGTTTTATCAAGGCCTCGTCGCGGGAGGCAAAACCCACGAACTGCACAAAGCGGGTGTTCCGGAGGCCCTCCGGTATCTCGAGATCGGCCGCCGTCAGCGCACCTGTTGGGGCCGGGAAGACCCCGATTTTGTATTCCACGTACTCACGGCCACCGAAGAGAATCCCGAAGCCCGCCACCAATAGAAATGGGAACAGAAAATTCCAGCCAAATGAGGCCTTGTCCCTGAAAAATTCGAAATTGCGGGCCTTGAACATGACCCAGATGCGCTTGATGTGCATATCACTCCCTCAATTGCCGGCCGGTCAGGTTCAGGAAGACGTGCTCCAGGTTGGGCGACTGCACCGTCATTTCCGACAGATCAACTTTCCAGGCCATCAGTTCGCGCAGGCAGTCGTCAATGTTGGCGGACTGGATGCGCACCGTATCGCCATCCACTGAGACAGGCAAGCCCAACGCGCCCTGGGCGTGATCGATACTGCCCCGCGGCAGCACAACGGTAACCCCCTCGCAGTGGGTGCGGATCAATTCCTCCGGCGCGCCCTGGGCAATGATGCGGCCATGATCCATGATGGCCACCGTGTCGCACAGCTGCTGGGCCTCCTCCATGTAATGGGTGGTCAGAATGATGGTTTTACCCGCCGCCCGTATGGTCTTGACGATATTCCAGAGGTTGTGGCGAGCCTGGGGGTCGAGCCCCGTGCTGGGCTCGTCCAGGAAAAGCAGCTGCGGGCGGTTCACCAGGGCCAGCGCCAGGAGGAAACGCTGTCGCTGGCCGCCGGAAATGTTCTCATGACGCCGGTGCCGGAACTCGCCCAGCTGGCATTGATCCACCAGATATTCCAGGTTTTCGGGGGCCTGGTAAAGGGCCCGAAATACGTTGAGGGCCTCTTCGACGGTCAGCATGGCCAGAAGCGCGGTGTGCTGGAACTGGATGCCGATTTCATCCTTGAAGCGCGAATTCCGCGAACGCCCTTTGTAAAGGATCTCGCCCGCAGTCGGCTGGATAATACCCTCGATCACTTCCAGCGTTGTGGTTTTTCCGGCCCCGTTCGGCCCCAGCAGACCGAAGCAGATCCCGGCCGGGATGCTGAAACTGACATCATCCACCGCCATGAGACCAGCGTAGCGCTTTCTGAGATGGCGAACTTCCAGTATGGGCGGCATGTGCGAATTTCCCTTTCTGCGATTGGCCGTTTCCCTGCATTCATGGCCGGCAATCTGTAACATTTCAATCGGCTTGGCAACTGTTGTTAAAACGAAAGCCCCGCAACGCAACCAGACGAAAGTCTGCTCACGATGAAAGCGGTACCTGCCGATGGTTGGCGATCGGCCCCCCGGCCAGGAGATGAATCGGCTACCCGGCGTGCACGGGGTCTGGCCTCAAACCCCATGTATTCGGAGGCCCTGCGCGCTTGACAATCGGCGCGGGCCCCCTTATCAGTTCTGCTCAATGAAACCGACAGCCATTCTTACCAAAACCGCCGACTCAGGTGGCTTGGCGTGGCCGCCCTTGATCGCCGGCACCCTTCTAAGACGCTACAAACGGTTCCTGGCCGATGTCGAACTCGATGACGGTCGCACCGTCACAGCCCACTGCCCCAACACCGGCAGCATGCAGGCCTGCAGTGAGCCGGGTCGGCGCGTCTACCTCTCGGTGCACGACAATCCCAAGCGCAAATACCCCTACACCTGGGAGCTGATCACCATGCCGGACTCGCTGGTGGGCGTCAACACCCTGGTCCCCAATCGTCTGGTAAAGCATGCCGTATTGCACAATGGCATCGCCGAAATCGGCGGATACGAGGCGGTTCGCAGTGAAGTCCGCTTCGGGGAGAATTCCCGCGTCGATTTGCTGCTTTCCGGACCGGGTAAAGCCAGATGCTATGTCGAAATAAAAAACTGCACCCTGGTGGAGAATAAAACGGCTCTTTTTCCGGATGCCGTGACCGCCCGGGGGCTCAAGCACCTGCAGGAGCTTGCGCGCCAGGTCGACCGGCACACCCGCAGCGTGATCTTCGTGTTTGTCCAGCGCATGGATGCCGATGTTTTCCAGCCGGCGGATGCCATCGATCCGGCCTATGGCCAGGGCTTGCGCCGGGCGATCGCCGACGGGGTCGAACTGCTGGTCTACGACGTCCATATCGATCTTGAAGGGATACGGCTGCGCCGATCGTTGCCCTGTCGCCTGTGAATTCCCGTCAAGGCATGGCATTACACTGTAACATGTTGATCTGATTTAAATTTTCGTTTGACATTAACCCTATGATGCGCTAACCCTATCCGCAATTTGAGACCCTCGCACACTGGATTGTCAGAGCCCATGGCAGACATCGACCTGAACCAGATTCTGGCACCGCAGGAAAACCTGGCCCGCATTCTCGACAACCTCAAAGAAGGGGTGATTGCCCACGATCTCAAGCGGCGCATCTTCTTCTTCAACCGCCAGGCCGAGATGATCACCGGCTACCGGCGGGAGGAAATCCTGGGCCGCGACTGCCACGAGGCCTTCGGCATCCCCTTCTGCGGCGAACGCTGCTCATTCTGCGACAATACCCCACCTGCGCCCGGCGCCCCCGAAGTCAAGGAATACACCCTGAACATCACCACCAAGAACTGCGAATCGCGCCGATTGGAAATGACCGTTACGCTGATGCGCGACCGGTCAGGCGACTTCGTGGGCGTGCTGGCCCTTTTCAGGGACATCACCGATGAACTGCGCCTCATGATGCAGACGGGCAATCTGACGCGCTTCTCCAATATCGTCGGACGCGACGCCAAAATGCTGCAGGTCTTCCAGCAGATCAGCGATGTTGCCGCCTATGACTACCCGGTGCACATTTTCGGCGATACCGGCACCGGCAAGGAGCTCGTGGCCACGGCCATCCACAACGAGGGCCATCGGGCCGGCACCCCGTTCGTTCCCATCAATTGCGGCGCCCTGCCCGAGGGCCTGATTGAAAGTGAACTCTTCGGTCACGTCAAGGGCGCCTTCTCCGGCGCCATCCGCGACAAGAAGGGCCGCTTCGAGCTGGCCGACGGGGGCACGATTTTTCTGGACGAGGTGGCCGAGCTGTCCAAAAACATGCAGGTCAAACTGCTGCGGTTTCTTCAGGAAGGCGAATTTGAAAGGGTGGGCGGGGAGAAAACCCTTTCGGTCAGCGTCAAGGTAATCAGCGCCACCAATAAGGACCTCAAGGAAGAAGTCCGTCGCGGCCGCTTTCGGGAGGACCTCTACTACCGCCTGAGTGTGATTCCGATCTTCATTCCGCCGTTGCGCGAACGCAAGACCGATATTCCCTTGCTGGCCAATCACTTCATGCAGGAAGCGGCCATGAAACATGGCCAAAGCCCGTTCCGCATCGCCAAGGAAGCCTTGTCCCTGCTGATGGACTACCCCTGGCCCGGAAACGTGCGTGAACTCCAGAACGCTATTCAGTTCGCCTTCGTCAAATCCAATGGCCGGCTGCTGACGGTGGACGACCTGCCCATGGAGATCAAGGGCCAGCTTGAACGTTTGCCGCGCAAGGGCCCGGCGCGCAAGCTCGAGGCCCAAACGGTCAAAGCCGCCCTCAAGAAAGCCGGCGGCAACAAGTCCCGCGCCGCCCGCCTCCTGGGTGTCGGCCGGGCGACGCTCTACCGCTTCCTGAACGCTCACCCCGAGGCCCTGCCGTCGGATTAACCCCTGGCTATTTCGCCACCCCCAATTCCTTCTTCAGCCAGGCCTTGATGTCGTCATCCAGCGCATACACACCTTTAAGCTCGCACACATCCCGCTCGAACTCCTGGGGCAGCTCGAACTGGGCCAGCTCGACGGCCTCGTCCGAATTACGCCGGATCAGATAGATATAGTAGGGTTTGCTCCAGCAGTTGACCACGAAGTAGGTGGTATAGTCGGACTTGGAGGCGATCACGTAGCCGTCCCCGCGGGCCCAGTTGTTGCCCCACTCCAGATAGAGCCGGACCGCTTCCTCGGGTGTCATGTTCCAGTCGATGGCGTCGATCACTTCGTGGTTGCCGCGCAGTTCCTCTAAGGTCATCATGGTTTCACCTGTTCGTATGGGGTTGGAAAATGGAAATTTTCCTAGAAGATGAATCTTAATCCGCAAAAATCAATCGACGCAAGATGTGACCACGAAAAAGGCGGAGCGCCCGAGGGCGACTCCGCCTGATTTTTTTACGTTACGGTCGTTGCGAGGTTTAGGCCGAGAGTTTCTGCCGGTCGGCCATGTCCATGAGAACACGCTCGCGCGCCTTGTCGATCCCCAGCGCCTTGCGCTTGGCATCGATGTGGTCGATCATCATCTTGGCCATTTCGTACGGATCCGGGGTGAAGCCCCACTTGCCCATACCCTCGTCCTCCAGCTCCTGGAAGAGATGCTTGTGGAACTTGGTGCCCTCGACGATGGGGAAGCTCACGCCGAAGACGGTGAATACGCCGGATGCCACGAAATACTGCCCGATGCAGATGGCTTTCTCACTCATGTACTCGGGCGCGGCCCCGGCCACCGGCAGATCGGCAATGCTTTCACCCAGCCCACCCGTCTTGACCATTTCGGCACAGGCGATCAGGATGCGGCTGTTGTCCACGCAGGCACCCAAACCCAGCACCGGCGGCATACCGACGGTCTCGCAGACTTCCTTGAGCCCGCTGCCCGCCAGGTGTGCGGCTTCAGGAGTGGTCAGCCCGGCCTTGGCCAGAGCGATCTGGGAACAGCCCGTCTGGACCACGAGGATATCGTTGCGGATCAGTTCCTTGACGAGTTCGACGTGTACCCAGTCCTGTTTCACGCGCGGGTTGGTGCAGCCCACCACGCCGGCCACGCCGCGGATGCGGCCGTTGATAATGTTGTCGTTCAGCGGCACGTAGGAGCTGCGAAAGGTCCCGCCCAGCATGTAGTTGATGTATTCGTGGGAGAAACCGTGAACACCGGAGCCCGTGTTCTTGGGGATCTCGATCTTGGCGGTGCGGTTCTGGAATCGATTGATGGCCTTGATGATCATGGCATCGGTGCACTCGCGCGGATCGTGCTCGTGGAACTCGACGTGTTCGGCGCCCTCGATTTTACAGCGCGGGTTGGTGGTGAACAGCGGGGTGTCGTAGCATTCCGCCACTGCCACCAGGCCCTGCTTGATGCACTGAACATCGACACAGAAGGCATCGATGGCGCCGGTGACCAGCACGGTCTCGGTGGACATGAAGTTACCGGCATGCGGAATGCCGTGGCGCACCAGCATCTCGGCCCCGGAGCAGCACATACCGACCAGGTTGATGCCCTTGGCGCCAGCCGCCTTGGCCTTTTCGAGCAGGGCCGGGTCCTGGGAGGATACCAGCATGGACTCGAACAAGTTGGGCTCGTGACCGTGAACGATGATGTTGACCTGGTCTTCCTTGAGAACGCCCATGTCGACGTCGACGGCCACCGGAGTCGGCGTGCCAAACAGGATGTCGGCGATTTCGGTGGCCACCATGGAGCCGCCCCAGCCGTCGGCCAGGGCCGTGCGGCTGCACTGTTTGGTGATGTTCTCATAGTGCTGATCCACGCCCATGTGGGAGCGGTGCATCAACTCCATGATTTCGCGCATGGCGCCGCGGGGCACGATGCCCTGTTTGCGCCAGACTTCGAGAGTCTTCTCGGGCACGCGTTTGGCAAAGGGGATCTCCCCCTCCACCTGGGTGTAGGTGCGCTCGAGCTCCTCGTAGAGCGCGGTGGCGATTTCCTTTACACTGAGGCCTTCGGTCTCGATCCCGATTTCCTGCGCCACACTCTCGAGTTTTTGGGTATCCTTGATCTCATAGTCCAGGATCTTACCGTTGACCACTTCGCGGAAGAGGTCCAGCATGCTCATACCGTGGTCGGTATGGGCGGCGCCTCCGGCGGCAACCATGCGGGCAAAGTTACGCGCCATGATCGTATCGATGGTCGCCCCGCAGACACCCACCTTGTCGTAAGGTGCTTTGGCGTTCAGCCGGCAGGGGCCCATGGAGCAGTGCTTGCAACAGGCCGAATCCGCACCGATGGGGCAGGCCTTCATATTGGCGGCGCGATCGAATGCGGTTTCAATGCCGTCGCGCTTGGCCTTTTCGATCATCTGGGCGGTAGACGGACAAATGGTCACGTCTTTCGTGACGATCTCCTTCTTGGAGACCACTTTCTTTTTTTCCATGTCGGCTCCTTTCGTAACCAAACGGTTGGATAAATATTTATGAATCAAATCGATGCTGGTGATTGTTGCCTGCTGATCACGATGCTGTCAGGGGACTGCCGGGCGGAGATGCCTACCAAGTTCAAAATAGATCCTGCCTCAGTGAATCACATATAGGTATAGCAAATATCAGACCATTTATGACCCACGACCGGGGACAACCAGATACGTTGAGGCCCGCCGTTTCAAAACCGGCAAAAAAACAAAATAAAACTTTAAAATCATTAGGGTTTTATGTTCCCGAGGCCCGGGCCTTGAGTTGCCGGCAACAAGACTGTTGGCCTGCTCATATGTTATTTGATCGCCCGCTCGATGCCGCAACCATGATTGATGAGACATATGCGTGATACAGATCCAGCCGGGAGATGTCCGGTCCGCAGATAGCGTCCCTGAGCGGACGTACCTCCCAAGCGAATCTCGCCCGATCGTTTGCAACCACCCCTGCCAGCCACGTGTGACCTATTCATCGCCGTTCGTCAGGATAAATAATTATTTTGAAGCAATAACAGAGATATGCGAAACGTTGACCGGGATGTTTCAGATTGGTCGCTTGCCCCGCACCTATTAATGATAATGGTTCTTGATACCCTAACGAAATCCATCGGCAATTGTCAACAGAGAGTTACAAAAACGAAAGGCGGTGCACGATGGGCCCTCAGAAATGTATCGCTTATAAATTGAGACACTAATGTTTCAATATACGGTTTCATGGCCGCGGGTGAAACGCCATGAACCAACCGTCTCCCAATTGGCTGATTGAAGCCGATAGTCCTTATCTGTATCCGCATGCTCACGATCTAATCAGCCGGCAACCCCGGGTCATGTAATGGGATTGCAAGACAGCAGCAATTGTAATATGCACTGCTTAGCGACATACGGTACCCCACCCTGGCAGGATGCCGCCCGGCGTGTCGCTTCAATCACTGAAAGGAACGCACCATGACCGAGAAGAACGCGGACGATAAAGACATCAAGATCTATTCCCTGAGCACCTGCAGCCACTGCAAGGCCACCAAGAAACTCCTGGACGAGTGCACGATCAAATTTGAATTCGTCGATGTCGATCTGCTCGAGGGCGAGGAGCGCAAAGCCATGGTCGAAGAGGTCAAAAAGGTCAACGAACGCTGCTCTTTCCCGACCATTATCATCGGGGAGAAGGTCATCGTGGGTTACAAGGAAAAAGATATCAAGGAGGCGCTGGGACTCTGATGGACGTCGAAAAACTGTTTGACATGCTCAAAAAAGTGCAGGAGCCCCAGGGCTATTATTTCAACGCCGACCGGGAGCGAACCTTCGAACTGCTCGAAGCCTTGCTGCAGAACAAGGCGCGCTACGGCTACATGGCCTGCCCCTGCCGCCTGGCCTCGGGCGACCGCGAAAACGACAAGGACATCATTTGCCCCTGCGTCTACCGCACCCCGGACGTGGCTGAATACGGGGCCTGCTACTGCAGCCTCTACGTTTCCGAGGACTGGAACACCGGCAAAATCCCCCACGACTTCGTCCCCGAACGCCGCCCCCCGGAGAAGATCGTTTTCTAATCCAACAGAACGGCCTGACTCAGATTGAATGTGGCGCTGGTGTAAATCTATCCCCAGCGCCATTTTTTTCTCTCACTTATTAGGCTGCAAAATAGTTGCGTCTTGGGGTGTTCGGATGACCATAAGCGCAAATATAAAGTCCCGCCAGGCTGCAGGATGTGCTTCAGGCAATGCACCATAATGAAGTTGATTGCAGACGATAGATCTTGGTTCAGCGCAAGACGCGGAAGTTCACAAGCGGGGCATTGCGGCTGCTTCAAAGCTGCCGTCAGGCCGAGGGAAACGTTTCAGGGCAAGGCGCAAGGCGAAGCGAGGCGCGCAGCAATCG
>JASJCD010000069.1 GCA_030066135.1 Desulfobacterales bacterium | reverse complement strand
ATGGCCAGGAGGACTTCGAAACCAAGTCCCTTGGCGCCGATCATGGAGGCGATGACCACCATGGCCAGGGCCATCATCGTGGTCTGGTTGACGCCCACCATGATGGTCGGCCGGGCCAGGGGCAGCTGAACCTTGAACAGGATTTGCCAGTAGCTCGACCCGAAGGCATGGGCGGCCTCCACCACACTGGATGAGACTTCCCGGATGCCCACGTTGGTCAGCCGAATTACCGGCGGCACGGCATAGACGATGGTGGCGAACAGGGCCGGCACCTTGCCCAGCCCGAAGAGCATCAGGGCCGGGATGAGGTAGACGAAGCTGGGCATGGTCTGCATACCGTCCAGCAGGGGCTTCAGGATCTTTTCGAAGGTATCGCTGCTGGCCATGAGAATACCCAGCGGGATGCCGATGGCCAGGGAAATGATCACCGCCGAGGTGACCAGCGACAGCGTTCGCATGGTCAATTCCCAATTGCCCAGGGCGCCCATGAAAAAAAGCATGCCGGCCATCAGCAGGCCCGACCACCACTTGCCCATCACCCGCCAGGCCAGCAGACCGACGGCAATAATGAGTACCGGCCAGGGTATCCACAGGAAGAATTTTTCCACCACCAGCATGAATTTCAGGATGGCACCACCCAGGGCGTCGAAGAATCCGCCGAAGGATAGGAGCACCCAATCCATGGCCTGATCGGTCCACTTGTCCAGTGGGATCTGTATGTTTTCCGGGAACTTCACGTTGACTGTTCTCCTCGGTTACGGCGCGTCAAAAGCTCCGGCACCGGCGGGTACGACCACGGTGCCGGAGGATGACGGTTTGGGTTCATTACATGGCGGCCTTGACCTTGGCAGCTACGTCGGCGGGCACCCACTGGGTCCAGAGATCCTCGTAGGTCTTCAGGAACCACATGGCGCCTTCCGGTGGCTTGCCGCCGGTATCTCTCATGTGCGCCAGGAACTTGTTGTTGATGTCCAGCGTGGTGCTGTATTTTTTGAGAAAATCAACGACATCCGGGGCCCATTCAGGCAGTTTTTTGTGGACGATGATGTCGCATTTCACGGCCGGGTAGGCGCACTTGGCCGTGGACTCGAAGACGGCCTGGTCAAAAGGCGGTTCTTCCAGCTGGGTCATGTCCAGTTTGCCCAGCACCCAGGTGGGCGCCCAGTAGTAGCCGATCCAGGGTTTGCCGCGTTTGTAGGCGGCTTCCATGCTCGCGGCCAGGGCCGCGCCGGATCCGGGCTCCATGATGTTGTAGGTGTCGCGAATGCCATAGGCGTCGAATTTCTTGTCGTTGACGATTTTGCAGGACCAGCCCGGGATACAGCTGAAGAAGAGGCCCTTGCTGGGGTCTTCGGGGTCCTTGAACAGTTCCCAGTATTTGGGCATGTCGAAGACCGATTTCAAGCCCGGCGCCGTGGGTTTGATGCCCCGCTTGGGGTCGCCTTTGATCATGTAGGTGGGCACGTACCAGCCCTGGACGCTGTTGGGGAAGTTGGGCCCCAGCAGAATGAAGCCCTCGTTGGTGTTGGGATCCTTGCCCTTGGCCAGGCCTTCGTCATAAAGCTCCTGCCAGTTCTCGGTCCAGGTTTCCATGTTGACGTTGGGGGCATCGCCACCCTTGGCACTGATCAGGGCCTTGTTGAGCAGGATGGTTTCACCCTGGGTGTATTTAACGGGGTAGCCCAGGCCTTTCTCGATGATGAAGCCGGCGATGCGGTTGTGCACCTGGGCGCTGTCCCAGCCGAGATCGGCAAACACGATCGGTTTCTTGTCGGCCGCCAGGGCGGCGCCGGTACCCAGCATGACCATTAAAACGGTCACTGCCATCAGGATAACCAGACGTTTGGTACCAAAGTTAAAATGTTGCATGCTTGTTCCCCTCCTTTGTTTTGGGTGCGGGCGTGGCCGTATCAGGCAGCCTTCCCGTTTTCCTTACCGTTGACCTGGGTCCCCTCGGCTAGGGCGGCCACGAGGAGCCCCTTGATGATGACCCCCTGCAGGTTGTCGGTTTCGTTGACCACGGCGATGGGGTATTTGCTGGTGGCCAGCAGGGGGAAGAGATCGGCCGCGGGCGTATCCGGCGCTACCCGCTGGATGTCCGTGATGAGGATATTTTCCAGGGTCTTGTCGCCCCGCTTGGCCGCGTCCGCGGCATCCGCCGCCGTCACGATGCCCACCAGGTGCTTGTCGCGGCGCACGAAGATCTTCGAGATACTGGCTTTTTTCATCTTGCGCAGGGCCGCCTTGGGTCCGTCCGTCTTGAAGTAGGCGATCGTCTCGGATTTTTTCATGATGTTCTCGGCCGTGATGACCTTGGTCATGTCGACGTCTTCGACGAATTTGGCCACGTATTCGTTGGCCGGATTGGTCAGGATCTCCTCGGCCGTGCCCACCTGAACGATCATGCCGTCTTTCATCAGCACGATACGGTCACCCAGCTTGATGGCCTCGTCCAGGTCGTGGCTGATGAAGACGATGGTTTTCTGCACCTTGTCCTGGAGTTCCAGGAGCTCGTCCTGCATGTCGCGTCGAATCAGGGGGTCCAGCGCGCTGAAAGCCTCGTCCATGAGCATGATATCGGCGTCCAGCGCCAGGGCCCGGGCCAGGCCGACACGCTGCTGCATCCCGCCGCTCAACTGATCCGGGTAAGATTCCTCCCAACCTTTGAGGCCGACCTGCTCCAGGGCCTGCATGGACACGTCCGTGCGTTTGCTTTTATCGACGTTCTGGATCTCGAGGCCGTACTCGACATTTTTAAGCACGGTGCGGTGGGGGAAAAGGGCGAAGTTCTGGAAGACCATCCCGAAATGCTTCTGCCGGAAGCTGCGCAGCGCCTTGTCGGACAACTTGAGCACGTCCTCGCCATCCACCAGGATGGTGCCGGAAGTCGGTTCGATCAGGCGGTTGATGCACCGCACCAGGGTGGATTTGCCGCTGCCCGAAAGTCCCATTACCACCAGGATCTCGCCTTCGTCCACATCGAAGGAGCAATCGGCCACGCCCACGCCGTGGCGGGTCTTCTCCATGATGGCCTCTTTGCTCATCCCCTGGTCCAACAGGGGCATGACCTTTTCGGGATGGGGGCCGAAGATTTTGTAGAGTTTCTTGATTTCGATTTTTTTCATTTTTCCTCTAAATTCATGAATCGACATTTAATTTTCCATTCTGCGATTAAACCGTAAGGCCGTTGGATGACTCCAAAGGAGGATCCAAAGGTTCCGAGGCGAGGATCGGCGCGGCTTCGATTTGTTTGGCGTCCATCATGGTGACCAGGCGCTGAAGAGAACTCAGGATCATGTGCTGCTCCCAGTTCTGAAGGCGATCGAACTGCTCGACGAAGGACTCCTGCATCAGGGGCGGTGCGGCTTCCAGCAACTGCCGGCCGGCATCGGTGGCGGACACCTTGACCCGGCGCCGGTCACTGTTGCTGCGGCGTCTTGTGATCAGGGTGCGTTTTTCCAACCGTTCCAGAATGCCGGTTACCGTAGCCTGGCTCAGGCTGATGGCCTTGGCCAGCTCACTGGCGGTGATTTCATTGCCGCGCGCGATTTCCTGCAGGATGATCAGCTGCGGCCCGGTAAGCCCGAACTGTTTGACCAGCCGTTTTGAACGGATGTCGATGGAGCGGATAATCTGGCGCAGGGCGATCAGGACGCGATCGCTGGTGGATTTGGTGGCGTTCGTCTGGTTCATGGCCCTTAGCGGGTAGTCCTTTGACAATGTTGATGCTTAGCGATGAAATAATTAATGATCAAAATAAATAATAAGCATTCAATTAGTTATAGCTAAAACTTATTTTTTAGGTTTGTATTAGCTCAGGAGCAATCGATAGTGAAATCAACTTACTGATAATATATGAAAAGTCGAGGGATAGACTTATAGCGGATCCCTGTGCATTTGTCAATTACACAAATCGAATATTAAATCTGATTGTTTATAAGTCAAATCAATCTCGGATTTGGAAATGATTTTGAAGGGATCGGTAGGGTTCGGTTGACGGGCGATCATTGCCGGCGGGGATCAGGGCTTCGGGAAAATCATATTCGGGGGTTGTGCCGGTCCGGCCTGTTTTCTCCGGGGCCTGATGAACCCAGCCATGGGTGTGTTCATGCCGGGCCCTGCAAGGGAGGATCATCCGCTTCCGCGTTTTTCAGGAGGATGCGTGCATCCACGACCCGCAGCCCAATCGGGTAGACGATCACCGGGTTGAGGTCCATTTCCAGAATGTCGGGATAGGCCGCCATGATCTCCGAGCAGATCATCAGCAGGCGTTTGATGGCCCGCTTGTCATAGGGCGGTATATTGCGGGTACCGCTGAGGATCGGGTAGGCTTTGATTTCTTCGATCATGCGCCGGGCGGAGAGAAGCGAGATGGGCAGGACCCGGAAGGAGACATCCTTGAGGATCTCCACCAGCACGCCGCCCAGACCGAACATGATGACGGGCCCGAACTGGTCGTCGTATTTGGTGCCGACGATCAGTTCCGCTCCGGGGCCGGCCATGGGGGCGACCAGGACCCCGCGGATATCGGCCCTCGGTGCGAAGGCCCGGGCATTGGCCTGGATGTCGGCAAAGGCCTCCCGCACGGCCTGCTCGTCATCGAGGCCGACGCGCACACCGCCGGCATCGGTCTTGTGCAGGATATCCGGGGAGACAATCTTGAGTGCCACCGGCCCCGCCGCCCGGGCCGCACAGGTCACGGCTTCGTCGGCCGTACGCGCCAGCGTGTCGGTGGAGACCGCCGCCCCGTGAGTGCCGAGCAGGGCCTTGGCTTCGTGTTCGAGCAGCAGGTGGCGGTTTTCTTGCCGGGCTTGCGTTATCAGGGCCTGGGCCTCCGGCCTGGCCTTGGCTCGCCAGTCCATCACGAAGTCCACCTTGGCGGGGTAGGATTTCAGGTAGCGGCCGTACTGGGCCAGGACACCGACAACCTTGCAGGCGATTTCCAGCGAATCATAGACGGTGATGTCGTAATAGCGCAGCAGATCGAGGGCGTGCGGTTTTTCCGAGGTGTACAGGCTGTGAACCACGATGGGCTTCTTTTTCTTCTGCACGAGTTTGCCCATCTGATGGGCGGCGTCTTCCTCTTTAAGGCTCAGGTGAGGCGCAAAACGCAGCCCATAGCCGCCGAAGAGTCCCACCACCAAAAGACCGCCCACGGCCGGGTCGTTTAAAATGATGCGGGCGCAGTCGGCGAAAAGGGAGGGATCGGCGTCGGTGCCGCCGGCCACGTCCACCGGATTGGCCACCGTGGCGGCGGCCGGCAGGATGCGGCGCAGGGCGGCCTGGGTTTTGGCGCTCAGGGTCGGCAGCAGCAGGCCCAGGTCGGTCAACATGTCCGCGGCAATGGTGGCATGGCCGCCGCCGTCCGCCAGGATGGCCACGCGGTTGCTGCGGATGGGGGGCAGACTGGCCAGGGTTTCCGCGGCCGGGAAGAGTTCGTCCGAGTTTTCGATCACCACGATACCGGCCCGCTCGAATGCGCCCCGGGCCACCCGGGACATGCCGGCCAGCGCGCCGGTATGGGAGCCGGCCGCACGCTTGCCCGTGGCCGAGCGGCCGCTTTTGAGCAGGATCACGGGCTTTTTGCGTGTGGTGCGATAGGCCTGCTGGAGGAAGCGGCGCCCCTCGCGCATGCCCTCCACGTAGATCAGGATGGCGCGGGTGGCCGGGTCCTGTTCGAAGAAGGCCAGGTATTCATGAAACTTCATATCGGCTTCATTGCCCACGCCGATGTAGTAGGAAAAACCGCGGTGGCTTTTGAGCCGGGCTTCGGTAATCAGGGTCAGGGCCATGTTGCCGCTCTGGGAGAGCAGGGCGATATCGCCGCGCGGCGCGTCCCGCAGGCCCACAAGATTCAGGTTGGTATGCAGATTGATCAGGCCCGAGGTGTTGGGACCGATCAGGCGGATGCCGTGTCGGCGGGCCAGATCGGTGAGCCGGTTTTCGCGCTCCCGGCCCTCGGCGCCCATTTCGCCGAACCCGCCGGCCACGATGACGGCACCGGCCACACCTTTGGCGCCGCAGTCTTCCAGAATGGCGGGAATCGTAGCGGCCGGCGTGGTGATCAGAGCCAGGTCGACCGGACCGGGAATCGCGCTGACACGGGGGTGACAGGCCAGGCCCAGAATGTGTTTTTCATGGGGATGGACGGGGTAGATCGGACCGGTGAACTTTTCTTCCAGCAGTATTTTAACGGCCTGGTGGCCGCGCTTGGTTTCGTCGCGCGAAGCGCCCACGATGGCCACGGATTCGGCGTTGAAAATGCGATCGAGGGACATGGGCTGGCTCCCGGGTCGGTTCTAACTTTAGGGCGGCAACCGTGACTGTGGTTATACGCGCCAGGCCACCTTACATCGGGGTCGGTATCGCTATCGGTATCGGCATCGAGGGTTTATCTTTACGGCCATGGTTTCGAGACCCGACCCCGATTAGGACGGCACCTCAATCTTCTTCTGACTGCTTGCGGTCCGCAAAATCATCGAGCGCGCGGTGGCGCTCCGCGGTGGATACACATGCCAGGCAGGCTTCGATTTCAAAGTCCATCAGGGCTTCGAGGCGCACGGGGCCGCGCGCCATGCGCAGCCCCCTTTTGATCAGCTTGAGCGACAAGGCGGCATTGGCGCCGATTCGCTCGGCCATCGCCAGAGCCGCCGGCATCAACTCATCCGGCGCCACGGCACGGTTGACGAGTCCGATCCGTTCGGCTTCGCGCCCGTCGATATTTTCAGCCGTAAAAAGAAGCTCGCTGGCTTTGCCGGGGCCGATCAGTTGTTGAATCAGGCGGAAGGCACCGCCGGTGACCGATGAACTGACTTTGGCTTCGGGTGAGCCGATCACGGCGTCCTCCGCAGCCAGGCGAAGGTCGCAGGCCAGTGCCAGCTCGTAGCCCGAACCCAGGGCATAACCGTTGATGGCCGCAATGGTTGGTTTGGGGAAGCGAATGATGCGGCGCGAAGCGGCCTGCACTTCTTCCAGATAGGCGCGGTAATCTTCCGCCGACCGTTCGCGGGATTCTTTGAGGTCGGCCCCGGAAGAAAAAGCGCGCCCTTCCCCGGTGATGACCACGACCTTGACGCCCGGATCGGGTTGGGCGCGATCGAGGGCCGCCTGAAGATCGATCCACATCCGATGGTTCATGGCGTTCAGCACCCGGGGACGGTCGAGGGTGATCAGGGCCGTCGCATTCTTCTGTTCGTAGCGCACACATTTCATGGCCATGGTATTCTCCCCCGTCCTCAGGGTACCGACGACTGCAGCCGACCGTGACATGCCGCTGCGGTCAACCGATGTGGGGCGACAGACTCCAGGCGATCACCCATCCGCCCGCGTCCGGATTCTCTTTCAGGCAGACGATGCCGCCGTTCTGGAACTGGAAGACCGGCGGCTCGATGCTGCCGGTGATCAGCCAGGCGGTCAATCGCTGCATGAAGGGCAGGTGGCCCACGATCATCACGTCGGCGGTGGTGTCGATCATGCCGCCCAGGGCGGTGACGTCGTCGAGCGGTTTGAGGCCGGATTTGGCTTTGACCCCGTCGGCGGGGGCGAGGGCGGCGGCCATGATGTCAGCGGTCTGCCGGGCGCGTGTCTTGCCGCTGTGCAGAATCATGCGGACGTTGACACCGTAGCCCTGCGCGACATCGGCGATGCGCTTTACTTCGGTCCGGCCATCATCGGTAAGCCCCTGGTCGGGATCGACGTCTTTGGGATGGCTGCGGCCGTGCTGGACCAGATAGAGCGCCATGGTGCGAATCCTCCTTGTCAGATGAATGGGTTAAGGATAATATGCGTCCTCTGATGCCCTTCGGCAAACGCATTTAGAGATGCTGGGTTGTGAATCTTTGAAAATTATCGACTTTTCTGCTCTTGCACCGACCACCCGCAGATGGTGACTGCCATCAAGGGCGCTGACGGGGCGTATATGCAGTCAACAACGTTATGAAAATTTCATCGCATCAAAGCAACCCCAAAATGAAAACCGGGGGCGCCGGTCCAATGCCGCCCCCCCCATCGAAATACGAATGTGGAGTTGAACCATGCGAATCGTGACGCGTCCTGATTTCGACGGCCTCGTCTGCGCCATGCTGCTGCGAATAGCCGAAGGAAGCGACCTGCCCCTGGTGTGGGCCGAGCCCGGTGACATGCAGCGGGGGCTCGTCGATGTTCACCCCGGCGATATCGTGGCCAATCTGCCCTATAATGCCAACTGTGGCCTGTGGTTTGATCATCATTTCTCCAACACGCCGGATCGCCCCGTCCAGGGGCTTTTCGAAATGGCGCCCTCGGCGGCCGGCCTGGTCTACCGTTATTACCGGGAACGTATCGAGCAGGACTACGACGAACTGGTCCACCAGACCGATCGCATCGACAGCGCCGATCTGACTGAAGACGAAGTCCAGCACCCCGAAAACTATCCCTACGTTCTTCTGTCCATGACCATCAGCGGACGTGAGCTGCAGGATGAGCCCTACTGGAACCGCCTGGTTGATCTGCTTGCGGACCACCCTATCGACAAAGTTATGGCCGACGCCGAGGTGCGGGAAAGATGTGCGCGGGTGGTGGCCGACAATCAGGCCTACCGCGAACATCTCGAGCGCCATACCACGATCGACGGGGTGGTGGCGGTGACCGATTTCCGCGATTTGCCCCAGACCCCCCGCGGCAACCGTTTCCTGGTTTACTCCCTTTATCCCCAGACCGTGGTGCAGGCCAAGATCCGCTACAACGACCGTGACCGCAACCGGGTGATCGTCAGCGTGGGGCACAGCATTTTCAACCGCAACTGCAAGGTCAACGTGGGCCTTCTGCTGTCCCATTACGGCGGCGGCGGTCACCCCGGGGCCGGTTCCTGCAGCTTTCCCAAGGAAAAAGCCGACACCTACATCCCGGCCATCCTGGACGCTCTCGTGCGAAACCAGACGGTCGACGGTCCGGAATGATAGCAACCTATCTGAAGCTTTTGGGGATGGCCGTTTTCTGGGGCGGCACCTTCATCGCCGGCAAACTGGCGGCCCAGAACGTGGGGCCCTATTCGGCCGCATTCCTGCGCTTTGCCATCGCTTCGGGATTCCTGCTGCTGGCCGCCTGGAAGATCGAAGGGCGTCTGCCGGCCGTCCGGGCCCGGCAGCTGCTGCCGATTTTTCTGCTCGGGCTCACCGGGGTTCTGGCCTACAATGTTTTTTTCTTCAAGGGCCTGAAACTGATCGAAGCGGGGCGGGCAGCCATCATCATTGCCAACAATCCGATCGGCATCGCCCTCTTTTCGGCCCTGATTTTCCGGGAGCGTCTGACGCCGCTGCGCCTGGCCGGGATCCTGGTATCAATCAGCGGGGCCGTGCTCGTGATCACCCGCGGCAGCTGGTCCGCCCTGGGCGCCGGGGCGGTGGGCTGGGGCGAGCTCTTCATCCTGGGGTGCGTGGCCAGCTGGGTGACCTTCTCACTTCTGGGCAAGGCGCTGCTGGCCGAGATGTCGCCGCTGGCATCGGTTCTGTACGCTTCCCTGAGCGGTGCGGCCTGCCTGGCACTGCCGGCCTGGCAGGAAGGCATCCTGGCGGCCCTGCCGGAATACGCGCTGGTGGACTGGCTGGCACTCTTCTACCTGGGCTTCTTCGGTACCGTCCTTGGCTTTGTCTGGTACTACCAGGGCATTCAACGCATCGGTGCCACCAAAGCCGGAGTTTTTATCAATTTTGTACCGATCAGCGCCATCATCTTCAGCTTCTTCATCCTGGACGAACCGCTCACCATGTCGCTGCTGGGCGGCACTCTCCTGGTGCTCACGGGGGTCTACCTCACGAACCGGCCGGCGCCCGCGGTAAAATAAAAAAATTTTCGTCTCGACGCCTGGTAGTTGAAGCCTTAGGTTACATCTGTTGACTATCGGTATCCGGGTGGCGGCATCGGTTTCGCAGCCGCCTGAAGAAGAAAAGACTTCGATCCCGATCCCGAAAGCGATTCCGACCCCGATAAACAATCAACGTGAAATCGTCATGCCCCTTACGCTAACGCTGGCTTTCTCTTCCCATCGCCCCGAAATTCTGCCCCTGGCCGAAAAACAAATGACCCGGCACGATCAGGTCGTGGTGGAAGAACCGCCCACACCGGAGTTCGCGCGCATGCTGGCCGGCGAGCTGCCGGTGGACGATTATCTCCTGAGCGTCGATTTCGAATACCCGGATTTCGTGCGGGCCACCGCGCGCCTGCTCCGGCGTCTGGCGGCCGGCGGTATCGCGGTCTGGGCCTGCGAGCCGTTTACCGCACGGTTGATGGCGATCCATGACCACCTGGCCGATGGCGGTCGCCCGTCGGACTTCGAGACCGACGGGCGCCTGTGGCCCGTCTACGTCGCCGAGCGCGAGGCCACCGGCCGTTTGCTGGCCTTTTACAACGCGGCCGCCGGGGACGATTTCGACCGCCTGCTGGCGGCGGTGTGCACCTTTGCCCAAGCTGACGCGGCCCGGTTCGTGCTGCGGGATCGTCTGCGGGCGGCGGCCATTGCGGAACGGCTCAAGCGTTTTGATGGCCGGGTCTATATCGAGGCGGGCTATTTACACCTGCGGCTGCTGCGGTGCTTGCGACGGCGGCTGCCCAAAGAGGCTGTCATCCGGCCCCGCTTTCTGCTGCGGGATGTCTATCGCGCGGCCGGCCAGCAGTCCCATTTGTACGGCCCCGGCGATCGCCTCACCCTGGCCTTCATCTTCGACCGTCCGCCGGCACCCCACCGTCAGAAACTATTGGCCGCCCGCAGCCTTGTCTACAACCGCTTGATCGTCAAGGATGAGATTGCCCCGGGGGACGACCCCTTTCCGGATGCCGCCGAGGAGATAAGGGTCATCGGCTTGGTTGATCGCCTGGCGCTGCCGGAATGCCGCCGCCTGTATGAACGCTTGCGTGGACTTAAGCCGTTGGCGGCCCGGCGCAGGCTGGCGGGTTTGCCGGCGGCTGACGGTGCGTGAAGGGCAACCCGCCGCGGTCTGGCCTTCCGTTTATTTTGTAGTTGCCCGCGAACCTCTGATCCGTTAGATTATGAGCGCTTTATTCCTCCGCTGTTTTGTATGTCCATGAAGATGCGATGCAAACGCCGGCCGCAAATCCGTAGCCGTCACCGTCCTATCCCGGAAGGAGTTCCCTTGAACGATCTGCAAGACGTCCGCAAAGCGATTGAAACCCTGTTTTCAGGTCAGATGCTGGCTGTGCTCTCCACCTGCAGCGCCGACGGCCACCCTTACGCGAGCCTCGTCTGCGTCGTGGCCGAGGCGGACCTCTCCGGGATTTATTTCGCAACTTCGCGGGCCACGCGTAAGTTTGCCAATCTTACGGCCGAGCCGCGGGCGGCCCTGCTGGTGGAAAACAGCCAGAACCGCAAATCTGATATCTACGAGGCGATGGCCGTGACCGCCATCGGCTCGGTGCGCGAAATCAGCGGCCCGGATGCCGAAGGGGTCCGTTCGCTTTACACGCAGCGCCACCCCCAGTTGGAAGCATTTGTGTCGGCGCCATCCACCGCCATGTTGTGCCTGGGCGTCACGACCTATTACCTGGTCAACCGCTTCCAGAAAGTCATGGAGTACCATGTCGCCTGATCGTTACATCCTGCCGCTCTCGGCGGTACCGCCGGAAGCGAAAGCGCAGGCCGGGGGGAAAGGCTGCAACCTGGCCTTTCTGGCGGCCAACGGCTTCCGCGTGCCCGCGACCCTTGTGGTCACGGCCCGCGCCTACCGCCGCTTCGTCGCCCTCAATGACCTCGAGGATCGGATTCTGCTGGAACTCAACCGCAAAGCCTTCGAGGACATGCGCTGGGAGGAAATCTGGGATGCCGCGCTGCGCATTCGCAATCTCTTCCTGCGCGCGGGCTGGCCCCCCGGGTTAAAAAAAGCGCTCCGGGAAGCGCTGCAGCCGGGGCTGGCGGACGGCCCCACCGTAATCCGTTCGTCGGCCACGAGCGAGGACAGTGCCGGGGCCTCCTTTGCCGGGCTGCATGAATCCTACGTCAACATCAGGGGCTTGGAGGCGGTTCTGGACCACGTGCGCAAGGTATGGGCTTCGTTGTGGTCCGATGCGGCCCTGCTGTACCGACAGGAACTGGGCCTTTCACCCGCGCGCAGCGATATGGCCGTGCTGATTCAGGCCCTGGTTCCCGGGGCCTGTTCGGGTGTGGCTTTCAGCGTCAATCCGCTCGATCCGGATCAGGCTGTGGTCGAAGCCGTGCCCGGGCTCAACCAGGGCTTGGTGGATGGCGTGATTGCGCCCGCACGCTGGATTCTGGAGCGTCGCTCCGGCGAGTTGATCGATTTCAAGGCCGCTGACGGCGACGAAGGCGTCTGGCCGGCGGCGCAGGGAACCGTTGTCCGCAGCGGGCCTGCGCATCTTGCGAATGGCGCCCTGCTGGATAGGGCCGATCTCGATCGCCTGTTTGCCGCCGTCCGCGAAATCGAAGCCTGTTTTGGCGCCCCCCAGGATGTGGAGTGGACGCTGAGCGATGGTGGATTTACGTTTCTCCAGGCGCGGCCGATCACGGCCAGCGCCGATGGCGGGCGCGATCAGCGGGGCTGGTACCTGAGCCTGCGGCGCAGCTATGACAACCTCTGCAAACTGCGCACCCGGATCGAGGACGATCTCATTCCCGAGATGATCCGCACGGCCCAGGCCCTGGCCGAGGTCGATCTGGAGGCCCTTTCCGACGCGGCCCTGGCCAAAGAGATCGCGCAGCGGGGTGAGATCAACGAGCACTGGGGCAATGTCTATTATGCGGAGTTCATCCCGTTTGCCCATGGGGTGCGCCTTTTCGGCCAGGTTTACAACGATGCGCTCAAGCCCGACGACCCCTATGCATTCGTGGTCCTGCTGACGGCGACTCCCATGGAGAGCCTGGCGCGCAACCGCCGTCTGGAAGCGCTGGCAGCAATGGTGCGTGATGAC
>JASJCD010000068.1 GCA_030066135.1 Desulfobacterales bacterium | reverse complement strand
AGGTTCTAGGTTCTGGGTTCTAGGTTCGGGGTTAATCAAGGTTTCAGTGTTCAGTGTTCGGGTGTCAGGAAAACAGCGGCAGATCCGGCACCAGTTTTTCCTGACACCTGAAACCTGGCTTAGAGGTTCTGGGTAAAAAGGTTTCAGTGTTCGGGTGTCAGGTGTCAGGAGGGAAGAAGTCAGAATTCAGGAGCCAGAAGTCAGGGACCTGAAAAAAGAATCCATAAGTCAGGATCCAGGAGCCAGAAGCTTTGAACATCGGAATCTGGAACCGGCTCTCAGGAGACCAGGCTTGAAGATACATTCTGGTGTTTTGGTTTCACCCTTTGTCCCGCGCCGAGCATCGAAGTATCGAGCGGATAAGGCTCGCGGGCCTGTTTGAGCGAAGCGAGTTCCGACACGCGCCGAATAGCAAACCAGGCGTTTAAGCAAGCATCGTGTTGTCAGGCAAAGCGCTCCAGCGAGGCGAGGCGCGCAGCAATCGACCGATTGTGAGCAACCAAGCGAGTTGGGCAACGCTGCCTGGCGGCATGAGGCGCCACTTAATCGCCCGGTTTGGTGACGCGCAGGATACGCGGGAAAAGGGCGGTTCTTTTGCTTCCTTTTCTTGACAGTTTTATAAAAAGTCCGATATCCGCGTTACGCTTAATCCCTCGTCATTGCGGCGTACTGAAAGTACGGCTCATTCCTCGCGATTCGCAAGCCTTGATCTCTGACCTTTTACAAAACCGTCCGCAAAATATTTTTTCGAATCCATCTTCCTAAAAGCTAAGAAAAGTAAGATTCAAAGTAACAAAATCGGCTGTACTTTCTGCTACTTCCAACAGGACAGGATTGGTGCATGTGCATCAATCCCGCCTGCCTGAAGGGAAACGGTTCACTGCTCCCCCTTCGAATCATCCCCCGAATCTTTTCCGATCCGGATGAACTCCCCCGGCGGCCCCATGCGGATGTTGAAAACGACGGCCGCCGCCCGTAGTGAAAATGCCACCAGAAAGGCGATCAGCGCGGCAAAACCCGGTACCAGGGAAAAATGGTTAAGCAAGACATAGGTCGACGCTCCGGCCAGAGCGGCAGTGGCATAGAGTTCGCCGCAGGTGATCATGGGCCGGGTCTGGGTGAGGACGTCGCGGACCACACCGCCGCCGGTGGCCGTCAGTGCCCCCATGAACACCGCCACCACCAGCGGTACCCCTTTATCCATGGCAATGTGGCTGCCGACAACGGCAAAGGCGGAAAGCCCCATGGCATCTGACCAGATCAGTCCACGGTTCCCGGATAAATCCTTGCGGATAAAGAAGAAGGTGATCAGGGCCGCGGTCATGCATAGGATCAATTCGGTGGGATTGCGGGTCCACCAGACGGTACGGTCCAGCAGAAGATCCCGAATGGTGCCTCCCCCGATCCCCGTGATGGTGCCGATCATCACGAATCCCACGATGTCCATGCGATGGCGTGCGGCTGTCAGGGCCCCGCTGACGGCAAACACGACATCGCCGAAATACATCATGGCCAGAATGCCGGGGCCTAAGGGTTCGTTGGGGGGCATGGGGTGGGTTATATTTTAAAGGTTCGGGGTTCAAGGTTAACTGAGGTTGCGGGTTTCAGGGTTCAGGTTTCAGGAGTTAGGGCTCTGGGACTTCCGCCTTCTGAATTCTGACTCCTGACGACTGGTTGCTGTAACCTGGAACAGCACGATTGATGAGGCGCATTGCCACCGTTACTATTTTTTAAACATTCCTTCGTTCCGCAATGGCTTCAACTACCTTGATGCCATCGCTGGCGGCGCTATAGATCAGGTCGGAATGCTTGCTGCGCGCCAGGGAACCGACGTCGTCGACTGACGCATAGGCCGGACTGATTGCCGCCCCGATGGCGTAAATGCCTTCGGTGCTGGTCTGCAATTGCGAATCGAGCATAATGAACCGCGCACCCTGCTTACCGGATTTGGGCTTTTTACCCGTAATCTTGTCGGAGGTGATCAGTTCCAGGCCCAGTTTTTCGAACACGGCGGCCGGTCCCTGCATTCCGATGCAGGCGATCACATGCTGCATGGGAAAGCTCAAGCCCCGGTGAACCCGTATGCCGTCGGCCACCTCGACGTCATGAATCCCGATAAGCAGCCGATTCACGCCGTTGGCGTCCATCTCGCCGATGCGTGGGATCGCTTCGTGCAGGATTCGGATGTTCCCCCCCAGCAGGATTTCCTCTCCCAGATCGCGGGCCACCTCCTTGTCCACCCTGAATTGTCCCCGCCGGTGGGCCCAGTAAACACTGCTGCCGTCTTCGGCCGTTCGCTTGGCTCTGGAAAGGGCCGCGACGATATCGGCGGCTGCATTGCCACCGCCGATGACCAGACTGGCATTTCCGATGAACTGATCGGGGTCATCCAGCCGCCGGCGAACATGGGTGGCTTCCCCGTAGATGCCCAGATCGCGGGGAATGCTCTTGCCAAAAGCAAGGATGACGCTGGCGCACGTGTACGAACCCTGACTTGTAACGACTTGAAACCTCTTTTCCTCCTGGATGAGTTCATGTGCGTCTTCCCCGAGTCGGACGTCGATGTCATGTGCAGCCAGGTTGTTTCTGACCTTGTCCACATAAACCTCCACCGGCTCGTTGGCCGGTTCCAGATCCGGCGAAGGGAATATTTCGGAGGCGCCTTTGGGTATGGTCGGGTAGACTTTTTTACCGCCCGGATACGTGTCGATAATGCCCTGAAGAATGCTCTCACCTTTTTCCAGGACGACAAAAGACAGTCCCAGTTCCTTGGCCTTGATGGCGGCCGCCAGCCCACCCGGGCCGGCTCCCACGATGGCGACATCGTAAGCGTCCATAACGGTCCTTATCCTTTCAACCCGTCCGTATTGCCATGCGTCGCATGCTCACTGTGGTCATGGCGGCAGCATGGAAGATTCCGCGATCACCAATGCCGTGAGGTCCATATTTTCTGAGGGATGAAGACTGCCGCCGATTTGAGGGCCCTGACAATTCGGACCGTTTGCAATCGGTCAAACAATCTGGCTGATGGCATGGTCCTTAATCCGCCGCTAACGCCACGGCCGCAGAAACCAAAAAGCATGCTTGTCGATGGAAGCAGGCCGCTCCGGGTCCGGTTTCCGTTCTTGGCGGCCAATATGTTTGACCCCCGGCTTTGCCGGGGGCGGATCACACATGGTTTAACTGGTGGATAGGGCCTGCGCCAATGGCAGACGGCTGAAAAACATCATTGGTACGGGCAGACCACAGGCCGTATCCATCGCAAAAGGGCAGCTCAGGTGCCATCAATGAGCACTTTTCGAAGGATTTTAACGCCGCTCTGCCAGGCACAAGCGGTTACCAGCGATTTGCCAGGCCTACTGGTTGTCCGGCTGATTGTCCGGCTGGTCGTCCTGGACCTTATCCTTTACCCGTTCGATGGCCACCAGCACCGGGTCGTGGTCGGTCATAAAGAAGGACATGAAGGTCTGCGCGAAGAAAGCAATCACGCAGAGCAGCGTCACGACCGCGAGGGCGGTCGTCACCTGATGGTGCCAGGGTTTCAACTCTCTTTTCGCCATAGGTCACCTTTGTCTTCCGGTTCGGCCGGAACCACGTCTTCGGCCGTCGGTTTGGCCGCATCTTTTTTGGATTTTCCCAGCAACCGCTTGCGCACCCGTACGGTGCTGTGCAAAACATTGCCCACGGGGCAGAACAGCCGACACCAGAAATTCAACACGAAGAAAGACCCGATCAGCGACAGCGGCAGGATATACCACTGCACCCCCGCCCCGGTGAGCGAGAACATCATGGAGAAGGGCTCATACGAACCCAGCGTGGGGTGGGCGGAGAGGAAGATCAACATGAGCGCGGCCCACGTCATCGCGCCCACGACCGCCCGGGCCGACTTCTGCACACCGGGCCTGACGGCCAGGTTGATGCCGCTGATCTTGTTCAGAAGCCGCTGCACGTACTGGAAGGGGCATACCTGCGCGCAATAGATATTTTTCCCCAGGATCAGCACACTGCCCAAGGCACCGACCGTCATGATCCACCACGCGGTATGCTCCTGGAAGTCGGGAATGTAGCCCAGAACGATGCCGGCCAGCTGCCCGATCGACAGGGACGTGTTCGTGTAGATGCCGACGAACCCCAGCGCCACCACGGGCATCGCCATCCGGCCCCACTTGGCGGCCTTGCCTTTGGTATAGGCCACGAAGAAGGCCAGGGCAAAAATGGCGACGAGCCCGATCTCCTCCACACCGAAACGCCATGCCGGCTGCTGCCAGGTGGGCTTCAGCTTGAAGTGCTCGGTGGCGGCGATGTGCATGGCATTGCGCACGGCCTTCGTGAAGGCCCGGGAGGATACGGTGGCCCCGGACACGGCATTGATGTCCTCGCCCAGCAGAAAGTCGGCCGATACCGTTTTCCCGGCAAACTGGCGAAAGAATTGATTCCTTTTCACCTTCTCGAAATAGGCCGGGGTTTCCTTGTTGCGCAGATTGAGGATTTCGGCGATTTTGCCCTCCGCGCTGGCCCGGATGCCGATGATCAGCGGGCCGCCGTACCCCTCGGCTTCGGAAATGACCACGTAGCTGTCTTTGGTCTCGTCGCGAAACACGATCTGGCCGCCTTCCGCCTCGGCCACGCGGGTGAGGGTGTGGTCGGCCAGCAGGCTCTTTAGCAGGGCCTCGTAATCGGGCTTGGCCGCGATCTGCCCGATGATGAAAGCGATCACCAGGGTCGCGAATCCCAGCGGAAACGCCAGCCGCCCCCAGACGGTTTTGTTTCGTTTGCCGGCGGCCATGTTCAATTCTCCTTAAGGCCCGGCGCCACCCAGTAACGCCAGGCCAGGACCATGGCGACGATCCCCGGTCCGGTGAAGAGCGTCAGTGCCATGGCGCCGGAGGTGGCGATGTCCTCGTGGAAGGAAGAGCCGGCCCAGGCAATCCCGAACATCACCATGAAGGCGCCGCCAATCAGCACGGCCCAGGCATACCACGGTGCCTTGACGCGGATCGAGGCGTATGAGAAGCCGAACACGCACAGCGTGAACAGGATGCCCAGAATAAACCACTGAATACTTTCCATTGTTGTCTCCTTTAGCTTCTGCCGGCGGTGCCAATGTTGTTTTTCATGCTCGGATTCACGCGCATGCCTTTGCCCGTCTCCCAGAACTTATCAACCTTGGTCGGATCACCGGTTGCGCCGTAGCCGAACAGGGGATGCATCTTGGACATCAGGTGGTGCAAAAAGCCCGGCGCCACCGTGGTCGACGCCATGCTCAGCCAGTGGTGCCAGTAGTCGGGTTCGTTGTAGGTACAGGCGGTGACGCAGTTACCGCAGGCGCTGTCGTTATCGATCCAGAAGTTGAAACACTTCTTGGCATCGGAATGAAACTTCAGCACCCCGGTATGGTTGTTCCAGGTATAGCCGGGCTGGTCGCTATGCTCGTATTGGGCTTGATAACCCCAACCGCCGCCTGGGTCCTCGATCTTGGGCAGCGCATTGGAAGGGCAGGCCTTGGCGCACTCGCCACAGCTAAGGCAGAACTTCGCTATGCCCCAGTCGTGGGGCTTGTCGTACTCGACAAACTCGAAATCGGTGTAGACTTTGCAAAGGCGGACGCGGGGGCCCATGCCGGGTACGATCAACTGGGAGTGGCGCCCTGCCTCGCCAAGCCCGGCTGCGACGCCATAAGCCACGCTCATGCCCAGATCATTGCCGGCGCCGACGGCCTGATAGCCCAGGCCGCGCAAGAACTTGGCCATTTGATTGGCTATCTGGGCCATGAGGACATAGCCATGGCCGATGGCTGCCTCCGCGGTCCAGGCGGGTGCGGTGGCCATGGCGTCGTAGTCCATGGGCATCGCCATCACGATCACCGTCTTGGGCTCGAAGGGGAAGTCCCTCTCCCAGCTCAGGGTCCGCGATTTCTCGATGTCATAGAGCGGGTCGTAATCCCAGCGCTTGTCGCGCGGCGTGATGCCGCATCGGACCGCACCCCAGACCCGCGCGGCGCTCTTGATGGCCCAGGCTGCATCGCGCTTCGATTGGAACTCATATTTCTCCTTCTCGACGTCCGACTGGTCCCAGCCCAGTACACGCGTATTGGGCTGGCTATGGGCCATGGTCCAAGTTTCGGCCGATTTGAGCGGGTTCCAGGCTGCGTGGTGCAGGGCTTTATCCAGCTGGGTGTAGCCCGGCTTGCTGTTGTCCCACGGCACCCGGTGCTCAAAATGCGACGCGGCCTCGTAGAAGTGGAACTTCTTGTCCTGGAGCTTGCTGTACTGCTCGTTGCGCTCGGGATGTTTCTTGTTGAGCGTCTTGCTGGTGGCAAAGGTCAGGATCACGTCCCGCTGGTCCATGGGCTTCAAGGTATCGTCCGTCTTTATGGCCGCGTCCATGTCGTCGATGGCGCGCCCGTTGATGGCAGCCCTGGCTCCGGCGTAACCAAGGCCGCCGCCGGCCAGGGCAATGCCGCCGCCCATGGCCACCCGTTTGAAAAAACTGCGTCGTGATGGGTCGGCCGGGGCACTCTCCTGCCCCTTGGCGGGTGCCGCCTTGGTTTCGCCGGCCTGGTCCTCGGGGGCTTTCCCCTCCTCTTGCGGGCCATTGGTTTCGGGTGTCTCGTTCGCCATGATAAAACCTCCATCATCAAGTCGGGTTTAGTTCAGCATCTCCAACTCTATAAAATTTTTATGGGGTCTACTTGGATTAGCATATTCCGTAACTGAAAAGTGACCACCGGCGCAACTAAATTTAGGGTAAACAAAGGGCGTTTAGGGGATCTATCGGTTCTGGGTTCGAGGGTTCGAGGTTCTGGGTTGTGGTTCTGGGATCTGGGTTCGGGGTTAAAAATCAGATCACATCCGGTCAACCTGGGGCCTTGAACCGATTTAGATTGAGGGTTCAAGGTTCCAGGTTCAAAGGTTAAATTCGGTAAATTCCTTTCAATATAGAACCCTGAACCTTGAACCTGGAATCTATTTTTATACACGTCAGAATATCTGTTCGCTCAGAATAAAGATCAGCATCATGATGATGGTGGGCACGATGGCCCCGCGGAAGATCCCGCCGGCGCCGATCCCGTGGGCGAAGTATTTCTTGAGGAGCGATACCCCCGCCGGGTTGGGGGCGTTGGCGATGATGGTGAGCCCGCCGCCGGTGACCGCCCCGGCCACGACCGCGTGCTTGAGCTCGTCGGTGAAGCCCGGAACGAGGGTGGCCAGAAAGGTGATGGCCGCGTTGTCGTTGAAGGCCGTGAGTGCCGTGGCCCCGATCAACAGCGGGATTTCGGCCAGACTGCCCAGGATCGGCGCGATCCACCAGGCCTGGACACCGCCGTGGAATACCAGGCCACCCAGAAAGAACCCCACCAGCAGGGCCGGCTTGAGGTTGATGCGATTCTGGTAGGCATCGGTCACGATGGCGAAACCCAGGAAGAATAGCATTCCGGAGATAAACAGCGGTGGATAGTGGGCGGTGAAAATAGTCCAGCCCAGAAAACAGACATGCACAACCGTCACCCAGGCCGGCACCGGATCGTCGCGGTTGTCCCAGTCGGGATCGTGAAAGTAGCCCCGCTCTTCCGGCGAAAGGATGCGCGGCATGTCCTCGCGCAGGGCGCGCAGCTTGATTTCCTGAAAACGCTCGTCAAAGGCTTTGCGCACAAGATCTTTATCCACGTCTTTGCCAATCAGTTCCTGGCTGAGACCCTCTTCCATCCGCCCCCTGACTTCGGCCTCGACCTCATTGATCTCTTTCTGGATCCGGCCTTCCGGCTTGAGATCTTCATCGACCACCATCAGGGTTTCCCGGAAGCGTTCGTTCATGTCGCGGTGCCGCATGTATTTTTTCTGGAGCTCGTCCTTTAGGCGCACCACCGTGAATTTTTCTTCCAGACGCTTAAGCTCTTTCCGATAGATCATAAAGTAAAGCGTGTTGGAAATCAGGATGGCCGTCATGGCCTCCATGCCGAAATGGGCAAACATGTGGCCGGTGCTCCATCCCCAGGGGCCGGCCACCATCAGCACCGGCGGGGCCGCGAAGTTGGTCAGCGTGCCGCCCACCGAAACGTTGACAAAGAGCAGGCCGATGGTGGCGTATTTGAAGCCCTCGCTGGGCTCCAGCTCGTAGAGGCTGCGGCCCAGCAACAGGGCGCAAAGGGTCATGGCGGCCGGCTCGGTGATGAAGGAGCCCAGCAGCGGTCCAATAGTCATGGTGGCAAGCCACTGGGCGCTCAGTGTACCGCCCAGTAGGCCGGCGATCTTGCCCAGTGCATTCTCGGCCAGTTGCAGGATCGGGCGGGTGGAGGCCAGGGTCATGATGACCACGATGAACATGGCTTCGCCGAAGTTGACCTTGTTGGTGGCGTAATACACCAGGGTATGCCAGTCGTAGAAGGCCGTGATGGCACCCGCCAGGGCGATGGCCCAGAGGCCGAAGACCACCTCGACCTCACCCAGGAAGTGAAACACCCGGGACCCGATGTGAATCTCGTAGGATGCGATCTCCTTGGCCTTTATTCGGGCCTCGTGTTCGTGCTCCCACTTGTGGGCAATGGCCAGGAACTTGCTGGCCATGAAGGTGTGCAGAATGGCCAGGATGAAGATCAGGGTAGCCACCAGGTTGAATGGCTCCTGGCTGATGCGGTTTTTGAGGATGGCCCCGATGCCTTTCAGATCGGCATCTTCATAGCTGTCCAGGCTGCGGGGAAAGGCGATTTCTTCGCCCCCGTGGGGCGCGCTCGCGGCGGCGATACCCGCCAGGGTGGTGGCCATGATGAGGCTACCGAGCATGACCACGATGACCAGTTTCCATTTTCGTATCACGGGAATTCCTCCTCTCAGGATAAGCTGGGGCAAAGCCATGTTTTGCCTTAGGTCAACTCAGACAGCGCAACGGACCGCTCTCACGCAAGGCTCTCTGCGGTGATCTAAAAGGATGTGTCGGCGGCGGCTTCAATACACAGTTGGAATCCGGCCGTTTCCTGACAACCATACTCATCACAACCAGCATGGCCGCTAACCGTTTTCTAACAAACCAATTATAAATCCAGACACTTGATAGCTTTTTCCCACCCTACGGATCGGGAATTGGGAACGGCCTGCGACCTGTTAAACTCCAGGTGCAATCCGTTTTCCAGGCGGGTAAGGATAAAGGTTCGCAATACTGCCATCCGCTGATTTACGAAGCCAGGCGTCTAAAAAGGAGGCACGCCCATACCGCAGCGCATGAAATCGGTGCCGGGACAGGCCGGGGCCTCTTTCGATCAGAATTTATTCTTCCCAGTGGATGCACTCTACCGGGCAGGTCTCGATGGCCTCGTCGATGCATTCCTCGTCGCCGCCCTCTTCCTTAATGACGACGGCTACTTCGTCGGCCTCGACGAATTCGAAAACGTCAGGACACATTTCGACACAGGTTTCGCAACCGGTGCATTCTTCGGTATCGATTACAACACGTTTGGCCATGGCGGACCTCCCTTCAAGATAAATGGATAAGGTGACCTTAGATATCAGGACTTGATGACAATTGAACTAAATTTAGGGTAAACAGTTTTCTGTTTAGGGATATTTTTCTTGATATGTCAATCGGGAGTCTTTAGTATCCGCCTCTCAATATTTATGTATCCACCTAAAATATTAACCAGCAATCGCGCCAGGCCCTTTATCAATGTGGATTTACCTGTTGAATTCCTATAGATCTTCCAATGTTTACAGGCGACACGCGCATCCATATAAATCCGATGTGTCTATAAATAATGAGTATTTTTATGTTTACACGTAAGGCGTCCGACCACGGCATTTGTTCCTCGTTGGAGCCTGGGCGGAAAATAGGCTCGGTATCGACATATCTAACACTGTTCGAAGGACAACTTAAATGGGATACACATACCGCCGGATTATAACTTGTTCTGGCTGAACATCCTATTAGAGCATAACCCAGTCTCTTTACTGAAGCTGGTTATACTCTCTCGCAACCGCGAGTCAAATTTACCATGACTGAACATCCGAAAACAAAACCCTACCTTCCCTCTGAAGAAGAAACCTCAGCTCAAATCCAACGATTTGAGGCAAGCCCCGATTTCAAGGCCTCGCCGCAGCAGATGGCCCTACTGAAGTACGTGGTGGAGCAGACCCTGGCCGGCAGAGCTGACAGAATCAAAGGGTATACCGTGGCTACCGAAGTGTTTGGCCGCCAAGCGGACTTCGACCAGAATATCGACCCGATCGTCAGCATCCAGGCCAGCCGACTGCGGAGGGCGCTGGCGCACTACTATGACGAAGACGGCATAAATGACCCCCTGCAGATCGAGATACCCAAGGGCACCTATGTTCCCGAATTCAAACGCCATCAGACCCCGGCGACCGTTTCGGCAACGACCAACAAAATTATCGGCATCGCCGTAAAAAGCAGCTGGCCCGCTGTCATTGTACGGCCCTTGAAAAATATATCACGCGATCCTGAACTCGATCACTGGGGCATTGGGCTGGCAACAGAGCTGGCCAATGAACTTAATCGCTATTCGGATATCCGGGTCATGACCCTCCATGCTGATCGTCCGGAATCGGCCATTGATCCAGATGCCGTTCAGTTCAGCATCTCTGGCAATGTCCGCCGCGACCGCACGGTCATAAAAATTTCCGTTCGCCTCATGGCCCTACAGACGGGACGGCTGATTTGGAGCGAATCATATCGGGCACCGAACGAGGCCGGCAACCTTATCGCCTGTCAGGAAGAAATCGCCCGGAGCGTCGCCGTGAAGATCGCCGGGGAGAACGGACATATTGCCAAAACGCTGAAGTCCCGTTTTAAAGGCCGTCCGCCGAAGCATATGGATGCCTATGAAGCCGTGCTGCGCTACTACGAATACAACTTGAACTATACCCCTAAGGCGTTTGCAAGCGCCCTGGCGGCTCTCGAAAAGGCGGTTCGAATCGATCCAGAGTGCGGTCAGGTCTGGAGCATGCGCGCCCGGCTCTATGCGAGTATGTATGCGTTCGATATCCCGGGATACCAAAACCCGCTTGCAACTGCGCTTGAGAGTGCCCTACATGGTGTGCGCCTGTCTCCAATAGACCAGCGGGCCGGTGTCATCCTGACTTTCGTCCATCTGCTTCGCAATGACCTACCGGCGGGACTCGCAGAAGCGAAAAGGGCTCTGGAACTCGGTCCGGCGAGCCTCTTCATGCTCGATGGAATCGGATACCTGCTGACCCTGTTGGGAGACTGGGAGCGCGGGCCCGCCTTGATCCATGACGTTATTCAACTGAACCCATTCTACGGCAACTATGTCCACTATGCACTCTGGGTCGACCGACTCCGGCAGGCGGATTATGAAATGGCCCGCCAAGAAACCCTTAAACTCAATCAGCCCGCCCTCTTCTGGGACCATCTCGCCCGGGCTGCTTCACTCGGTCTCCTGGGCCAGATCGACGACGGCCGCCGGGCCGCGGCCGAGCTTCTCAAACTCAAGCCCGACTTTGAAGAGCGTGGCCGCTTTTTGATTCAATGCTATATCAAGTTCGACGACATGGTCGAACAGGTTGTCAGAGGATTGGCGGCCGTGGGGGTTGACGTGAAATAAAAGGGGACTGGTTCGGGGTTATAAGTGCTATAGTGAAGAAGTCAGAATTCAGAAGTCAGTAACTAGAACGAAAACCTCTGAACCCCGGAACGCGAACCCATAACCTCTGGGATCTGAAACCCGTCATATAACCGGAAATACTTGAAGATTTCTAATATTTTTAATTCTGGCGCCTGAATACTGACTTCTTTCTCCGGGCACCAGAACCTGAAACCCTCTAATCCACTTTTCATCCAACGAACGGTCCCGTTCGCCTCGACGAATAGGTATTCATTCGCAAATCGGCGAACCGCCATCACGTGCTGATAACCAACAGGCGCACCAGACCGCCCAGGATGAGTGCCGCTGCCAGACCGCCGCACCAGAGAACCAAGAACCACAGCCATTGCCGTCTTTTGTCAGTAGACACCTTCCTGTTCATGCGACACCTTGCCCCTGAAAACGTAATAGCAATAACCGGTGTAAGCGAGAATAATGGGAAGCAAAATGATCGTGCCGACCAGCAGAAGCGACTGTGATTCAGGTGTGGCGGCGGCCTGGCGATACGTAATCTCAAAGGGAATGATGTACGGCCACATGCTGATGGCAATACCGATATAGCCGGTCAGAAACACGCCAAAGCTCAGTAAAAACGGTCGAACCTCCCTTTTGGCGTGCAGATCGCGCCAGATGATAATCAGCATGATCAAGCTGGCCGTTGGAATGGGCACCAGAAAAAGAAAGTTGGGCATGCTGAACCACAACGCCCGAATGTCAGGATTCATGACCGGCATGCTGATGCTCACGGCTGCCAGGCCTGCCGCCACAAAACCGATGGCGTAGGTGGCGCTCTTACGGGCCCAGGCCTGGGTTTCACCATCAGTTTTAACCACCAGCCAGGTACCGCCCAGTAAAACGTAGCCGAACACAACCGCAAAACCGGTCATGATACTGTAAGCGTTCAGCCAGTCGAAAGGCCCGCCGGCATAGCTGCGCCCCTCCACTTCGATCCCCTGCACGACAGCACCGATGATAACACCTTGCATAAAAGCCGCAAAAAAAGAGCCGAAATGAAAGGAAGCATCCCAGATGCGGCGGGCTTTGCCACTGGCTTTGAAGCGAAATTCAAAAGCCACGCCGCGGAAGATCAGCCCTAAAAACATAATGATGATCGGGATGTAAAGTGCTGGCATCAGGACGACAAATGCCAGGGGGAAGGCCGCCAAGAGGCCGCCGCCGCCCAAAATCAGCCATGTCTCGTTGCCGTCCCAAAAGGGGGCCACCGAATTCATCATGCGATCCCGGCACTGGTCGGTGGGTGCGAACGGAAACAGGATTCCCACGCCGAGATCGAAGCCGTCCAGCAGAA
>JASJCD010000067.1 GCA_030066135.1 Desulfobacterales bacterium | reverse complement strand
ATAGATTCGCCCGGCGGTACCCAGCGGCAGGCCTGACCCATCAGCAGGTATCCGCCGGATCCCGGGGGAAGGGGGGGCATTGGGATTCGGTGCGTCTCAAACCACGGGTTTGGCCGTCAGGGCCGAAAGGGTTTTTCCAAGCATCGTGGTGTATTTAACGCGGTCCATTTCCAGAATGGCCGGGGGGCGGCCGACCAGAAATCCGGCCGTGGGCGGGTCCACGCGCAAGGCCGGGTGATGACGGGCGACCATCTGGAAGAAAAGACGCAGGGAGGCAATCACGCTGGTGGCTTTGGTATCCGGAAAATCGTTAAAGACGATACGGTTGGCGTCGCACTGATAGGGTCGCTTGGCACCGTTCTGGAATATGAGGACATATATTTTTTCGGCTTCGTGGTCTTCGTAGGCCGCGAGTAGTGCAATGGCATCATAGGCGATCGGCGGGGTATCGATCCGGTTGACATCGATGCCCCCCGGCGCGGGCGTGATGCGATTGGCCTGGATGGGCGCGAAGGCGACATCGGCCGGTTGGGGGCGCGGTGAAATTACCCGGATATTCAGATCGGTGGCATCGCTCGCGGTTTGGGGATTGCCATCGGCAGCCACCGGCGTTGCGGGATCACGACCAGGTACCAGGCGGCAAATCGCCCCGGTATGGGCCAGCGACCGGATGTATTCCTGACCGGTGCGGGCGTCCACATTGCTTTTGATGGTTTGATTGCCGGATTGTATGAGATCGGCGATCTGGCGTTCATCCTGGCCGAGCAGACGGACCAGGGCGGCGACGACAGCCTGCCGATCGTAGCCCGGCGCGATCTGGTCCGTCAGAATGACGTCATAAAGGGGGGGTGACATGGTGCGTCCCTCTTTTAAGGTCCACGGATAATTGACAATCTTAGCCGTTTTGTTACCGAAAGACAACTCTGCTGACTGGACCTGGCCCTGAAGCCGGCTTTTTATAGCGGCCGAGGGATACCGTGTCGTCTCATCGCCCCCCCGGCATTGCGAATGCGGTGCGCTGTCGAAGCCAATCGCAAAGCACCGTATTTACAATTGGGGTCGTTTTTGTTACGGGCCTGAAGACTTATTGAACTCTTCCACCGGGCGATTGATTGGCCGGCGAAACAAGAAAAATTCAAGGTCGCATGCGAATATTGTCGATTGCCGATGTTGTTGATCCACTGTTATACCCCCAGGCCGATAAGGATCGTTGTGGTAAAATCGATCTGGTATTGGGGTGTGGCGACCTGCCCCCGGAGTATCTGGCCTATCTGACCCATGCCTTCGACGTGCCCCTGTTCTACATCAAGGGCAACCACGATATCCGCTACAAGGAAAGCCCGCCGCGGGGCTGCCGCAATATCCATGAGCGCGTCGTGCATTTCAGGGGCCTGAAGTTCATGGGACTGGAAGGCTCCATGTGGTATAATGGCGGACCTTATCAATACACGGAGAAGCAGATGGCCCGTATGATCCGACGGATGCGGCCTGTCGTCTGGTGGCGCGGTGGGGTCGATATCGTGGTTACCCATGCCCCGCCCCGAGGGATTCATGACGGGTCAGATCTCTGTCATCGCGGATTCGAATGCTATCGGCAACTGATCGAAAAATTACGGCCGGCCTATTTCATCCACGGGCATATCCACCGTCATTTCGAAAGGGCGGCTGACCGCGAAACCCGAATCCGCGAAACGGCCGTCATCAATACTTACGGCCACAGCATTCTGGAGATCGACCATGCCTGACTGGTTCCGTAAATTGTTGGGTCGCCAGGATGCAAAACAGTCGGCGCCGTCGGTTAAAAGCTTCAAGGACGATCAGCAGCGCCAGGCGGCTTACGACAGCCGGATTCGCGGTGTGCGCACGGTGGCCTTGGATCGGATCGTCGGTAGTGTCGGGCGCTACCAGGATTTCGACAGCCGGTTCCGCCTCAAGCACCAGCGTCCTTCTGAACGCCTGCAACGCATCAAGACCGCCATGCGCGAAGGAAGGGTGCTGCCGCCGGTCAAACTCTATCAAATCAAGGACGCCTTCTATGTGCTGGATGGCAACCATCGCATCGCGGCGGCCAAGGAAATGGGGCATGATGAAGTAAGGGCCCATATCGTCGAGTTTATCCCCACGGGCAATAGTCTGCAGGATTTTCTTTTTCGCGAACGCGCCGATTTCATCGATCAAACCCAATTACCGGGTGAGATTCAATTGACTGAGGTGGGGCAGTATGCCAATCTGCTTGAACTGATAGAGCGCCACCATCATTTTCTGCAAAACGATGAAGGGCGATCCTGTGAACTGAGAGACGCCGCCGACGACTGGTACCGGACCATCTACCGCCCGCTGCAGTCGATCGTTCGCCGCGGCCGGCTGATCCAATCTTTTCCCGAACGCACGCTGGACGATTTGTGCGCCTACGTTGCCCACCATCAATGGCAGGCGAGTCGGCAGCGACGCTACGGCATCGGGATCGATAAACTGATTCCCAAGGATATGGAGGCTTTTCGTAGCCACATGGCAGAATTGAAAGAATGTGATTATCCCGAAATGCAGCGCGGCATTACCGCATTCATCCTGATGAAGGTTCAGGCCAAGCGGGAATATAAAATAGCCGCAAAACTGTTTGAACTGGATGAAGTCATTGAAATCCATTCCGTCCACGGTGATGTGGACCTGCTCGTCAAAATCGTGCTGACCCGCGATCTGCTGAGCTCGGACGCTGAGATCATTTCGCAGTTTGTTCACGAAAACGTCCGACAGCTCAACGGCGTCAAAAGCACCCAGACCCTGATTCCCGGCTTTTCCAAAATGAAATCCTGATTTGGTTTTAAATCCGCTACACGCCAACCCACACATGGCGTGAACTCGAGACGGCTGGTGTCAGTTTGATGCGGGCGGCATTTTGCAGTTCCTGATGCCTCTGTAGGATTTAGAAGGCCATTCGGCCAAAGATCGGCGGGTTTTACTTGCCTTTGGTTTTCATAGGCGTTAGTTTGCGCCTGCACTCTGATCGCCAACCTGCCGAATTCCCGTATGTCTTTCGGGTTGCCTCTCAATGCTTCCCTCATTCGCTCGGCCGGGAGAAGCGCCCCGAGCGCCACGATGCCGCTTTTAACCGGTCTCGCGATACGGCGGTGGCCGCAATGATCACCGCGCTGTTCATCAACCGGGCGTATTGGCGCCCTCATCAAGGAGATCATTTCGATGCAGTCGACCATGACCCGCTGGGCAAGCATGCTCTTCATCATTCTGGTGGCGATGGGGGGTAGTGCTTACGCCCAGGACCAGGCCACGCCGCCACCGCCGGTGGCCACTGTAAACGGTGTGGCCATATCCCAGCAGGATTTTGACTTCGAGTTTCAGCAGACGATCGGTCAGATGGCCCAGCAGGGTCAGATGGTCGGGGAAGAAAACCTGCCGATGGTCCGCCAGAGTGTTCTGGGCCGCATGATTGAGGAAGAGCTGCTTTTTCAGGACACCCAAACCCAGGGTATCAATATACCCGACCAGCGCGTGACCGATGAGCTGGCGCGCGTCAAAACACGATTTCCCAGCGAGGCGGAATTTCAAACCACCTTGGCCGCCTTGAAAATAACCGAGGCGGATCTTAAACGCAAAATTCAACGCAGTCTTGCGATCCAGCAGCTGATCAGCAACATTGTTCTCGATGTTCAGGTTTCGGAAGATGAGATGCAAGCCTTCTATGATGGCAATCCCAGCCTGTTTCAGTCGCCGGAGCAAGTTCAGGCCCGGCATATCCTGATCAAGGTCGCACCGGAGGCGGATGAAGCCCGGAAAAAAGAAGCCCGGCAGAAAATCAAGGATCTGCAGAAAAAAATAAAGGCGGGCGAAGATTTCGCCGCCCTGGCCCAGGCGCATTCAGAAGGACCCAGCAGCGTAAAGGGTGGTGACCTGGGGCTCTTCCGCCGGGGACAGATGGTCAAACCTTTCGAGGAGGCTGCTTTTGGTCTTCAAAAAGGTGAGGTCAGCGACGTTGTCGAAACACGTTTCGGCTACCATCTGATCAAGGTGACGGATCGCCGCCCGGCAGGCATTATCAGTTATGAAGAGGCCAAGGGGCGTATTGCGGATAATATCAAAAAGGAAAAAGACGGAAAGGTGGTTCGGGAGTATATTGAAAAGCTGCGGGCCAAGGCCGAAATCGTGCCCCAACCGGTGGGGATGCCGACAGCCAAACCTGCCACCGGAGGATGACCGACCATAGACCTCCCCGGTGGAGTCACAACACACGCACAGCTAAAAACAGCAATGGCGGGCCGTGATCGAGCCCGCCATTTTGTTTATGTAAAGCGCCGCAAGGTCGGCCAGGCGTGTAGATGCCCGGGGGCGCTATTCGCCTTGTCCCATCCTGCCGGTTCAGCAACGCGTGAATGCGGCCTGCACGCAACCGAATCCGGGCTATCCTTAAGGCCTCAAATTCGGGTGGCGAGCGTCGACGCTGCCGGCAGAAACGTTCAAGGCGGTTAGATGGTCAGGTAACTGCCCACCATAATCGCAAAAAAAGCAACCAGATTGATACCGGCCATGGCTTTGCTGATTCGATCGCTGCTGCGACGACGATTGACGACGACGGACAGGCGGGCCGGATTCTGATCGAGGGCGGTGTTGTAAGGCGTCATGATGATTCTCTCTCCTTGTTCGTGGTGTCCGGTGAAAATTCCGGGTGACCGTGAAAAAGTTAAATTCTGGGGATTGATATAACAAATTGCGTGCCAGGTTTAATTCATGCCGCGGAAAATGCATAACTAATAGAATATACTATTAAAAATAATTAGCTTCGACGTTTGCTAGACGATTGGCGGTTTGTTAGGAAGGAGGAGGGTGCGTCAGAGTTGGCGTGCTGAATGACGAAAGATTATTAAGTAATTGAAAAAATTCTATATATTGAAATACGACAAAATTGGCGCACTTTGCGTCGTGGGTGGCGTGGTTGTCAGTCTTGCAGATCAGGGTGGATTAACGGTTTGAAGCATCAGTGGATGCCCAAGGTTTTCATCTTCCGCTGCAGGGTGCGCAATCCAATGCCGAGCGCCTTGGCGGTCTGGGTCCGATTCCAGCGGCATCTGACCAGGGCGGCGCGGATCAACTGTTTCTCATAGGCGGCAATGGCGTCTGATAGATCACCATCGGGAATCTCGGTCGACGGCGCCGCGGCAACGCTCGGTTCCGCGATTGTTTCGGGGACCGTTTCACCGGTAAGATCCAGGCGTTTGAGCGTCACAAAACGGTAGAGCACATTCTGGAGTTCGCGTACGTTACCTGGCCACTCGTAGGCCATAAGCGACTGCTTGATGTTTCCGCTGATGACAGGGTGCATCTTGCGGTCGTAAGCCTGGAGAAAATGCTCCACCAGCAGGGGAATATCCTCTTTGCGTTGGCGCAGGGGCGGCAGGTGAACGGGGATGACGTGTACGCGGTAGAAAAAATCGCTGCGCATGCCACCCTTCTGAACCATTTCCGTCAGGTTGCGGCTGGTGGCGGCTATAATGCGGAAGTCGGGCTTGCGAACTTCATTGCTGCCGATGGGCGTATAGCCTCCGCCCTCGATGGCCCTTAGCAGCTTAACCTGCAGATCCGGTTTGATCTCGCCGATTTCATCCAGAAACAGCGTCCCGCCGTCGGCTTCGTCCAGATAGCCCTGCTTGTCCTCAGTGGCCCCGGTAAAGGCCCCCTTGCGGTGACCAAAAAACTCGCGTTCGAGCAGCGCTTCCGGAATGGCGCCGCAGTTGACCGGCACGAAATTGCCCTCGCGGCGGTCGCTCATATTGTGAACCGCACTGGCCACGAGTTCTTTGCCCGTGCCGGATTCACCGTAGAGAATGATATTGGCGTCCGAGGACGCTGCCATCAGCATAAGCTCGTATACCTGCTGCATGGCCTCGCTGGATCCCACGATGTCGCCAAACTTGTTGCGCTGTTTGATGGTGGAGCGCAGTCGCAGGTTCTCCTTGCGCAAGTGCGCTTCACTGTCGCGCAGGGCTTCTTCCATGCGCTTGCGCTGGTCGATATCCCGTATCATGGCCTGGCAGTAAGTGATCCCGTCGGCCATCGGAATCGGTACATTGACGCTGAAATACCATTTTTTATCATTGGGATTGCGCATCTCGAAGCGCACGGCTTCACCTTCGAAAACCTGGTCACTTACGCACCACGGGCATTTGGAACGACGATTATGAAGCGCTTCGTAGCACAATTCGCCCACGGCATCGCGCCCGACGGCGCGCACGAGATTTTCGTTCATGAACCGGATGCGATAGTCGTTGGAAATGAAATACAGCATGCCCTCGTAGCCTTCGAGGATGGCACTGTAGAGCGCCTCCCGCTCGCGCAGGTCCTTCTCCGTCCGTTTCAGGGATGTGATGTCGATCAATGAGGCGATGGCGCGGCCGGGTTCGGGCAGCATGCCGACTTTGATGAAGATGTCCAGGGTACGCCCGCGCCGATCGGTGATCTGGCATTCGTATTCGGATGGCACCTGACCATCCGTGCGGCGGCGGGTGTAATGGTAGCGGGTCACCGTTTCGCGATCGCTGGCGGCAATGAAATCGATCCATTTCATCTGGCCTTCGATTTCCTCGCGGGCGTAGCCGGTGAGTTCCTCGAATTTGGAATTGGCCATGGCGATGGTGAAGTCGTGATCGACAATGATCGACGGGGAGCCGGAATGATGAAAAATGCTGCGGTAGCTCGTTTCGGCCCGCGACAGCTCGGCCGTGCGCTCTTTAACCAGACTCTCCAGGTCCTCATGGTGGCGGCGCAGCTCCGCAGCGACCGCCTTTTCCTGGGTGACGTTGCGCACGATGGCCAGCGCTTCGTCCTCGTTGCTGCGGATCATGCGTGATTCATAGTACCGTCGCCGGCCATCGAATCGCAGGCTGTACTCCAGATATTGAACTTCGTTGGTGCGAAAAGCCGCCTCGATCTTGCGGGCGAATAGATCGGCGGTTTCCTTCGGCAGAACATCGTTCAGATGTTTGCCAAGGTAGGCTTCCGCCGGCCAGTAGAGCTCGGCCGTGGCGCCTTCGAAGCTCCGGAAGACCCCGCTTTGGCTGATGCGGATGATCATGTCCGGTATGGCGTTGACAATCGCCTTGTAAATCTGACTGTCCAAAACAACTCCCGAATCAGGTCAGGCTTTGATTTCAAAAAAGCGCTTGCTTAGCACAGGCCTGGCGGCATGTCCACCATGCTTTACGTTCTCGCCGCTGCAGATGCCGGCTGACGGTCAGGAGGCGACCGCATCAAACAGCGCCTTGTATTGACCGTACCCTTGCTGCTCCAGCTCTTCCCGGGGAATGAAGCGCAGGGCCGCGGAGTTGATGCAGTAGCGCAGCCCGGTGGGTGGGGGGCCATCCGGGAAGACATGTCCGAGGTGGGCATCCCCATGACGGCTGCGCACTTCGGTACGGGTCATGAAGAGCTTGCGATCTTTCTTCTCCAAGATGTTATCGGCATCGAGAGGACGAATAAAGCTGGGCCAGCCGGTTCCCGAGTCGAATTTATCCGTCGAGCTGAACAGCGGCTCGCCGGAAACGATATCCACATAGATGCCCTCGCGGTGGTTGTCCCAGTAGGGGTTGTCAAAGGGCGGCTCGGTGGCGTCCTCGCGGACCACACGGTATTGCAAGGGCGTCAGGCGACGGCGCAGCGCCTCCTCGTCAGGTTGGGGGTAGCCGGTTTGGTCCTCCGTTTTGGAAGGGGCGGCCGGCATGCGCTCGTCCGACCAGAAGCGCCGCAGGAACTGATCCCGTCCGGAGCCGTGGCGATAGGCCGCATAGTGCTGCGGGGCCTTGCGGTAATAATTCTGGTGGTGGTCTTCGGCCGGATAGAATACCGTCAGGGGTCGAATGGCCGTGGCCACTTGGGCGGCAAAGCGACCCGACGCCTGCAGGGCGCGCCTGGATGCCTCCGCCTGCTGTTTCTCATCTTCATTGGCATAGAAGATAGCCGTGCGATACTGGGGGCCGCGATCCACGAACTGTCCGTCGGCGTCGGTGGGATCGATGGTCCGCCAGAAAATATCCAGCAACTGGGTGTAACTGATCCGGGCGGGGTCGTAGTGCACTTGAACGGCTTCATAGTGGCCGGTGGTGCCGCGGCATACTTCTTCATAGCTTGGATCCGGTACACTGCCGCCGGTGTAGCCCGATACGACGGAGACGATACCCGGTAGTTTTTCAAAATCCGATTCCGTGCACCAGAAACAACCACCCGCAAAGGTGGCCGTTCGGGTTGTTTTCAAATTATCGATGGTCATGGCGTTATTCCTCAGGGTTGCATTTCCAGGGTGTTGCTTACAGTGGCTTGGGTTCGGGAGTGCGGACAGCCTTCGACCACGCTTGACCCAGGCCTGCGCCTGTATTCCGGATGGGTGCGCTGCCATCGCGTCATACGGTAAAGGCAATCTAATGCCGGGCGATGGAAGGGCAAGCTTTAAGACACGGCAGATTGGTTTTACCAGCCGGAAGCATCCGGCGGTCAAGGCGGGTGACGGGTCAGGCGGGCAGCAAACGGCTCAGGGCCACGATCGTAACTCCAGCCAGCATGGCCACGAAGGTATTGCCGGTTTTACGGGCCAGAAGGGCGGTCAGCGCGGCCGCGACCCAGCCCCAGACTCCGGCGGCCATGATGCCCGGCACGACGAGCGAAATCAGGATCGTTCCGGGCAACGCTTCCAGAAAGGTTTTGAAGGCGCCGCTGCGGGGCAGTTTTTCGGCGAGCAGCAAACCGCCCAGGCGCAGGAAGTAGGTTACCAGGGCGGCACCCGAGATGGCCAGCAGCAGCGCGATATCGTGATTCAAGACCGGCATGAAAGCGATTCCTTCAGGTCGAGGCCGTTGGCCGGCGGCGGGACGATCGCGCCGCGCCATCGGTTGGCGTTTGACGACGTGCCTGCGCGACGCTGGCCAGGGCGCCGCCGATGCCGCCGCAGATGATATACCATTTGCCCGGCAGGAACTGGCTGGCAGCCAGGGAAAGCGCCGCAGCCACTAACCAGGGCAGCCCATCGGATCTGTTCCGCCAAAAGCCAGCCAGCAGGGCCGTGAATACCGCCACAAAGGCAAAATCGAGACCGAACGCTTCGGGATTTTGAATGAATGCGCCCAGGCGATGGCCGGCCAGGGTTCCCAGGCACCAGACGCCCAGAAGGCAGACGCCACCGCCTAGCAGATAACCGATCGAAGCCTGCCCCCGACGATGGGCGGCCATGGTGACCGCCCAGTTCTCGTCGGCAACCAAATGCATGCTCAAGGCCTTGCGCCAGAGCGGTCGCCCGTCAAAAAGGGGGTGCAGGGATGCCCCGATCAGCAGATAGCGCATATTGATCACCAGCACCCCCAGAATGATTTCCAACACGGGCAGCGGCGGCAGCCACATCTCCACCATGACGAACTGCGCGGACCCGGCGAAAATCGTAAGGTTCATCACCAACAGGGTCAGCCAGCTGATCTGCTGTTTGGCGGCCAGGACGCCCAGTACACTGCCATAGGCGGCCACACTGGCAGCCACGGGGAGGTTGGCAACGGCACCTTGGCGAAACGCATCCATTTGTTCAGCGGCCAGTCTCATCGTTAACCCGTTTGCGGTTCATCGCGACCTTGCCGTCGACGGTTGCCGGGAGGGTGCCCGGTCTGTTGACGCGCCGGATTTCGGCTCGCGTCCAGGTGCCTGTATGCACCGTAAGAGTATCTTTAGCATGAATTTAAAATATGATAACAGATACAGAATATATAAAAATTGTACATAACAGATGGAGGGGTTTTGAAAAGCGCCGAATCCAAGTCGAATGCCCGCAACTATCGCTACGTTCAATTGATCGATCAGATCGAGGCGCAGATTGAAAACGGCTACTACAGGCCCGGTGAAAAGTTGCCCTCCATCCGCCAGCTGCACCATCAGTCCGGCTACAGCATTTCCACCGTCTACCGCGCCTACATCGAACTTGAAAACCGCGGCCGGGTCGAGGCCCGCATCAAATCCGGCTATTATGTCCGGCCGTGGCCGCATACCATGCTGGCAACGCCGTCGTACCGTCGCCATCGGCCCCGACCCCAAAAAGTGGCGCTCAAAGCGCTGGCACGTGAAATCGTGCGGGCCATGAGCGATCCCCGCATGATTCAACTGGGCGGGACACTGACGGCGCCCTCGCTTTTGCCCACCAAGTCATTGTGCCGGATTGTCAAAAGCATGGCCGCTTCGCACATGCAGCCCATGCTGAGCACCTACGCCGATCCAGGGGGCTGCGCGGCCTTGAAGACCCAGATTGCCAAACGCCTCTTGACCGTTCCCGGCCTTGGGACGGCGGACGACCTGCTGATCACCAACGGCTGTATCGAAGCCGTTTCGCTATGTCTGCGCGCGGTCGCCGGGCCGGGTGACACCGTGATGGTGGAGTCACCCACCTATCCATGGTTTCTGCAGGTCATCGAGGATCTGAACATGTTGGCGCTGGAGGTGCCCACCGATCCCGTGACGGGCATCGATCTGACCGCCATGGCACAGGCGCTGGATGCGAACAAGGTCAAGGCCTGCGTCCTGGTGCCCAATTTTCAGAATCCGCTGGGGTATCGCATGGCACGCGAGCACAAGCGCCAACTGGTTGAAATGACCGCCCGGCGTGGCATCGCGATCATCGAGGACGATATCCACGGCGATCTGTACTTCGAAGGTCCGCGACCGATGCTGCTCAAATCGTTCGACCGCTCGGGGCGGGTGCTCTGTTGCTCGTCCTTTTCCAAAACCCTGGCGCCGGGGCTGCGGATCGGGTGGGTTCTGCCCGGCCGTTATGCCGCGGCTGTCAAACGGCTGAAACTGGATATGAATATTTCCTCCCCGGCTTTGAACCAGCACGCCCTGGCCGTATTTCTGGCCAACGAAGGCTATGAGCGGCATTTGCGTCGGCTGCGCCAGGCCCTCAAAACCCAGGCCGCCCAACTGGCCATGGCGGTCAACCGGTATTTCCCCGACGGCACCAAAACATCCCTGCCACGTGGCGGGCTCACCCTCTGGGTTGAATTCAGGTCCGGTGTAAGCGGGATGGACCTTTTCCATTTCGCCCGCCGTCAGGGGATTGCCATCCTTCCGGGATCAATCTGCTCGGTCAGTGATCGTTACCGGCATTGCATCCGGCTCAGCTTCGGTTTTCCCTGGAGTGCGAAACTCGAAGCAGCCATAAAAAAACTGGGGGACTTTGTCGCCGCCGGTGCCTAGATCAAAATCAGCGGTCCGCGAAGCGTTACAGCGGGTCGGATGTCGACCGACGCGCTTGCCCGTGCCGGGTGTTGAAGGGACTTGCCGATCGTTGCACAATCACATAAAATCCAGACCAATGGACGCTGGGAAATAGGATTGACGGGCCCGCCCGGCGGTATCCCTGGGCGGAAAAAGGACCGGTTGATCGATGAAGGAAATCGTAATCCCCAAGGAGAAGGCCGTATTCTGGCTGGACCGCCATGGTAACTGGCATAATCGTCACGGACGGTTCGAACTTCCTCGCATCATATCTAAATTTCATGCCGCCATTGGCCGCGACGGGGAAGGGTATTACCTTAGCCAGGTTAATGAGGAGGTTCGTGAAAAAATATACTTCCACCACGAAGACACCGCCCTTTTCGTTTTTGATGTGCTGATGGGTGCAAAAGAAATCACCCTGATCCTTAATACGGGCCATGAGGCGCTATTGGCGCCCGAAACCTTGTACATTCAAGATGATGCCCTCTACACCCGTGTTGGGGGCGAGCGTATTCGTTTCGCTGAACGAGGGCTTCTGAAAGTTGGCCCTCTGCTGGAGGATGATGGTACAACCTGTTATTTCTGTTTTGGCGATAAAAGGGTGGCGATTCCTGAAATATGCGCAGCCACCCCCGAACCAAAAAAAAAAGAGCCTAAAGATGCCCCTTGATATTACGAAAAAGGATATACGCCCGCGGGCGCCCAAACGGCGCGTCTATCAGGAGGAAGCCAAAACCCGCCAGACCACCCACTGGGATTGGGATTACCTTCCGATGGCCACCCTTGAGCGCCTGGCGAGCGACAAACCACCCGTGCCGAAGGATATACCGCCTGCCCTTAAACGCAGCGGCCGCCTCAGGACGGCGCTGGCCTGCATCGTGGCCGGGACCCTGCTGATGGCGGCCTTGCTGTCCTTCATCCTGGTGGACCTGCCCTCGGTATGACGCGCGCCGTCAGCTGCGAGCCGAGTGGTAACCGAATTGGTGCGATCGTCGCTGGGGCGGGATGATCGCCGCAACCAAAGACAAGCTAAATCCCAAAGGAGCCTTCGATGGAATGGATTATCTGGTTGATCAGTCTCGTCTGGATTGCCGCCGGCTGTCTGGCGATTCTTCACACCGCGCAGACACGCGAGCGTACAGGCAAGCTGTTGACCCGTGCCGGACGTATTCCCATGGGGGCGGCCGCGGCGATTATCGGCGTCCTGCTCATGATTGCTTCCCGCGGCAGTCTGCAGGCGGGTTTCATCGTCACACTCGGGCTTCTGGCGATCATAAAGGGCATTGTCTTCCTGTGGAATCCGGGAGGGATCTACGAAAGAACCACACAATGGTATCTCGTGGAGGCCAGCGATCAAACCTGCCGATTCCTGGGGATCATCGCCCTGATTCTGGGAACGGCTCTGCTTTCCTGGGCTTAGGATCACCGTGACATGGCATCCAGATTAAACCACCGCGGCGGGCTGCGAGCGGGCGATGTTTGGCTGTGCATCGTGGCGGTGCTGGCGGCCGCCCTGACCATTATGGCCACCCGTGTGCCGGCCGGCGAGGTTTATCGCTGGCGGGATGCCGACGGCGTGCTCCATTTCGCGGACACCCCGCCGGACGGGCCGGTTGAAAATGTACGTTCGACCGCAGCCGATGCGCATGCTCCCGAACCGGCGAACCTCGAAGCGGCGACCCCTGAATCGGCCAAAGCCACCCAGCGTATCTCCGGCGGC
>JASJCD010000066.1 GCA_030066135.1 Desulfobacterales bacterium | reverse complement strand
GGTCCAGCACCAACGGGGCGGCCGCCACGGGTGCCAGGGACTGAATCCTCAACTTGACGGGGACCTGGTCCCCGGCCTTGAAGACACGGTCGGCGGCCTCCGCGGCCGCGCGCAAGCCGGCAGGAAGACGCACGGCCGACACGGGAAGATAGGCCTCATGGTTCGCGAGGGACAGAAGGGCATTGTCCGGTGACTTGAGGATAAAATGCCCCTGCAGACCCTCATTTTCGAGGATGCGCGGTAAAGCCAAGGTGGCCGTTTCACGCCGCGCCGCGCGATTTTCGGCGAACAGCAGCGCCATCGTCCGCGCGGCCCGATGCTGCGGGCGCACCGTAAGGGTCTGGTCGGGATGAACACTTACGCCGATGCGGTTCGGGGTGGCCCCGACGAAACCGAACCCCGGGGGTAACGCGATGCGGAAGGACTCCGGAAAGCCCTGCGGTGTCGCCAACAGGCAGCGGATCCGCAGGCGATCGTCGCGGAAAGAGATCTCCGCGAGCATGTCGATCAGCGGGCGCCGGTGGCGGGCAACCATCTGGGCATCGCCGAAGCGTACCCGCAGAACGCTGCGCGTGGTAAAGTGAAAAAGCCCCTGCGCGTTGCGGATACCGGGGACCTCGATCAACTCGACATCACCCGCCGTCTCGATCCGGAGCGTGTTTTGGAGAGCGGTCGGAATCGGTATTTCCGCCAACCGTCCGTTATGGTCTTCCCGGACCGGCGCCAGGAAGGCCAGGTGAATTTCGAACGGCTCGCTGCCGGAGGGCCGGAAGAAAACACGGGCCGTGGGTTCGGGCGCCACCACCAGATCCCCGCCCGCAGCGCGCTCGATTTTCTGGATGGCCACCGGCCCCTTAAATATCGGGATCTGCGCCACCTTGCCGGTGAGAACGGCCCCACGGAGTTTCATCGTCCCCTGAACGGTATCCGCAGTGACTTTCAGGTGATAGTGGGCCGATGCCAGGCTGTAGACCGGTGTGGCCGCCTCCGGCGGCGGCGCCAGTTCCCTTTCGATCTTCTCGCGATAGAGTTGTTTGAGTTCTTCCCAGGGCAGCGCCACCTCACCAGCCACGCAGACCGAGACATTGAACAGCAGCAGAACGAGCAGCATTCCCAGACGCATCATCGCCTCCTTGGTGGATTGGAATTCCTGAGACGCCATCCTCAGGACTATGCGATGATGGTAGCCGAAGCGCTTGAAGGGATTGTGAAGCGGATGTGAATTCGGTGTGAAATCAGGTTTGCCAACGGGCGCCGCCCCACCGGCAGGGCAATGACAGGGCGTCGGTTCCTCAGGCCGGAAGACGCAGAATGCCGCGGCAGCCCCCCCGGTCCCGGTTGATCAACTGGATGCGTCCCTGGTGCAGGGCGGCCACTTCCTGAACGAAATTGAGTCCCAGACCGGTGCTCTTTTTATCTGTCCCCGGCCGGGGCAGCGAAAAGAAACGATTGAATATTTTATGGTGGGCATAGTCGGGCACGCCAGGTCCATCGTCGTCGATAAAAATATCGATCCATGCCCCTGACTGTCGGCTGGCGATCTGGAGGGTCCCCCCCGAAGGTGAGAAGTCGACGGCATTCTGCAGCAGGTTGGCAAGCCCCTGTTTCAGAAGAAAGCGGTCGCCGCGCACGGTCAGATGTTCGGGAATGCGATTGTGGACCTGCAGGGTTTTCTTCAGGGTCAGGGCCCGCAATCCTTCAAGCAGGCTTTGGGCCATCGGCTTCAGTGCAAATCGTTCCATCTGGTCGAGGGCCTTGAGATTTTCCACCGCCGCCAGTTGCAGCAGGCGCTCGACGATGCGCTCGATACGCTCGCTTTCATTGCGGATGTTGGTCACAAAACGCTGACGCTGGGCGTCGCGCATGGGTTCGGCCAGCAATTCGGCGGCGCCCTGGATGGCCGCCAGGGGACTCTTGACCTCGTGGGTGAAAGTCTGGATGTATTGCTCCACGTAGCGCCGGCCCTCAAGGGCTTCACGCATGCTCTCGAAAGCGCGTCCCATCGTGCCGATCTCGCTGTTGTCCATCGGCGGGAGGGCGGCACGCCGTCCTTCCCGGACGTCGTTGGCGTATTGTGTCAGCCGGGCAATGGGATGGGTCAGCCATGAGACCGCCAGATAACTGACCATCATTACGCCCACAGCGGCCATCACGCCGACGCGGATTACGTCCGCCTTGGCGGACTGCATGAACTGGTTGATGCTGCGGGTGGATTTGAGCACGGTCAGCACCCCCCGGGTCTCACCGTCCACCCTTACCGGGGCGGCCACGTGCAGCACATTGGAAAGCGGGTCGTGCCGGTCGAGGCGCGTCGAGCGGGCGCCGTATTCGCCCCTTAGCGTCAGGTAGACGTCCCGCCACTGGGAGAAGTCCGCCCCCTCGTTGGCGCGCTGACGGGCATCGAAAATCACCCGCCCGTTCGGGTCGGTGATGTAGAGTCCCGTATCGACGGCGGTCTTGCGAAATCCATAGATGTCGGCGGCCAGTTCACGCGCGTAGGCCGCATCGTAGACCCGGTGCAGCCAGTCGACATCCAGCGCGCCGTCGCTCATGAGCTGGCCGGCGAGTTCCGCCCAGAGCTGGGATTGATCCACCAGGACCTCTTCGACGCTTTCCAGGTAGCGCAGCCGCAGATCCCCGAGGACCCAGTAAACGAGAAAATAGAATCCGGTACCGAAAACCAGCAGGTAGCTCAAAAGAATGCGTGTCTTGATCTTCATGGGTTTTCTTTCAGGGCGTATCCGATGCCGCGATGGGTGACAATGGGATCGAATTCGGGTTGCACCGCCTTGATCTTTTTGCGGATGTTCTTGATGTGGGCATCCACCGTGCGGTCCATGCTGGCCAAGGGATCGTCCCAGACGCGGTCCATCAGATGCTCGCGCGAGAAGACCTGCCCGGGGTGTTCGACGAGAATCTTTAGCAGCGCGTATTCATAGCGCGACAGCTCCAGGGGTTGACCGAAGCAGCGGACACAATGTTTGTGATCCACGACCTCAAGGGGGGGCGCCGATGCCGTTGCGGACGGCGCACAGCGCGTGCGCCGCAGCACGGCTTTGACCCGGGCGCAGAGTTCCCGCGGGCTGAAAGGTTTGACCACGTAGTCATCGGCGCCGATCTCGAGCCCCACCACCCGGTCGACCTCCTCCGCCCGGGCCGTCAGGAAAATAACCGGGACGCTGTGATGCTGGCGAATCGTCTTGCAAAGCTCCAACCCATTCACATCCGGCAGGCCGATGTCGAGAATGATCAGGTCGATGCGCTCGCTTTCCAGAAGGGAAGGCACGCCCCCGCCAGTGGCGCGGCTCATGGTCGCGAAACCTTCCGTCTGCAGGGCGTATTCGAGGTTGTCGACGATGGCCGGTTCATCTTCTACGATCAGGATACGGGCTTTCACGGACGGTCCTTCTCCAGTGGCGGTTTTCAGCTGTGAATCGAAGCAGCTTCACCCCGTCCCCGCAGGATAGAAGGGCTGCTCCATCTGGTAGCAAAAATAAGAAGAAGTTATCGCCTAAATGGGATTTTGGTATCAGGGGCGGCGGCCGTGGGTTTGCCCGCTAAAGCGGGATTCTCCGGCTGATCGGCGATTGCTTGTGGGTCGCACCGGGAGAATCGCCAGCATTCCGACGAACCGATTTAATCGCCTGACACAGCCCTGAGATCAAAAGACATTATTGCGATGGCTTCAAGAATAACAAAGCCGACCCGTCTTGTCGAATACCATACCGGCATAGATTACCGCAGGGGCGAAAGTGGGGGGTGACCTTCTAATCGTCGTGCGGGTCCAGCATACAGCGCAGCTTTTGGGAAAGGCTCGCAAGGTCAAACGGCTTCTGGAGAAAGCCGTCACATCCGCGGGCCAGGATCTGACTGGCCCGCTGATTGAGGCTGTAGCCACTGGCCAGGAGCACCTTGACGTCCGGGTTCAGGGTTCGCAATTGGTCAAAGGTGTCGCTGCCGCTCATTCCGGGCATGATCATGTCGAGGATTATCAGGTCGATCTCAGCGCCCTTTTCCCGGTACACCGCCAGCGCATCCTGACCGCCGGCAGCCAGCAGAACCCGATAGCCGAGCTTCAGCAGCATCATGCGGCCGATTTTTAGAATTTCCTCCTCGTCGTCTACGAGCAGAACCGTTTCATGGCCCTTCAAGGGTTGAATGACCGTTCGGCGCTGCTCGCGCGGCGCTGCATCGGAAGCCGGCAGATAGATTGAAAACAGGGTGCCTTGGCCGACTTCGCTCTCGACGTTGATGGCACCGTTGTGGTTGCTCACGATGCCGTAGACGGAGGCGAGCCCCAGCCCGCTGCCCCGACCGCCTTTCTTCGTGGTAAAAAAGGGATCGAAAATCCGCTTGAGCGTATCCGCGTCCATGCCCTTGCCCGTGTCGATCACATCGACCCGAACATAGCGACCGGCTCGAATACCGTAAGCCATGGCCTGGTCGCGGTCGAGTTCGGTATTGGCGGTAGTCACGGAAAGCTTACCGCCGCCGGGCATGGCCTGCCAGGCATTAACGAACAGATTGACCAGTACCTGGCTGAACTGGTTCTGGTCGATTTCGACGGCCCACAGGTTTGCGGCGTAGGCTTCGTGCATCTCGATCTCCCGCCGCGTGCGGCAGAACATGGCAAAGTTTCTGGCAACCAGGTGATTCATGTCGGTCGGCACCGGCTCGTATTTACCGCCCCGGGCATATCCCAGCAGCTGCTTGGTGAGATCGGCTGCACTGCGCACCTGGTCTTCGATGCCCTCGAGATGCTCCTTGAAAGGGTGCTCCGCGTCGGCTTCGATCTGCATCAGGGATATCCGCCCCTGGATCCCCATAAGCAAGTTGTTGAAATTGTGCGCGATGCCGCCCGCCAGGGTGCCGATGGCCTCCATTTTCTGGGACTGGCGCAGTTGTTCCTCCAGGCTTTTGGTCTGGGAGATATCGCGCAGGTTCCAGATGACGCCGGCCAGCGATTTATCGGTATCGAAATAAGGATAGAAGGCCATCTCGGTGTAGCGTACCGAGCCGTCCGGCATTCGCATCTGCCCCTGCCTGTGTATTTCCTCGCCGGCCAGGCAATGGGCCAGACTGCATTCCACCTGGGTCTCGAAATTGTGCGCGCCGATGACCGCCTTGAGGTGAACGATCTTTTCCGGCGCATGCCGAGGACCAAACCACTCGCGGAAAGCATTATTTTCAGCTTCCAGATGGTAGTCCCGATCAACGAGGGCGATGGGGCTGCTGGTGGAGGCCATGATGCGTTCATACTTGCGCAGCTTGTCTTCGGCCCGTTTACGGACGGTGATATCCCGCAACGACGCCAGGTAGGCCGGTTCTTGCCCCCAGTCGGTCGCAACCAGGCGCATTTCGGCGACACGTCGCCCGCCGCCACGACTGATAATGTCGATTTCAGTGCTGGCACCACCCACGAGCGGAAATCCGAACGGCGTGCCGATCAATTCCTCATGCCGGCGTCCAAACATCGTTTCCGCGGCCGGGTTGGTAAAGCGGATGATGCCCTGCTTGTTGAGGACGACAATGGCGTCCGCATTGTTGGTGATGAGCGCATTCATGCGCGGCTGAAGAGCCTTCCAGGTGGTGCGGTAGTGCCGGCGGTCGCGGGCGGTCTGGATCACACGCGACAACATGCTGGTATGGATGGTCTCCTTGACCAGAAAATCTTCGGCCCCGCCGCGCAGGGCATTTTGGGCGAGATGGGGGTCTTCCTGGTCGTTTAAAACCAGGATTGGCGTGTCCCCGGCGGTGCGACGCAGACTGGCAAGACTATCGTCGCCATTGTGCCCCGGGGTGGCCAGGTCGTAGAGCACCACATCGATTCCGCCGCCGGCCAGACATTTCATGCCGTTTTCGAGGGAGTCGGCGGTCAGCATGCTGCAGCCCAGTTCGGGCGCCTGGGCCAGCATCTCATTGAAAAGACGCTGGTGGCCGTAATCCTTCTCGATGAGCAGAATGGTGCACTCATTGGTGGTCACGGCATCCTCCCGTAACAATTCTTGTGGGACCGCAGGTGTTTAAATGTCGCCCCCCTCGACAAACAGGCTGCTGAGACGCTCTACCTCCCCGCCCGTCGCGCAGGAGGGGTGCCCCGACAAAATTCCGGAAACATCCTGGAAGGGTTTGCCGATATGCATCCCGGCGCTGTCGATCATAAATTCCCGGATGGTCTTTTCATGGGCCGAACCGCGCATTTTGAGCACGGTCAATCCCCGCCGCATCTCGCCGAAGAGCTCGACGTAGCGCAGGAGGATGATGGAATCGGTGATCGTGGAGATGTGGGCCTCGGTAATCGAAGTGCCGCCCATCAAATTCGGCGTGGTGCTGGTGAACAACCCAGCAATCTCCTTATGTTTAATAAAGGACGTCAACCCCACAATGAACTCGCGAAAGCCCTTCATCGTCGAGACCCGCTCCAACGCGGAAAGGCTGTCCACCACGACCCGATTGGGATTGAATTCATCCAGGTGCTGCTTGATCCGCAAAAGGTGGTCTTCAAGACCCATGATTTCAGGATAGTCGCAAACCACCTGGAGCAGCCCCTTCTTTTCGATGGATTCGAAATCGATGCCCCAGCCGCCGGCGTTACGAAACAACTGCTCGCGGCTTTCCTCGAAACCGAAGAAAAGCGTTCTCTCGTCCCGGGCTGCGCCGGCATGCAGAAATTTCGTGGCCATCAAGGTTTTACCGGTGCCGGTCGCCCCGGAAACGAGGACGATCGAATCACGGAAAAACCCGCCACCGCACATCTGATCCAATTCTTCCTGTCCGGAAGTAATCCGCAGGGTGGAAGATTTCTGTTTGAGCTCCATGGCCGAAAGGGGGATGACCACGACACCCTGGCGAGGGATGATCGTAAAGGGGTATTCGCCTTTCTGGTGGACTGTTCCTCTGAATTTGAGGATTTCGATGGTACGGCGTCTCTTCTCGGCCTCCAGCATGTTACGCAGCAGAATCACATTGTCAGCTACGAATTCTTCAACACCATAGCGGGCAATCTTGCCGTTCTCGTTCGTGCGTTCCGAAGTCAGGAAGGCGGTCACGCCGATTTTCTTGAGGGCTGAAGACAATCGAAAAAGTTCCCGGCGCACGATGGAACGGTCCTGATACTGGGTAAAGACGGCACCCAGTGAATCCATCACCACCCGTCGGGCGGAGACTTTCCCGATGGCGTGCTCGATTCGGGCCACCAGGGCCCCGAAATCGAAGTCCCCGCTCACGATCTCATCGTGCTCGGGGTGCAGCGAGGCATCGACGAAAGCCCAGCAGCCCTCGGATTCCCATCGCCGAATGTCCCATCCCAGGCCAATCATGTTGTTGCGAATATCATCGGGGCTTTCTTCAAAAGTTACAAAGACCCCGTTTTCATCTGCGTTGCGGATGCCTTCCGCCAGAAACTGGGCCGCCATAACCGTCTTGGCGCTGCCGGCCGTTCCGGCCACGAGCGTGGTGCGGCCTTTGGGCAGGCCCCCGAGGGTGATCAGATCAAACCCGGGAATGCCGGTCGGGAGCTTGGCGATGCCATTCCCGTGTTCGTATGCGCTCATGGTCGTCCTCCAGAACCGATGGTTTCATAGGATGCGATCTCCAACCCCAGCATGACTTTGTCCAGATCGGACAAATCACCGATGATGCGTCGCTGCGGCAGGGGCAACGCCTTGATCAATGTCGGTGTCGCCAGAATTTTGTCGTCCTCTGCCAACTGCGGATTTTCCAGCACGTCGATGATGTCGAGTTCGCAGCTATCGGGGATCACGTCATCGAGCAGACGCTTCAAGTTACGAATCGCCCCGCGTGAGCGCGGTGTCTGACCCGTAACATAAAGCTTCAAGTGGTATGCATTCATCTGGGCGACCTCGCTTGAATGTTCGTCTTGCAGTCCTTGCGTTGTCACTTGCCCACGGCAAAGCGACGGTAGTAGGCGGCCAGGTAACAGAGCAGTTTAACCAGCATCAGGCGCGCCTCATCGGTCAACGCGCGGGCCTTGGCCCCCTTTACTTTTGATAACTGACCGCTGAGGACTTCACGGTGCAGATCGACGATGTCACGTGGACCGCCGTTCAAGGAACCGACCCGCTCAGCAATGGCTTGCAGTGATGAGGACAGGTCGTTTTGGATACGGTAAGCACGCATTTCGAGTGCCTGGGATATCAATTCGGCATAATCGACGGTCAATTGCTGAAAGGCCTGGGGAGCCAGCTGCCTGAGCGGACCGGCCCCGTAAAGATGGGCGGTGATCTCGGTTGAATGCCCGTGGGCTTGGCTTTCAAGCCGGGACAGCTCTCGGTGCAGAACGGTTTGCTCCTCTTCGAGCAGTCTGTTGCGCGCAGCGAGATCGGCAATCAAGGCCTCACGTTCCATCTGGGCTGTATGCAGATCCGTGATATCGTGATGGGCCAGAACGGCGCCGCCGGTCTTCAGGTGAAGCCTGCTGACCTCCATCCTGAACCAGTGGTCGGCGGAGGGGGTATTGCAGGGATATTCAATTGTGAAGAAGGTGCATTCTTCCTGGAGAACGGAGGCGATACCCTGGTATGCATCGTGCGCGGACTGATCGGTGGGTGAGGCATTGTGCAGCACCTCGAGGTAATTGACGCCCACCCCGGTAGACTTCAGATCCGGGTCGCCGTTGGCCCGGGCGAATTTTTTCCAGGCCCGATTGACGGACATGATTTTACCACTTCGATCGACAACGGCGATATGGGCATTGACCGCGTCGATGACCGCCTGTGTATGGGCGCCGCCCGTCACGTCAAGGCAGTAAGAAGTACTTTGGCGATCCTCAAGGTGTTGTGGCGATCCCATTTCCGTTTTCCCAATCCCGCATGATCCTGTGTTGCCGCTGTTCCGAAGAAGTAATGCGTTCCTGAATGCGATACTGTCTTAAACTGGGACAAAAAAAACAAAACTCTCCTGCGGTCTAAATTGCTACCGGCAGATGAGCCATGGGTTGTTGCTGAACATTCACCTCATTATGCGTTAAAATAGATGGGCTATTATTGACGAGAAATGTTATCCACGATCTCCGACCTGTCAAATCGATCCTACCGCAGCAGCTCCCGCGCCGGGGCCGATGGAGCAAAAACACTATCGCCCGGGCGCGAACAATCGTATGCCACCACGGCCTCACTTCAGGGTGTATTGACCGCAGCTGCCCGGAGGGGATATACGGGGCACTCAGCTAGGCCACCGCAGTAAGGGCCACCTTGGGGTGCCCGCCCCGTATTCACATAACCAAAGGGGGCCGGGTGAAAATTGACATCAACCGGGAGCCGCCATGACCACCATCCGGATCCTGTGCGACAACAACATCGCGGGCGCTGATTATCAGGGCGAACACGGATTTGCGGCCCTTTTGACCCACCAGGCCCAGTCCTATCTTTTCGACACGGGCCAGGGCCATGCCCTCGCCCACAATGTCGCCCAAAGCGGCGTTCGCCTGGAGGATCTCAAGGCTGTTTTGCTGAGCCACGGCCACTACGACCACACCGGGGGGCTGGCGTGGGTCCTGGGACGCACGGGTGCCATCGAAGTACATGCCCATCCGGAGGTGTTCAGTCCCCACCTGGCGCTGACCGCAGATGCGCCTGACAAGCCGCCCCGTTACGTTGGCTGTTCGCGGTCCCGGGAAGATTTAGAGGCCGCCGGTGCCTGTTTTGTATTCCACGATAACACGGTTGAAATCGCGCCCGGACTCTGGTTCATCAGCGGCTATGCGCGCCGCCCGGCACAGACGCCTTACGATGGCAAGCTGGTTCTTGACGGCGCCGACGGTCCGGTGCCGGACCCGATGAACGATGACGCCAGCCTGCTGCTGGAAACACCTTCCGGCCACGTGCTCCTCCTGGGCTGCGCCCACGGCGGTGTTCTCAATATTCTGGATCATATCAGGGAGCGTTTGGGCATCAACCGTTTGCAGGCCGTTCTGGGCGGCACTCACATGATGTTTTTTCCCCCTGATGATGTACGGACGGTAATTGATGCTCTGGAAGGCTTTGACGTGGCGCTTGTGGGGGTTTCGCACTGCACCGGCAGGGAGGCCGCCATCCAACTGGCGCAGCACTTCGGCGGGCGGTTTCACCGGGCGGCGGCCGGCAGCGCCTTTCACTTCTAACGGTCAGGTCGACTTTATGGTTTCCAGCCGGCCGTGCCAAGAGCAGCGGTCACAGAAAGCTTCGGTCTCCAGCGTGATATCCAGCTGGCCGAAATTGTCCGGGTCCGGAATGATATCTTCGCCTCCCGGACACATGAACCGGTAGGTCTCAAAAGGATCAGCCGGATCCTTGGCATAGAATTCCTGGCAGCCGCATTGCGGGCATTTCATAATGGGGTCCTCGCTTCGGGTACAACCGTCTCCGGGGGTCTCGATCCCCTCCATGGACAGGTGAAGGTTAACAGATGATTAGAAGTGGTTTCAAAACCTCTGATCGCGCTCAAGAGCAAGGCGTAGGTTGATGAAAATGCGGAGCATATTCAGTGATATGTGAGCATTTTGAAGAAACCTACAACACAGCTATTGAGCGTTAGAAGGGGTTTTGAAACCACTTCTAGACTTAGCCGCCAAAAACAATGGGTCCCCATCGCCGTGTCGGGGCGCCGGTCGCCGGCCTGCGCCCGCTATGCGGGGATTGATAAACAAGCCGCTTTTAAAAAAAAGGCCCGCGGCATCAGGAAACCGGCAATCCTTCCCCGAGAAGGCCCCATATCAGCCGCGCTTCAACAGCGTGCAAAGCATGTCACCCACCTGCCGAACGCCAGCGCGGCGCATGTTGAACACGAAATGGTATTGATCGGGCTGATCGTAGTCCGCCCTGCCAAGTTTCCGGTAGAGATTGACGCGCCGCTTGTCTTCCATGGCCACCGCCAGCAGGGCCTGCCGCCTGGTCAATTCAAATCGCTTGCCCACGTGGTCGATCCTGTAGTCCAGATCAGCCACCAGCAGCACGTGGTAGGTATCGGGACGATCTTTGAGCATGTACTGGCCACCGCGGCCCAGAATAATGGCGTTGTCCTCGGCGGCGATCTTGTGGATCACGTGGCTTAGCATGTCGGTGTAAATCTCTTCGTCCCGATCGCCGTAGTCGGCATTCAGGATCATTTCCATCAGGCTCCTGGGCACCAGCGTTCCCAGAAGTTTCTGGAATTTGCCCTCCGCCGTCCGCTCCATGGTTTCGACCCAGTCCGCAGACACCCGGGCCTGCTCGGCCACCATCTGAATCAGTTCGTGGTCGAAAAAAGAATACGCCAATCGGTGGGCTAGTGATTCCCCCAGTTCTCTGGCACCGGTGCCGAACATCCGCGAAATCGTCAGGACTGCCATTTGCACCTCCCGGGTTGTTTCTCGCGTTGTTGCCGCCGCCGACCCGCAGGGACGCCGGCCACGGGTCTGCATGCCTGTGATTGAGGCCGAACGGTCAATGCAGGTGTGTAGCCGTCAGCCATCCGAATCGGATCAGTGTGATTATCAGTGGCGGTGACTTCTATCAGGTGCCTCGTCAGCGTGATTGCGCTGGGGCCTCATTTGGAAAATCCAGAATCTGCGGACGGCTGTCGTGTTGATTTCTACCACGCATTTAATAGTTAAGTCAGGGATGCGGGCCGGCGTGAAGCGGCGCATACGCGCAGTCCGTATATCGGTTCACAGATCTGGGCCCCTGGGATTCTGCTCCGATTCGGATCACAAAAACGCACCGCATTACCGACATAACCGGTGCCGAATCCTACAATGCGGCTACTCACCGCTTTAAATCATTACCGGCAAGGAATCCAGCCAAGCGGAAAACGCCGTCGGGGTGCCTGGATTAATTGTCAATACGGTCTAAAGTCCTGGCAATTATCAATCAGATTACCGGGCTGAACTTTTCAAAGGGCGTTTTGTAAAGTTCCTGCAGCACCAAGCTGGCAGCACCACGGGCCCAGTCGGTATCCTGCCATTTATGGATGATGATTTCAACGGCGTCAAGCAGGGTCGGGTTGCATTGCGCGGCGATGACGGCACGCATCGGGGCGAACATCAGATCGCCCGCCCGGACGCCCTGACCCGAGAGGATGACCTTGGTGGGGTTCAGGATCTGGATCATTCCGGCCACGCCCTGCCCCAGCAGACGGCCCGCACGGTTGAAAATCCGGACCAGATCAGGCTGGCCGCGACGCGCCTCGGCAATGATATCCTCGAGGGTCAACTCACCCCGGGGCGGGCATTCCCAGCGCTTGTCCGCGCAGACCGCTCGGGCGGCAGCCAAAATCGAAAAATCGCTGACATAGGCCTCCAGGCAGCCTTTTTTGCCGCATCGACAGGGGTTGCCGTCGGGCACCACCACCACGTGGCCGAATTCGGCGCCGACCCCCGTGGCCCCGCGATAGAGCTGCCCGTTGATCACCGCACCCATGCCCACGCCGTCTTCAATGGTGATCACAGCAAAATTCTGCTCCCCCATACCGTCGCCGAACCATTGATGCGCCATGGTGACGGCATTGGCATCGTTTTCCAGATAGGTCGGGATGTTGAGCCGTTTCTCCACCAGATCGCGCAAGGGGGTGTCCCCTTTCCGGTAAAGGGGCGTCCAGTGGCAGAACCCCCGGTTGCGGTCCACAAAACCCGGCACACCGATGCCGATCCCGGCGATTTGATCCATTTTCAGACGGGCATCGTTCACACAATGGCGGATGCCTTCCTCGATGAGGTCCGCAACGAAGGTGGCCGATCGCTTGCCGGTTCGCACCGGCATGACGATGGAACTGCGGATATCGGCCTGCATGTCCGTGACCGCGCAGCTGATGCGGTGGGCCGACAGCTTGATGCCCACCACATAGGCGGCATCGGTGTTGAGCGCCAGGAGCACGCGGCG
>JASJCD010000065.1 GCA_030066135.1 Desulfobacterales bacterium | reverse complement strand
GCCAGCAGCAGCCGGACCCGTCCGCCGGCCTCGGCGATGCTGCGCTGCAGCATGCGGCTCAATTGTCGGGTCTGGCGATCGACCATTCGATCGAGGAAACGGATCGATACCAATGGGCCGACGCGTTTGAGGGAAATCGATTTCAATCCAGCCTCGAATCATTTTGGTGTGGGATAATTGAAAAAATAATGCCTGGATCGGTGGTGCACCAGGGGTTCTTATCCTTCACAAAGTATTAAATTTATTTAGACCACATTAAATTTCATTATCATTTTAGATGTTTTTTATGCCCGGGCATGTAATACGCATTGTAGAAAAACGCCGCATTCAAAAAATTCTTAAAAAAAATAACGACCGTTAAGAATCACATCCAATCAGGGGGAATTCGTTCCGAATGTCAATATTTTGACCTCGCGCCAAGTGTACTCCGCATCATGTTGTGTACTTCAACCTTTTGGGCCCCTTCCCGGAAATACCTGACAACCACCTGAAATTATATGTTTATTAGATTGACACGATTTTAACCCGCGCGATTAAAAAAATCGGCACTTATTTTGCATTACTCTCAATCAAACAATGAGCGCGATTCATTGTTTTAAGCGACACCTCGGAAACGATTAAACAACCAATCTGAAAAATGAGGTGATACATGATTTCCTCTCCCTGCCGTACCTGCGAAAACAAGCATATGCCCAAGGATGAATGTGTCGACACCTGCAACCGACTGAACGAACTCCGGCGTATTCAATTCTGCCGTCGTGAAATCAACATTTGTCATGCCATCGACTACGATGACGACAATCGTTTTCTGATCGGTTATGCCGAATACCGGCGCGTTGCCTAGCCGTTAGCGGGCTAGGCATTACACCTGGGATTTTCCATTCCATCCGGGCCTTGCACCCTGATAAGCCGATTCGTGCCGATATGTTGAGAAGCGTTTTATTGGTTCGGCCGAAATACAGCCGCTAGTATTATCGATTTAAGCGCCATTGCCTCCTCCCTCCCCTTGACGAGGCCGGCCCTCAGGGCTCGGCCTCGTCGTATGTCATCCAACCCAATACCGGCGCCCGTCAGGTCGACCGATCCTTCACCATGGCGGTCATCCATGATCGACACAAAGCATCAAAGCTTTTGAAAGCAGGATTAAAGCGATACCTGCGAACCAGGGGCGTGGCATCCATCTCCAGGATCAGATACCGGTGGTCTCACTTATTTTCATAACGATCTCAAGATCTTCTATCTCGTGGCTGAACTTCTCAAGAAGCCGTCGGAGGGCTTGTCGGTTTTTCTCCGGATAAATCATAACGACCGAGGTAAGGAGGCGTTTCTCTTGTTCGGTCTGAATCCGCAGCTGACGCGCCATTTCTTCGATCACCGCCAAGGCTTCGCCCGCCGAGGCGTACCGCTGGGCGGGATCGATGGCACAACATCGCAGAATGAATTGGCGCAGGTTCTCGGGCAGATCCGGTATCGTTTCGGCGGGATCGGGTATGGTCTGTGTACAATGCAGTTCCATCAGGCGGCCGAGATCGTCCTCCGGATAGGGACGCCGCCCGCAAAGAAATTCATAGGCCATGATGCCCACAGCATAGATGTCGGAGCGGGCATCTTCAGGTTCACCTTCAATCTGTTCCGGGGAAGCATAATGGACCGTGCCCTGTAAATTGAGATCCTTCACACCAGCGGGTGCCGCCAGCCCGAAGTCCAGAATCTTGATGCGTCCGTCGGGCAGCAGGAAAATATTCTCCGGTTTGACATCACGATGCACAATCCCCTGTTCATGCGCATATTTCAAACCGTTAAGGATCTGTTGCAGGTAATCCACCGTCTCCAGAACCGATAAGGCGCCGCAGCGCTCAAAGGTAGCACGCAGCGGTTCACCTTCGAGGTATTCCATGATGATGAAAATGGTACGATAAATTTCATCAACGTCGAACACCTGAACGATGTTGGGATGGTTCAGGCGTGCAATAACCCGGGCTTCACTGCGAAAGGTCTCAAGAAACAGGGGTTCCATGGCCATGTCATGTTTAAGCATTTTGACGGCCACGGGCATATTCAGGGCACGATGATGGCCCTGGTAAACGATTCCCCAGCCGCCGGAACCGATCGGCTGCTTGATGGTATACTTACCCACCGTGCGATCGATCTTATAGCTCCAGGATGCCAGACGCTGGGTGAGAATCTCCGTAAGGAAAATGCGCAGGTCCGGATGCAGCCGCGCGACCTGATCGAAGGCCTTCTGCCGGAGGGCCCAGACGGTCATGTCCGTTTCCGCGACCGCATACTCGCTGTGGACTTCGCCGGTCAGGATGGCCAGTTCGCCGCAAACCTCACCCCGTTTCAGCCGGCTGACGTGGTGCGTTTGGCCGTCTTTGCTGACTTTGATGGCGCAGATGCCTTCCTGGATGAGGAACAACGACTGGCCCGCTTCGCCCTGGGAATAAAGATGGTCGCCCCCATGGTAGGTCCGCCGTTGCATACAGTTGATCAAGTGGAACAGCGCGCTTGGCGGTATGTTTTCCAGCGCCGCGCTTCGCAATAAAAACGCCAAATCGCTGGCAGCGGCCCTATCCTGATCCATGGCGTTCATCCCCGTGGCTTCAGGGACATCGAAGGCCAGTTCGTAAGTGTAGCCATCGTCGGGTTGCGCCTGGGGCAAACGACGGGTGACCGTGGCACGAAAAGATTTCCACTCGGCCTCATTTTGATCGTAGGCCATGAAACCGGTGCGGATGCCTTTTTCGAGTGGCCAGTTGTTGGTGATGCGCACCCCTTCGGGTTTCAAACGATGATAGTCTACCAGCGCATATGGAATGTCTTCCGAAGGTGAGCGCCGGGGGTCAATCGCCGCACAGTCATGGATCAGGCCGACCCCTGCCGGTACCGGGTCATACCCCGCCTTTTTGTTTCTTAAACGATCTGCACGCATGGCAACTTTCCTCTGCAGTCCAATTGCAACGCCCTGGCGCGGATCAGCCCAGACCGCCGCCTATTGTTGGCACCCAACCAACCTTACCAGGCCTCACAGGCATCTGCGGGCCAAGCCTCGCCGTTTCGCCGTTTCAGTCGCGGGTTGCAATGGCTTGTTTAACCAGCGTTTGGCCGCCCCCACGGCATCCGCCGACAGCGGAATCCAATGCACCCGGGATCACGATCCGGAGCGGGCAGACGACGCCCGTGGCATCAAGAGGAAAAGTATTCCGAATTCGGCATCTGACCGGTGCTCAATCCTGCCGCGATGATTTGTGGATATCGATGATGCGGGCGTGCTCGCCGTAGTCCATGGTTTCGTAATGGGTGATCTTCTGAAGCTTGGTGGTAATGTCCGCCATTCTGTCGACCTGGTCGCTGACCTGACGGGCCATGCGGAACATCTTATGGTCGGCGGGCATTTCATTCATCATGATTTCAGCATAACCGGAGATGACCTGCAGGGGTTGATTCATCTCGTGGCAGACCCCCCCGCGGTTTCCAGAACGCCCTGGAACTTCTCCCGCTGGGCGCGCTCGCGGGCGGCCCGGTTCTTCTGGGTCAGGTCCAGCATGACCCCCACATGGCCTGCTCCCTGCCCTTCTTCCGGTGAAAGGATGTTGAGCAAGAAGAGATATTCACGCCTGATCCCGTCGGCACAGGGCACCTCCGCTTCAAAGGAAAGGACACCGCGCGCCGCGCCCAGCCCTTTGCTTTTTCCTTCCAGACAGGCAATCAGGTCATCCGGAAGCTGCGCCACCAGGTCGCGCGGCCGCTGGCCGAGAATGCGGTCGCGGGTGAGTCCCACGATATCGCGCGCAAAGGCATTGTTGCAGCCCTGGAAGACATCGTCGCCGTCCCGGAAATAGATCGGGTTGGGAATCGCATTGATAATCGTATCCATCAATTGGAGGTAGCTTCGCAGCTTGTCTTCGGTGGATCGTCGGGCCTCGACTTCGCTGCGGCGCTCTTCTTCAAGCTTTTCGTACTCGGAGCGTTTGCCCTGGGCCGTGCGGCTCATACGTGCCAGCCGTTCATGCAGGCGATGGCGCTCGTAAATCAGCCAGCCCACAGCCGCCAGCAGTAGAATTGTTATGGTCGTCATCATGGCATTCATTGCTAAAAAAAACAGTCCGCATCAACGCGAACCCTTGTGTATATCCCTCTTGGTATTGTGCTTTCCGTTGGCTGTGCCTGTATATCGAATTTATCCCGGTTTAATCAAGTATGGAATCCAAAACAAGAGCATCCGCCCTCAGGCCGAATGCCGCCAGGGATGGTAGCAGGGACAAGGTAGATATTAGCACCTGCGCATGAAATAATCGCCGGGAAGCAATTTTGTGGGGATAAGACTTTTCCCGGTGTTCAACGTCTTCGGCGCGGCGGTGATCTTCGGGAAGGTCGCAAGCGCTTTCGATGGTCACCGTCCGTTGGTCGTGTTTAGGGGTTTTCGGCCGTCGGCGCGACGAACCATTCTTTCTTGCGAAAGACGGTGGCCTGTTTGCAGGCCAGCAGCATCTCGCTGGCGGCCTCACGCACCGTGATTTCGTATAGGGCCGTGGGGCCCTCGGCCTGGATCTCTCTGGCTTCGGCCACAAGCCGGTCCCCCGGTTGAGACGGTTTCAAAAAGGTCATGTTGGCGTTTAGTGCCACGGCCGTCTGCCCGTGCGAATTACCGGCAGCGGCAAACGCCATGTCCGCCAGGGCAAAGATAAGCCCGCCGTGGGTCATACCGTGAAAATTGACCATGTCCTGGTCGACGGTCAGGGTGACCCGACTGTAGCCCGGACGGATGGCTTCGAAGCGCGCCCCCAGTTTGCGGGCAAAGGGGTCTTTGAGAATATGGGTGGCAATGGCGTTCTGGCGCGCGGTTTCGGTCGGCATTTTTTCTGTCCCTTCATTGTCCGGTTGGAAGCACATCAGGGCTTTCGGGGTTTGGCCCGATGCGTGGCCTGGGCCGCGAGGGGATCCTCGGGCCAGTAATGCTTGGGATAGCGCCCCCTCAACTCCCTGCGTACCGCATTGTAACCCGTTTGCCAGAATCCCGCCAGATCCTGGGTAATCTGCACCGGCCGGCCGGCCGGCGACAGCAGATGCACGGCCACCAATTGGCGGCCGCCGGCCACGACGGGTGTCTCGGTTTGGCCGAACAATTCCTGCAATTTTACAGCCAGGATGGGCGGATCGGCACTATAGTCCACCGGGATCAGGCGCCCGCTGGGCACCCTTATTCGAGCCGGTGCCAAACGCTCGAGCGCCTCCAGTTGACGCCAGTCCAACAGGCTCCTGAGGGCGCGTCCGAGATCGATCTTCTGCAGATCACGAAGCCGGGTCAAACCGGTGACACTGGAAGCGAGCCAATCCTCTAAGGTGGCGGCCAGCGCCGGGTCGGAAATATCCGGCCAGGCCTTACCCAAGACCCGGTGCAGAAAACCGACACGTGCTTGCCAGTCCCGCAGTCCGGAAGTCCAGGGCAGGCAATCCAGTCCGTGGTGTCGAATGCCCTGCAGCAAGGCGTCCCGGATCTCCTGGGGATCAGGCGCAGAGAGCGGTTCGGTTTGCACGACCAGCGCCCCCAGGCAACAGCGGCGCTCCGCCACGACACGCCGGTATTCACGGGACCAATCCACGCCGGCCTGCCACTTCAATTGCGTGCCAAATTGTTCCCGCAGGGCATCGCGATCATAGGACGCCGCGAGAAATATACGGGCGTCGCGCCGGTTGCCGTCAAGTTCGGCGGCGACAAGGTAGTCCCTGGTCGCCAGAGGCTCGCGAGGATCCAGATGGGCCCCGCGACCATTGGTGAGCAGAAAGCGGCCCTTGCCGCCCGCCCGTCGCTGGGCGATGCGATCCGGATAAGCCCAGGCCAGGAGGCGTCCGAGGGCATTATTCGGCGCATACTCAGGCGGCGGTCCATCGGGTGGCGTTTTAAGCCTGCGACAAAGCGATTGGGCGGATCGGATGACCCGTCGCGCCGCCGCAGGATCGACCCGGACACCCGCCGGTTGGTCTCTCCCGCTTGTACGCCAAATATCCAGGCAGTCGATGCGCAACTGCAAATCGACCTCCGGCAGATCGTGGTCAAAGCGAATGAAATCACGCTCGCTCAGCAACGCGGCCAGATTGCAGGCCAGCCGGCCGAGCCCATCCTGGTTGGCCTTCACCATCATGTGGGCCAAACGCGGGTGGGCGGGTAAGGCGGCCATAAGTCGCCCATGCGGCGTGACCCGCCCCTCAGAATCAACAGCGCCCAGTGTCCGTAGTAATTCGACGGCCTCACGGCAGGCCGCCTGCGGCGGCGCATCGAGCCATTGCAAATCAGCAACCCGCCGAATGCCCCAGAGGGCCAGTTCCAGGGCCAGGGCGGTCATGTCGGCGGATTTGATTTCGGGCTCATTTTCCGGCAGCAGGGCGTCATGCTCGAACCTGCTCCACAACCGGTAACATATACCGGGCGCGGTGCGCCCGGCCCGCCCGCGCCGCTGGTCGGCCGAGGCCCGGGTTACCGGCAGGGTCATCAACCGCGTCATCCCGCTGCGGAGGTCGAAACGCGGCACCCGCATGAAACCCGAATCGACCACCACCCCGATCCCCTCGATGGTCAGGCTGGTTTCGGCGATGGCACTGGCCAGTACAATCTTGCGCTTACCCGTCGGCGCCGGGGCAATCGCCTGGTCCTGTTCCGTCCTTGAAAGACGGCCAAACAGCGGTGTTACCCCCCACTGTCTTCCCAAATCGACACGCTGCAACCGGCGGGCCACCCGGCCGATTTCAGCCGCACCGGGCAGGAAAGCCAGGATGCTCATGTCGTGTGCCTCCACGGCTTTACGAATGACGGCCGCCACCCGTTCTTCGAGGCCGCTTCGCCGCCGCTGGGCACCATAGTGGGTTTCAACCGGGTAGGTGCGCCCCTGACACCTGATGACCGGTACATTCCCCAGGAAGGCCGCCACAATGTCGCTATCCAGAGTGGCCGACATCACCAGCAAGCGAAGATCAGCATTCAGGACCCCCTGGATATCCAGACACAGGCTCAGCCCCAGATCCGCCTGCAGGCTGCGCTCATGGAATTCATCAAAGATCACCAGGCCGACATCCTTCAGCGCGGGATCGGACTGGAGACGACGCGTCAAGACCCCCTCGGTGACGATCTCGATCCTTGACTGCGGTCCGATACGCCGCTCCATGCGCATGCGGTAGCCCACCGTCTGACCGACCGATTCACCCAGCAGGCCGGCCATGCGGCCGGCCGCTGCCCGGGTGGCCAGGCGCCGGGGCTCCAGCATCAGGATGCGCCGACCGGCAAGCCATGGCTGTTCCCGGAGGGCCAGCGGCACGAGCGTGGTCTTGCCAGCCCCCGGCGGCGCCTGCAGGACCGCACCTGAGTGGCGCGCGAGGGCCGACTTGAGGTCCTCCATGACGGTCACCACCGGCAGGTCGTTCATTGGTTCTGATTTTTCCTTAAGGGGCATCCGGGTAATGCGGGCGTGCGCTGTTGGGGCTTAGGAAAACAGGATTAGGGCCAGGGGGATTTGCGGGTACGCCGAATGCAGATGAAAAGCAGGGCCACGGCGCTAATCCCGGAAAGCGGCAACGGCTTCCGACTCGGCTGCACAAACACGGACATAGCGCGTCAGGCCGAGCATCTCGAATACGGTCTGGAGGTTGATCGACAATCCGCTGAAGGCCACATCGACCTTGGCCTGCCTGAATTCATTGAGCACCTGGGTCAGGGTCGTGATGCCGGCACCCGTGACCGCCAGGTTGGGATCGAAATTAAAGACGACGCTGCGATCGCCGGCGCCGATCACTTCGCGGGCCATGGGTTTCAATTGCGAAGACGCGGTGCCCTGTAGTTTACCCCTCATGGTAATTACGGCGACGGCATCCGGCCTACTGAGCGCCAACTGCTCGATATGCGCCTTGTTGTCCTGCCGTCTTTGAATGGCACGCGCCAAGGCAGCCTCGAGGGCTTCGCGTTTGATGGGTTTGTTGATAAAATCCGTGGCCTCGAGATTCAGGGCCTGCAGCACCAGATCCATATCACCATGACCGGTGATGACCACGACTTCCGTTGCCGGAACCTTTTTCTTTATGGCCCGGATGACATCAAAGCCATCCATTATCGGCATTTTCAAGTCGGTAAAAATGACGGCCGGGTCTTCCTGCTCCATGAGTTGCAACCCGGTGGGACCATCCTCGGCCGTTAGCACACGGTAGCCCAAAGCACTAAGGAAAAGACGAAACATGGTCAATGTGGCGGTTTCGTCATCGATTACCAGAATGGTCGGCATGGCAGTTGCCCGGGTTGAAGATTTCCTGACGCCGCTGTCATCAGGGTTGTGGCGGATTGCCTCACCTTACCCGAATTTGGCTGGTTTGTCATGAACCTTATCGCGACGGCAACCTATTCACCTTGCCCGTGTTGGTTGGAGGCGGCCCGCAGGCCCTCTCCCAAGGATAGGAGAACAGCCGATTTCTGATTGAATTCAAAGCGCTTTAAGACTTTTCCCCACTTGCCACTTCTGGTATGGTTCGAATTACTTTCCCGCCCGACCCCGCTCGGCAGGACACGACCGATGGCTTCTCGCATCCGATGTTGCTAAGCCCACCGGCAAACCGCATGCCCGCAAGGAGAGATCGTCCGGGATGGAGCCAACATCCAAATCGGGGCCCCTGCTGCCGCCCGTTGTTCATCGCGCAAGACTGCATCGACTTTTAGACGGCGTGGCGACGCCGGGTATCATTGCCATCAGCGCCCAAGCGGCCCAGGGCAAGACGACCCTAGTGGCGGATTACCTTGAAACCCGTGGGGTCCGGTCGTGCTGGATGGCGCTGGGACCCGCCGATGCCGACCCAGCCTATTTCAGCCAGCACCTGGCCAAGACTTTGGGCCGGCCCGATGAAGCGTTCTCCGACGATGTTTCTCAAAGCGCGGCCGACGGGCGCATCGCCGGCCTTCTCAACCGCCTGTCACCCGACATCCATCTCGTTTTTGATGGCTGGCATCGCATTGCATCAACCGAGCTTACCGTCAGGCATATCAATGCCATCATGACGGCCCGCCCTGTGAAGGGCTGCATCTACCTGCTGTCGCGTGAAGATCTGCCCATCGCCCTGCAGCGCGATCGCATGCGACGTCAGGCCTTGGTGCTGGCCGATCAGGATCTGGCTTTTTCGGAAGATGAAATCGGCGAATTCTTCATCACCACCAGCGGCCTGGCACTCGATGCCGGTTGCAAGGCGCAGATTCACCGGCTTACGGCGGGATGGGTCGGTGGTCTCGTGATCCTGGCAGAAGAATTTCAGCGCCACCCCGGGGATCCCGGTACCATGCTTGCGGCCCCAACGATGCCAGAGCGCCTTCAGGCCGAGGCGGGCCGATATTTCATGGAAGAAATCTACCGCGAGCTGCCGGAATCCATACAGGCCTTCCTGTTGAGAGCGGCCTTGCTTGAGGAGGCTCCGTCAGCGCTGATGCAGACTTTGCTCGGGCGGGGCCAGGCCGACCAACTGGCCACTGAGGCCGTCCGCCGGCACCTATTCGTGCAGTTCAGCCCCGTGGCCTCGGAGCAGTGGGCCTTGCGAATGAATCCTCTCTTTAGCGCCTTTCTCGAGCGTCAGGCCAGGGACACCCTCTTAAATGAAGACATGCAGCGTTTAATGCTGGATGCTGCCCGCCACTACCACCAGACCCAGGTTGATATCGAAGCCGCAGCAGGCTTCTATCTCAAGGCCGATGCATACGCCGAGGCGGCACGGGCAATCACCACGATCGGTATGGAACTGCTGATCGAAGGGCGCTTCGACGAAATTACGCCATGGACCGCACAGCTTCCCGCGTCCTTCGCCAGGAATGATCCCTGGCTGGGTCTGCTTCAGGCGACGACCTTCAGAATCAGTGGCGGCCACCGCACCATCGCCGAACTGCAGAACGCGCGTCAAGCATTTGCCCGGTCGAAGCATTTGCGCGGTCAGATGCTTTGCCTCGCCTACCAGATTGAAACGGGCGTATTCAGCGGGTATGCCCCCGACGCCCTGGCCGCGTGGATTACCGAAGGCCAAAGGCTCCTGGTAAAAACCCAGACGCTTGCCCATTACAACTTTGCCAAGGCACTGCTTTGGCAGATGATCGGGCTGGGCACGCTCGCCGATATGGGTGGTGATCTTGAAAAGGGCCTTTCCGCCTGCGAGAGCGCCATCGTGCTGGGCAAACGCATGGGCAATCATCCCCTGGTGGCTAATACGCTGATCATCGCCGCTCAAGCCCATGTCCAATCCGGTGAATTTGACCAAGCCCGCAAGCGACTTCAGGCCGCGTTGGCCCTTTACGACGGCGATCGCTTTCCCGAATATGGCGCCTTGCGCAACCTGGTCGAATTTCATCTGGCCTTGATTGACGCCCAGACGGATGCCGCCGCCGTCAAACTCGACCAGGTTCAGACGGTCATGGACAAATTGGGTTTGATTCGCCTTTACCCCTCATATCTGGAAGCCTGCGGTCTGATGCAGTTGCACCGCAAGACATATACGGCGCTCGAGAAAACCAATCGCCACCTCCACGATGTCGCCATTCTACTCAATAACCCCGTTTACCGTGCAATAGGCTACTGGATCGCCGGTCTCGGCTGCTATCATCAGGAACGTTACAGGCGGGCCGGGGCGCTTATGCGCCATGCCGCTGCGATCCCTGATCTGCCCCTCTTTCAGCAGGCGCGCAATTGGCTGCTGATGGGATTCATTACTTTGAATTCAGCTCCAATCCATGAAGCCGAGACGCATTTGATGCAAGCCCTTTCGCTTTTCGAGGAGCGCGGATTGGCCCTGTATGCCTGTGAGGCCCAGATGGGGTTGGCGCTGGTGAAAAATGCCGGTGCTGATGCCAAAGCGGCTCAGGCGCTTCTCGAAGCCGCTTTCAGTACCGCCGCCCGGCGCGGCTATGATCATTTTCATGTGATACGACCCGTTGATCTGGCCCGGGCCTGCGCGCTGGCCATTCACCTCGATACGCCCGCGGTCGTCGCGCATGCCCGCCATCTGCTGGCCAACCGGTTGGACGATGCCGAAATAAAAAACATGGCTTCCGACGAGAGCGCCGGCGCTTTGGCACAATCCATCGATGCCAGCGCAACCCAGCACGCGATTTACCGTGCCCGCATCCCGGTGCTCGTCGTCCGCACCCTGGGGGGACTGCAGGTCCTGCGTAACGGGACCGAGCCGATCAGTGCCCGCACCTGGCAGGGAAGCCGTCCGGCGCTGCTTCTCAAGGCCATCCTCGTCCATGGCGGCCGCCATATTCCCAAGGATATCCTGCTCGAAGCCGTCTGGCCCGATCACCACCCGGATAAATCCCTGCGAAACTTCAAGGTTACCCTCCACCGGTTGCGTAAGATGCTGGAGCCGGATCTGGCACCCGGTCAGGGATCGGCCTACATTCATCTGAAGGATAACCTGGTGTCGCTGGACAAGCACCGGTTCCAAGTGGACACGGACGCCCTGCACCACCTGTGTAAGCGGGCCCGCCGCATGGATACAGTATTGGATACCCAGGAGCTGCTGGATATGCACCAGGAAGCCAGTGCCCTGTATCAGGGTGATTTTCTACCCGAGGATCCCTATCTGGCATGGGCGGAGATGAAGCGCACCACGTTGCGGCAGGAATTCATCCAGCTCATGTACCGCCTGGGACGGCACCTGCAGGAGCAGCATGAATTCAGCGCGGCCAGGCGCTGCTATCGCCATATCGTTCAAACCGACCCCGGCCAGGAAAAAGCGCAGCGGCACCTCATGCGACTACTGGAGATGGCCGGTCGTTCCCAGGAAGCCCTGCAGGTGTTCGATCGCCTCCAGAATTTCCTTCAAATCGAAATCGGTGCCGCGGTGGAAAGGGCCACCGTTGACCTCTACCACGCCATCCGCAAACGCCTGCTTGCGGATTGACCCGGGCAGCGCAGAACAATCTGTAACCTCCTCTGTAACCCCGCTGTAACCCGTGACCGGTAATAAAGTCACCGCATACCTTCCTCAAGGACTGTATGCCGCTGGCGATTTCCAGCCGCCAACGCCCGATACGGCGCCTCCAACGGGCGGCTGGAAATCCGCATCTGCAAAGAACCAAGCGGCGGTCGTTCGTTTGAAATGACCCAGTCCTGGAATCCTCAACCGGAAAACAGGAGGTTTTTCCATGAAAGTCGACCGAAGGCAGTTCATGCAGATTTCAGGTGCGGCCGCCGCCGGACTGGCCGTGAGCGGCTTGGGTTTCGACCTGAAGCCGGTCAAAGTCCAGGCGCAGCTAATGAAAACCCAGTACGCCAAAGAGACCACATCCATTTGCCCTTACTGCGCAGTGGGGTGCGGTCTCATCGTCCACACCAGCCGCAAGGGCGACGGCCGGGTCATCAACATCGAAGGCGATCCGGAACATGTGATCAACCGCGGCACCCTGTGCTCCAAGGGCGCTTCTCTGGCCCAGTTGACCGAAAACGAAGCCCGGATCACCGAACCGCTATACCGGGCGCCAAATTCCGACCAATGGCAGAAAGTCTCATGGGACTGGGCCCTTACGGAAATCGCCGCTCGCATCCAGAAGACCCGGGACGCCTCTTTCGAGACGAAGAACGCCAAAGGCCAGGTCGTCAACCGCACCACGGCCATCGCTTCCACGGGCAGTGCGGCCATGGACAACGAGGAATGCTGGATCTATCAATCGCTGCTGAGGGCCATGGGACTGGTGTACGTCGAACACCAGGCCCGCATCTGACACAGCGCCACTGTTGCGGCTCTGGCAGAGTCGTTCGGACGCGGTGCGATGACCAATCACTGGATCGACATTAAAAACAGCGACTGCATCCTGATCATGGGAAGCAATGCCGCTGAAAACCACCCGATCTCCTT
>JASJCD010000064.1 GCA_030066135.1 Desulfobacterales bacterium | reverse complement strand
TGCTTTCGGCCGATCGGATGCAGGCCATCAGTGAACTCGGGCCGGCCATCGTCTCGGATGAGATCTATCACGGGCTGGTCTACGAGGGCCGCGAGAGGAGCATCCTCGAATTCACGGATCACGCCTTTGTCCTCAACGGCTTCTCCAAACTATTCGCCATGACCGGCTTCCGGCTGGGCTACCTGATCGCCCCGCCCGAATTCATCCGGCCGATTCAGAAAATGGTGCAAAACTTTTTCATATCGGCCAATGCCATGGTGCAGATGGCCGGCATCGCGGCTCTGACGGACCCTGCCGCCGAGGCTGATACGGTCCGCATGAAAACCATTTACGACGAACGCCGCCGTTTTATGATTCGCCGGCTGCGGGAGCTGGGGTTCGGCATAACAGTCGAACCCACCGGGGCCTTTTACGTGTTTGCCAACGCCAAGCATGTCTCTATGGACTCCTACCGCCTGGCTTTCGACATCCTGGAGAAGGCCCGCGTGGGCGTAACGCCGGGCATCGACTTCGGCCCCAACGCCGAAGGCTACCTGCGGTTTTCCTATGCCAATTCGCTTGAAAACATTGCCGAGGGAATGGACCGCCTGGAGCGCTATCTCGGCCAGCGAAGCTAATTCTGACCGCGGCGGAAAACGCAGCCGGCAGCGTCGCTCGGCATTCCGAACGGCCAGGGTCTGAGCATGATCGTTAAATCCGCCGAATTCATCACCAGCGCCGTCAAGCCGCCGCAGTATCCGCCCGCGGACTTGCCCGAAATCGCCTTTGCCGGACGGTCCAACGTGGGCAAATCCTCCCTGATCAACAAGCTCGTCAACCGGCGGCATCTCGTCAAAACCAGCAGCACCCCCGGCCGGACCCAGCTCATCAATTTTTTCCTGATCAACCAGGCCTTCCGTTTCGTGGATCTGCCCGGCTACGGTTATGCCAAGGTCCCGGCGGGGGTCCGGCGGCAATGGGGCACCATGATCGAGACCTACCTCACGCAGCGGGCGTGCCTCCGGGGTCTTATTCTGATCGTGGATATCCGGCGCACCCCCGGGGCGGAGGAGGACAATCTCCTGCACTGGCTCGGGCATCACGGCATCGACTACCGGATCGTGGCCACCAAGGCCGACAAGCTCTCCCGCAACAAGCAGGTGCGCCCCGTACGCCAGATCACCGCCAAACTGGGGCTCACCAATGAAAACCTGGCGCTGTTTTCGGCCAAGAGCGGTTTGGGCCACGAACGGGTCTGGCGGCAGATCGAAGACATGCTGGAGCTGGCACCATGAATGCTTCCCCGGAGCATGATTTCAAGGGCTTTCATTCCGGCTTCATCGCCATCCTGGGGGCCCCCAATGCCGGCAAATCCACCCTGCTCAACCGCATGCTGGGTGAAAAAATCGCCATTACCTCCCGCAAGCCCCAAACCACGCGCAACCGCATCCTGGGGGTGGTCCACCGCGAACGGGCGCAACTGGTCTTTATCGACACCCCCGGCGTCCACAAATCGACGTCGCCGCTGAACGTGCGAATCGTCGATACGGCCCTCGCGGCACTGGCCGATGTGGATCTGGTCCTGATCCTGGCCGACGCAGCCCAGCCCGACCCGGCCTCGGAAGCCTATCTCCTGAAGCGCCTGGAAGGGGCCGGCCAACCTCTGATGCTGGCCCTGAACAAAATCGACCTCGTGCCCAAAAACAAACTGCTGGCGCAGATGGCGGCCTGGTCCGCAAGGCGTCCTTTCGAGGCCATCCTGACCATCTCCGCCCTGCGGGGGCTTGAAATCGAATCGCTTTTAAACGCTATGCAGCAGCGCCTGCCCGAAGGTCCCCCTTTTTTCCCGGAGGACATGCTCACCGATGCCCCCGAACGGTTTATTGTCGCCGAGCTCATACGCGAAAAAGTGTTTCGCTTGACCGGTGAGGAAATCCCCTACGCGTCAGCCGTGACCGTGGAAGCCTTCAAGGAAAACCCCAAAAAAAATATGATTCGCATCCATGCCTCGATTCATGTCGAACGCAGCTCACAGAAGGGCATCATCATCGGACGGGGGGGGCGCAAACTAAAAGAGATCGGTCAGGCCGCTCGAACAGATATCGAGCGTCTGCTGGCGGCCCGGGTCTATCTGGAACTCTTCGTGCGGATCCAGAAAAACTGGAGCCGGGATACGCGCGCCCTGCGTAAATTCGGCTATTGAACCCATGATCCTTTCCTATCACCCCATCATCGAAGGGGATGCGAATCGGCTCTGTGCCGGACGCGACCCCGGACCGGAGGATCTGGCCGCCATGGAAACGGCCACCGCTATCCTGCTGCCGCAGGGATGTCGGGAATCCCTCTACCAGGCCGCCCGCAAAGCCTGTCCCCTGGTCTTTCCCAATTATGACGCCCGCTTCGCCTACCCCGGCAAAACCGGCCAGGTGGACCTTTTTCGCCACCTGGCGCTGGCCTGTCCGGACTCGATGACCTTTTCAGACTGTGCCGATTTCCGGGCCCGTTTTCCTGAGATCCAACGCATGCCCATCATGCCGCCTCTGGTGATCAAACGGGACTGGGGCGGCGAAGGCCAGGGGGTGTTCCCGGTCCCGGACATGGCGGCCCTCAAGCACATTCTGAAAATACTCGAACAAACGGAAAGCGGACACCCAAATGGATTTGTGATCCAGCGCTTTATCCCCACCCGCCCGCGCGTGTTGCGTGTGGTGGTGGTCGGCCGCCGCCTGAAAACCTACTGGCGGGTCATGGCGCCCTCGGCCGATCCCTATGCCAAGGCGGGCCTGGCGCTTGGGGGGCGGCTCGATTTCACCACCGACCCCGACCTGATGCGGGCGGCCGAGACCGCCGTGCACCGTGTCTGCAATGAAACCGGGATCAACCTGGCGGCCTTCGATATTCTGTTTACCAGCGATGCCGCCATCGCCTCCCCGGATACCCCCATCTTCCTCGAAATCAACTATTTCTTCGGGCGACAGGGGATCGGGGGTTCCGAAGGGCTTTACGCACTCCTGCGCAAGGGCATTCGCGACTGGCTGGCATCCTGCAAACCGACGGAGACGCCATGACCGACCCCTACCGTTTTCATCTCGATGAAGCCGACCTCAACCGCGAGCGCCGCAAGGCGCGCGAACTGCGCCAATCCCAGTGGTGGAAACGCAAGTGCGCCCGCGGTACCTGCCATTATTGCGGATCCCGGGTGCCGCCCCGCGAGCTCACCATGGACCATATCGTCCCCATCGCCCGCGGGGGAAAAACCACCAAGGGCAACGTGGTCCCGGCCTGCAAGACCTGCAACAACAAGAAAAAGCAAATGCTGCCCATGGAATGGGAAGATTATCTGGAACGCCTGCGGGAAAACACGTCCGGATAGGGTAAGCCCTGGGTTGAATCAGGTGCTGTAAAAATGCGTCAACATCGGTTGCCAAAGAAATGAAACCCGGTTATAAGCTGGCATTTATGACACCGTTCTAACCATTGGACTACTGGAGGAAAGAAATGAATTATCGAAAACTTCTTATGCTTTGCTTAGCACTGACAGCTGTATGCTTTTTGCTAATCGCATGTCCTGAAAAACCAGAAGATATGACCCCCAAGGTAGAGCGACTGGAAAAAGAAAATGCTGAATTGAAGCAAACGGTCGAACAACTGCAGAAAGAAAATGATGAATTAAAACAGCAACTCAAAGAGCTTGCTGTAAAAATGGAAGTCAAAGAGCTTCAAGTCGGCTTCGTCTACGTCTCCCCCATCGGTGATGCCGGCTGGTCCTATGCCCACGACAAGGGCCGTCTGTTTATCGACAAAATGGACGGGGTAACCACCTCCTATGTCGAATCCGTTCCCGAGGGGCCTGATTCCGAGCGCGTCATGCTCAACATGGCCCGCAAGAACTACGATCTCATTTTCGCCACCAGTTTCGGGTATATGGACCCCATGTTGAAGGTCGCCAAAAAATTTCCCCAAGCCACCTTCATGCATTGCTCCGGGTTTAAAAAATCGGAAAACATGGGCAATTATTTCGGCCGCATGTACCAGGCGCGCTACCTCTCCGGCATCGTGGCCGGCGCCATGACCAAGAACAACACCCTGGGCTATGTGGCCGCCTTTCCGATTCCCGAGGTGATTCGCGGCATCAACGCCTTCACCCTGGGGGCCCAGTCGGTCAATCCGGATGTTCAGGTGCGGGTGGTGTGGACCAAGACCTGGTATGACCCGGCCACCGAAAAAGAGGCCGCCAAGAGTCTTCTGGACGTGGGTGCCGACGTCATCGCCCAGCACCAGGATTCACCCGGCCCCCAGGAGGCCGCCCAGGAAAAAGGGGTTTATTCCATCGGCTACAACTCCGACATGTCGGCCTTCGCCCCCAAGGCCCATCTGTGTGCACCGGTATGGAACTGGGGCCCCTTTTACGCCGAGATCGTGGAGGCCGTCCGCAACGGCACCTGGGAATCCAAAGCCTACTGGTACGGTCTCGAAAACGGGATCGTGGACCTGAGCCCCATGAGCGCCATGGTCCCGGCCGACGTTCAGGCCAAGGTCATGACCGAAAAGGAAGCCATCAAAGAGGGTACCAAAAAGGTTTTCACCGGACCGGTCAAGGATCAGGCGGGGCAGGTTAAAATCGCCGCCGGCAAGACCGGCAGCGATGGCGAACTGTTGGGCATGAACTGGTTTGTCGAGGGCGTTATCGGCACCACCCAGTAAGTACCGTTACCGACCCACCTAACGCCCGACAGCTTCGGTCACCCCCAATGCGGGATTCTGCGGCGATTGCAAACCAACGCCGGGGAATCCCCGCATTGCTTGATTGCGCGCCGGGTTTGATGCAGCAGTGCTTCGCCGTCTTTCCTAAAGGCGTGTGTAGGTAATCATGGCGGTCTTTGGGTGAAGGCTTAAGTTGGCCCTCAAACGCGATCTGCGGTTTTGCAATCCCTTCGCGTTGACCGATGTCACCGTCAACCCATTTCCGGTTATGCCGGTCGATGAATGCGACGCGCCATGCTCTCGATCCACGCCTATAAAAGACAGGAGCCGCTGCAGTGGAGTTCCGGTCTTATTCTGCTGGGGGCGGTCGCTCTATCCTTAGGGGCCAGCGCCCTTTTACTGAAACTGCACGGCAAGCCGGCCCTCGGCGGTATAAGCATTCTCTTTTCCGGCGCGTTCGGATCCCTGTGGGCCATCGAAGACTGCCTCATCAAGGCCATTCCCATTTTTCTATGCTCGCTGGGGGTGGCCATCGCCTTCCGCCTACAGATCTGGAATATCGGTGCCGAGGGGCAGTTTGCACTGGGGGCCATCGGGGCCACCTGGGCGGCGCTGTCGTTCCCCGAGATGGCCTGGTACGGGCTGCTGCCCCTGATGGCGGTCGCGGCCTTTTTATTGGGCGGTCTCTGGGGGCTGATTCCGGCCCTGCTCAAGCTCCACATGCGCGCCAACGAAATCATCGTCACCCTGATGATGAACTATATCGCCATCCTTTTGCTCGACTATCTGGTCTACGGCCGCTGGAAAGATCCGCTCAGCTTCGGCTTCCCCATGACACCCGAATTCAGCCCGGCGGCCATCGTCGGCAAGATCGGCACCACCAATCTGAACTGGGGCCTTGTGGTCTGCCTGGTGACGGCGCTGATGATCTGGGTCTTTTTCCGGTATACCCGCCTGGGCTTCGAATTCCAGGCGGCCGGCGAAAACGTGCGGGCCTCCCGCTACGCCGGATTGCCCTACCGGCGCCTGGTCTGCCTGGCCATGCTACTAAGCGGGGCCTTTGCCGGCTGGGCCGGTTTTCTCGAGGCCTCGGCCACCATCAACCGCCTGCAGCCCAGCATCATGGTGGGCTACGGTTATACGGCCATCGTGGTGGCCTGGCTGGCACGCCTGAACCCCCTCACCATCGGCCTGGCCTCCTTTCTGCTGGCCGCTTTGCGTGTGGGGGTTGAAAACCTTCAGCTCGATCTCCAGGTTCCGGCCGCTTTCGGCGGCATCATGGAAGGCATGATCCTGCTCACCGTCCTGGCCGGCGGCTTTTTCATGGAATATGGTCTGCGACTGCGGAGAAGCCCATGAACACCGATTTGCTCGTCCCGCTGCTCGCGGCCGCCATCCAGTCGGGCACCCCCATCCTGTTTGCCACCCTGGGGGAAATCCTGACCGAAAAAAGCGGCGTCCTCAACCTGGGGGTCGAGGGGATCATGATCGTCGGTGCCCTGGCCGCCTTCGTGTGCGCCAAACTTACCGGGAACCCGCTATTGGCTTTTGCGCTGGCCGGCGTCGCCGGGATGGTCATCGCGGCCGGACATGGCGTGGTCTGTCTTTGGTTTCTCGGCAATCAGGTCGTTTCCGGCCTGGCTTTGACCATCTTCGGCCTGGGCCTGGCGGATTATCTGGGTACCCCGTTGATCGGACAGACAGCACCGGGGTTCGGCAAGCTATCCATTCCCGGATTGGGCGCGCTGCCTATCCTGGGCCCCATTTTTTTTCAGCAGGACCTGTTGGTCTACCTGTCGGTGGGGGTGGTTCCCCTTTTGTGGGCCTTTTTGAATAAAACCCGTTGGGGCCTAAACCTGCGGGCCGTGGGCGAACACCCCGAGGCCGCTGCGGCCGCCGGCATCGACGTGCTGCGCTATCGCTGGGCGGGGGTTTTGGGAGGCGGGTTTCTGGTGGGGCTGGGCGGCGCCTATTTATCGCTGGCATATACGCATTTGTGGACCAGCGGGCTGACCGCCGGTAGGGGCTGGATAGCCGTGGCCCTTGTGATTTTTGCCTTCTGGCGCCCTGGCCGTGCGCTTTTGGGGGCCTATCTTTTCGGTGGGGTGATGGCTTTCCAGCTGCGCCTCCAGGCCATCGGGACCCATGTGCCGTCTTCCCTCCTGCTGATGCTGCCCTATGCCCTCACCGTCATCGTACTGGTTTTTGCTTCCTGGAAGAGCCGTCAGGCCAATGCCCCGGCGGCACTCGGCATCAACATTGAACCCCAAGACTGAATTGGAACGAGGTGCGCCATGGCCGAATCTCAGCGTTACCGTAAAACCTATCCCATCTCATGGGACCAGCTGCACCGGGACAGCAAAGCCCTTTCCTGGCGGCTGCTGGATCGCGACTATTTCAAGGGCATTGTGGCGGTCACCCGGGGCGGGCTCGTACCCGCCGCCATCGTCGCCCGCGAACTCGATATCCGTCTGGTCGATACGGTCTGCGTGTTCAGCTACAACTGGCAGGACCATCAGGGTGAGATCGAGATCCTTAAATCGATCGATCACAGCGGTGAGGGCTGGCTGATCATCGATGATCTGGTCGACACCGGCCGGACCGCCGAATCCGTGCGCAAAATGCTGCCCAAGGCCCATTTTGCCACCGTCTATGCCAAACCGGCCGGACGGCCGCTGGTGGACACCTATATCACCGAAGTCAGCCAGGATACCTGGATTCTGTTCCCCTGGGACTCTGAATCCCAGTTCGTGCAACCCATTATCGGCATGAAACAGGGACCGGCGTGACCGCGGACACCCCGCTCATAAGCCTGGAGGGCATCAGCAAGGCCTTCGGCGCCGTCCGCGCCAACCAGGATATTTCCCTGGCCTTCAGGGCGGGCCGGATCAAATCGCTGCTGGGGGAAAACGGCGCCGGCAAGAGCACCCTCATGAGCATTCTGGCCGGCCGGCTTCAGCCGGACCAGGGTCACATTCTGGTCGACGGCCAGCACCAGGTTTTCCGTTCCACCCAGGATGCCATTGGTGCCGGCATCGGTATGGTTTATCAGCACTTCATGCTGGTGGAGGCCATGACGGTGACCGAGAACATTTTTCTGGGCTACCCCGGGCCGCTTGTGATCGATCCGTCAAGAATGGAAAACCAGGTGGCTGAACTGGCGGCGCAGGTCAGTCTGAACATCGATCCCCGCGCCCGGGTGGCGGATCTCTCCATGGGCGAAAAACAGCGCGTTGAAATCCTCAAGCTCCTTTTTCGCCAGAACCGCATTCTGATTTTCGACGAACCCACGGCCGTGCTGACCCCCCAGGAATCCGAACAGCTCTTCGAAGCCCTGCGGCAACTCGCGGCTCAGGGCAAAGCCATCGTCTTCATCAGCCATAAACTCGACGAAGTCATGGCCCTCTCGGATGAAATCGCCGTCCTGCACAAGGGGGCCGTTGTGGCCGACATGGATGCGGATCAGATCCATTCCAAGGCCGAACTGGCCCAGTTGATGGTCGGCCGCGAGGTCATCCTGCAGGTCGAACGTGATCATCTCGAAGCCCGGCAGCGGGTTTTGAATATCGCCGGGCTTGGCGACGACGCGTTGAAGGACATCGATCTGGAACTTCGCCAGGGCGAAATCCTGGGGCTCGTGGGGGTGGCCGGCAACGGCCAGAAACCGCTGGTCGAAACCATTTGCGGACTCAAGCGACCCGGCCGCGGAACCGTCCGCCTCATGGGGCAGGACTGGGGTTCATTTTTTCAGCGCCGCCGCTGGGACGGCAACCTGGCCTATATCCCGGAGGACCGGCAGGGCCTGGCCACCTGTCGCAACCTGAGCCTCACCGACAATCTGCTGCTCACCACCCGACGTGGATTCACGGTCGGCCCCTGGTTGCGCCACCGCCAGGCCGAAGCCAAGATGGAGGAGCTGGCCGCCCAGTTCAATATCAATCCACCCAATCCCAGCCTGGCCGCGCGCCAGCTCTCGGGCGGCAACCTGCAGAAAATGGTCATCGCCCGGGAATTCTTCCGCCGGCCGCGTCTTATCGTGGCCGAACAGCCCACCCAGGGCCTCGACATCGCTGCCACGGAAGAAGTCTGGCGCTTGCTGCTCAAGGCCCGCGACCGTGCCGGCATTCTGCTGGTTACCGGTGACCTCGCCGAGGCCCTGGCCTTGTCGGATCGTCTGGCGGTGATGTTCGACGGACGGATCGTCGATACCTTTGCGGCCGAAGACAGCGAAAAAATCGGCCGTATCGGTCTGATGATGGCAGGCAGCAGCCCTTGATCACTGCTATTGGCGCCATCAACCGGCTACAATTTTATTGACTTTTAACCACAGGTGTGGGTTAGTCCATTTTTTGTAGCACTTGTAGAGTGGCCGGTATCACGGTGTTCCGAAGGCACCTGATATCATCGGCCCATCAGCACGTCGCCCGTCTCCCACGATTTCGTTGTATTACGGTTACGACCATTTCATCCCCTGGAGGTAAGGCATATGGGTATTGCCAATATTGCCGCTAACAATGGCTGGGCCATGGCCTTTTTAGGTGCCAGCATCGTCATGACCGGATTGATCATCCTGTCCCTGGCCATCTCCCAGATCCACAAGCTGGTCGATTTTTGGGAAAAGCGAAAAAAGAAAGAGGCCGAAGCCGCCGTGGCCGCCCCGGCGCCAATTGTGGCCGAAGAACCGGCACAGGTAGAAATGGCGGCCTGCCCCATCAACCTGGACGAGCTGGTGGCGCTCTACCAGCCCCTGAGCGAACCGCTGGGCTCCCCGTTCGAGCTCAAAGATCTCTATCGCCTGGCCGGCGAAACCAACCTGCCCCATCCCCATATTACGATTCGATGTTTTCGCGAAGCCGGTCTTCTGATGATGGCCGAAGAAGGTCTGTTCATCTGGAAGGACTGACACCGCAACCCGATTTTTCGATGACGAGGTTACCCCATGTATGATCTCTTGATTTCTTTTCTGACCAACACCGGTTACTATTTTATCTCCCAGGATTATCGCTACATCCTCATGATCCTGGTCGGCCTGCTCTTTCTGTTTTTAGGAATCGCTAAAAAGTATGAGCCTCTTCTGCTCGTGCCCATCGCCTTTGGCATCGTGGTCGGCAACATCCCCTTTTTCAAGGGATTTGGCCTGGGCATCTACGAGGACAACAGCGTATTCCACTACCTCTATTTCGGGGTGACCACCGGTCTTTACCCTTCCATCGTATTTCTGGGGCTGGGCGCCATGACCGATTTTTCATCCCTTCTGGCCCAGCCCAAGCTGATGCTGCTGGGGGCCGCCGCCCAGATGGGCGTCTTTTTCACGCTGCTGGGGGCCCTGGCCCTGGACTTTCTGCCCAAGGAGGCCGCCTCCATCGCCATCATCGGCGGTGCCGACGGCCCCACCTCCATCTTTCTGACCGCCAAGCTGGCCCCCCATCTTATCGGACCGATTGCCATCGCCGCCTATTCCTACATGGCCCTGATTCCGGTGATTCAGCCGCCGATCATGCGGCTTCTGACCACACGCCAGGAGCGGCGTATCCACATGGATGAACCGCGGGAGGTATCCAAAACCGAACGCATGATCTTTCCCATCCTGGGCGTCCTGCTGTGCTGCCTACTGGCCCCGACAGCCCTGCCCCTGCTGGGAATGCTCTTTCTCGGCAACATCCTGAAAGAAAGCGGGGTGGTCGAACGGCTGGCCGGGACGGCCCGGAGTGCGATCATCGATACGGCCACTATCTTTCTGGGCTTCTGCGTGGGCATGAGCACCCAGGCCGATGTATTCCTGACCGAAAAATCCCTGTTGATCTTCTGCCTCGGTGCCGTGGCCTTCAGCCTGGCGACCGCCTCCGGCTTGATCTTCGCCAAAATCATGAACCTCTTCCTGCGCAAGAAAATAAATCCGCTTCTGGGCGCGGCCGGCGTTTCCGCTGTTCCCGGATCGGCGCGCGAAGTTCATCTGATGGGCCAGCACGAGGATCCGAGCAACTATTTGCTGATGCATGCCATGGCCTGCAACTCCTCGGGGGTCATCGGGTCGGCCATTGCCGCCGGTGTACTGTGGTCCTTCATGATGTAACAACCATTCAACCGTCGAAAGGAATCCTCGGATGAAACAATGGCGCTGCACCGTTTGCGAATACATCCACAAGGCTGATGCGCCTCCTGAAAGCTGTTCGGTGTGCGGTTCCGAGAGCAGCCTCTTCGTGACCGCCGGTGAAGAAAAGCAACCGACCGCCCCTCGCCCGACCGCGGCGGATGAAACCCTTCGCTGGCAGTGCGTGGTCTGCGGCTATATCCACACGGGTCCCGAGCCGCCGGAAAAATGTCCCGTATGCGGCGCCGACCGCTCGCAGTTCATTTGTCTCGACCGCGAGGCCGAAGAAGACGCAAGCCCGGCAGCAGGTACCACACCCGCCGGTCCGGATCGTAAATGGCGCTGTACGCTCTGCGGCTATATCCATACCGGTCCCGAGCCGCCGGAGATCTGCCCGGTCTGCGGCGCCGATCGGTCTCTTTTTGAAGAGGTCATGGAAGAGGAAACCGCGGCCCGTTCCCCGGAACCACGAGTGGCCCCCCAAGCCGCAGCGGATGATACCGCTGCTGCTGACGCCGATGGAAAAATCACGGCCGCAGGCATCGTTTCCAAAATCAACGCGCGCTTGGATCCCCACCGCAGTCTGATTGATTTTGCCATCGAAAACCATGCCCATCCCATTGCCGTTCATGTCCCCAACGGTGTTTTACCCATCGCCGTCGTCATGGTGATCCTTGCCGCCCTGTTCGATATGCCTGCGATGGGACTGGCCGGGTTTTACAACATGCTTTTCATCCTTATTTCCATGCCTGCAGTTTTGTTCACCGGCTACCTTCACTGGCAGTATAAATTCGGCGGCCACATGACCTCTCTTTTCCGGGCCAAACTCATCAGTGCCGCCGTGGTGAGTGTGCTGGCGCTTATTGTCGTCGTCTGGGGATTCGTGGATCCCCAGGTTGCCGAGGCGCCCACTTTTACTTATATCCTTGTTCACCTTGTGACGCTGGGGGTTGCCGCCTATGCCGGTTATCTTGGCGGCCGCCTGGTGTTCCATCGCGCCGGCTGAAAAGAAACGATAGGGTGCTGAATCGCGGTTCTCCGGTTTCAGCACCCTTTTTCACTTTCGGACGATTTTCACCCGCCGCAAACCCTTACCAGACAAGCGCTCACAGAGCGAGCCCCTCATTTCCCATATATTCGATCTTCAAGTACTTGCGAATACAAGATGTAGTGTTTTTCCCGCAAACCTAAATTCGGCGTCTGAAGCCCTCCTCAACCGCCTCGAACCGTCGAGACACCTTTTTATGACCGAATGGGTGGTTTTTTCCCAATCAAGGCCGGAAAAGGGTATTGACCGAGGGCCGTGTTTAAATCTTCTGGAAAACGACCCCCCCCCACCCAGCCTGGGAGCGGGACCAGAGCAGGCGGTGGGTCGACGCGGGGTAGGCCTCCCGCAGGGTCGGGTATTCGTGTTCGCGGAAACCACTGAAAACCAGGTAGCCGGAAGAGCGGATTTGGGCCTGCGCCCATCCTGCCAGGCCGCACAAAGTTGGAATCCTGAGGTTGGCTAAAAGAAGATCATATACCGCCTCGAGGCTTGCATGATCCTGCTGTCGAAGGCTGATACGATCTGACAGGTGATTGTGACGGATGTTGCGGTGCGCTTCATTCAGGGCACAGGGATCGATATCGACGGCATCCAGCCAATCGACGCCCAGCCGTGCAGCGACGATGGCCAGGATACCCGATCCCGTGCCGATATCGACGCCGCAACGGATGACAGGCCGACAGTCTCCATCCCCAGGGCGGCAGACCGTTTCCAGACCCCCCACCGCCAGTCGTGTCGTGGGATGGCGGCCGTCGCCGAAAGCCGCCCCGGGCTCGATGATAATGGCGACTTCGTCGGCTTCCGGTGTCCGGGTACACTCCAGGGGATAAAGCCTAACCTTGGGCGTGATCCTCGTCGGGCGTTTAAAACCGAGATCGAGGTAGGATTGACCATACTGGTAGATATATGTGAGACGCCCCTGGGCCAACAGGCCCCGGACCACACGCCGGGCATCGGCGCGCGAGGTTCCAAAGTGCCTTAAGATCCGGGTCTCGAGTTCAGCGGGTGTTAATTTGCGGGTCGTTTCCTGAACCCATCGGTAGGCCGCATCTTCCTGCGATTTCCAGGTTTCGTCCTGCGATCGCTCCGCCATGGGCCGATGTCCTCGATGCCCTTCAGGAAGTTTGCGGTTGGGACCGTTTCAAAAGGGCCAGATACCATTCGGCAAAATCCAGCATGGCCTGGTAGCGTTCGTCGTCGTTCACAATACCAATGGCCATTTCCATGACGGCCTGTCCATAGGCATTGCTGTAAGGGGCGTCCAGGGGCCGCGACTGCAGAAATTCACGCACGAGCTGCTGGGTGGTTCGTTTGGTGGTATCGCGACGGATGTCGATGGGATCCTTGGGCTCTTCAAATGGATCCCATTTGTCATAACCGATTCGCTCGATATATTTTTTTCCGCGCTTTGACAGGGTGTCAAAAATGGCCTTTTTGCGGCGCTCCACCTCTTCGCGTGAGAGTTTTGACATGACAGCTTACCCTCCCTAAGACGCGTCGTCGTCGGTCTGCAGACCCAGAAAGGTTTCGTCAAAATCGGTCATCAAGGCCATGGAAAGCGGCATCAGCAGATCAACGAGTTTAATGTTGCGGGATTTGATATCCCTCAATAGCTCTCCGGATATCGCTTGCAGCCGGCCGTGAATCTTGTCGATATCCACGGTCGGATAGGGTTTTCCGGCTTCGAATCCGGAAAGTGAGCAGGTCCGGCCAAGCCCACCGATCGAGGTCGGAATGCCATATAAGCGGCAAGTGATCGGGCGATGATCATACAGATCGCACAGATCCCGGTCATTCAAAAGCGGACAGCGCACCTTTTCCTCTGCCAACCCCGCCAGGATATCATTTTCATCCTTGCCGGCCTTGAGTTCTTTGTATGCATCGCGTTTTATTTTGTGAATCGTACGATCCGCGCGGTTGGCCTTCTCAAGTGCCGCCTTAAGGTCCTGTCCCTCAAACCGTGCCTTGAAACGGTCGTTGAGATACATGGCCTCGATCAATGTCAGGTCAAAAAGGGCATGGCAGCAATCGGCGCATTCCCGGTCGCACTTGACACAGTCTGGGTATTCCGCCTTGACCTTTTCAAATACCTGATCGGCTGCCTGGGAAAGTGCTTCATATTGACGGTAGTATGGGGTTGGATCAAACTCCATGGGCAATCTCCTTAACGCTCGCTTCCATTAACAATTCGATTTTAAAATCAAACGCCGTCGCCATTGAGGCGAAGTCTACGATGTTTCACGTGAAACAATTATTTGCCGATGCAAAACCGCTTAAAAATAGTGTCCAAAACATCCGGCGCCGCACCTTGGCCCAGAATTTCCTGAAGATTTTCAAGACCATCCTTGATCTCGATGGCAACGAGTTCATAATCTTCAGCGCGAGACAATAGTTCACAGGCTTTCTGCAAGTGCGCGCGCAGCGCTTCCAGCAGGTGGCGTTGGCGTAGATTGATGACAATCGTGCTGCCAGCGGGGTCTCCACCCAGACTAATTTTTTTCTGAAGGCGCTCTCGGAGCGTATCCAGTCCATCGCCGGTCAAGGCCGATAAATTGACATAGGCCTCAGGGTTTACCCCTTCGAGGCACGCGGCCTCGGTGGGTGGATCACAAAGGTCGATCTTGTTGCGAACGACCAGGTGGTCCTGGGTTCGCAGGCTTTCATACAGGGCTTGTTCTTCGACCTGAACGGTCCTGCTGCCATCGATCATAAAGAGCACCAAGTCCGCCTTTTCGATAACCGCCCAACTCTTTTCGATGCCGATGGTTTCAACCGGATCGTGGCTGTCGTGAATGCCGGCGGTGTCCGTAATTACTATAGGGGCGCCGTCGATGGCAATCACTTCCTCAATAATATCCCGTGTTGTTCCTGGCGTCGGGTTGACGATCACCCGCTCCTGGTTGAGCAGGCGGTTGACGAGGCTGGATTTACCCACGTTGGGGCTCCCGGCGATAACAATGCGCAGGCCCTCCTTGATAATCCGGCCCTGGCGGTGGCTTTTTATCAGGGTTTCAATCGCGGGCAGGAGTTGGTTTTGAATGCGTTCGGCCACTGGATTCAGCGAAAAGGTTTCTTCCAGGTCATCGTCGAAATCGATAAAGGCTTCGACTTCGGCAAGGCTTTCCAGGAGCATATTCTGATAATGTTGGACTTGACGATCAATGCCGTTTGCCAGCTGCTGCAAAACGGTCTGGGCCGCCTGGCGTGTCTTGGCGTTGATGAGGTCGATCACCGCTTCGGCCTGGGAAAGATTAATCCGGCCGCCAAGAAAGGCCCGCCGGGTAAATTCTCCCGGTTCAGCCGGACGCGCCCCCTGTGCCAGGACAAGATCGAGAACCTCCTGGGTAACGACCACACCCCCGTGGCAATTGATTTCCACGACGTCTTCGGTGGTGTAACTGTGAGGCGCCCGCATGACCGATATGAGGACTTCGTCCAGCGGCCCCTCATGCGGATGCACAATATGCCCATAAACGAGGCACTGATGTTCGAATTCGTCGTTTCGGAAACCAGATCGCCGGGCCGGCGCAAAGATGCGTTCCAGAATCGTCATGGACCCGGGCCCGGATATTTTTATAATGCCAATACCGCCGGATCCCCGGGGGGTCGCCAGGGCTGCAATGGTATCCGCATTGATGATGTTCATAACGGTCCCCATCATAAAAGAAAGCCGCTGTCCTTCCAGCGGCTCATAGCGAATTAAGGAATTCGATTCGGAGCGTGATCAGTAATGCCTGGGGGTACGCCTTTTCGGATAGACCATCAGTTTGCGATAATTGCCATCCCCGACGCTCTGGGTGCGAACCCCGTGGTCGTCTTTGAGCGCCAGGTGTATGATGCGGCGGTCCTGGGCATTCATAAAGCCTATCGAAGCCGGGCGACCCTTAGACTTGACCCGCTGGGCCACACGCTCAGCGGTCCGAATCAGGTTGGTCTCCTTGTTTTTAAGATAACCCTCGACATCAATGGTCACACGCACGGTGTGCCCGTTCAGTCGACGCACGGCCTTATCGACCAATACCTGAATGGCTTCCAGGGTCTGGCCGCGCTTACCGATCAGGATGCCGGCTTCACCGCCTTCGATGTCGAAGTTAATGCGGTCATTCTGCCGCTGCACTTTTATGGCCGCTTCCGGTGATATGGCATCGACGATGCGGCGCAGCATCTCTTCGCCGATCTGATAGACCATTTCCTGGGTCTCTTCATTCGATCCCGTGGGGTAATCATTCGCAGCTACGGGATCGGCATCTTCGTCATCAGCGCTAAAATAGGGGCGATCTTCTTCCAAGTGTAGCGGTGTCGATGCCGGCGCCTCCGATAGGAGGACGCGAATCCGTGCTTTTTTTACCCCGGTCAGACCGAAAATCCCGCTGGCCCCGTGTGAGATGATATCGTATTGAAGATCTTCCTGTTCTATGCCCAGTTCTTTGGCGGCGATTTTAACCGCCTTGGCGATGGTTCGCGCTTTGAACTCCCTTTCAGCCGCCATTCAATATCCTCCCGTCATGCGTATTTCTTTTGAATGTAATACTGCTGGGCTATAGAGAGAACATTATTAACTAACCAGTACAAAACAAGTCCCGCCGGGAAATTGATAAAAATGAAGGTAAAAATGAGCGGCAGGAAAAGCATGATTTTGGCTTGGGCCGGATCCCCCGGTGGTGGGGACATCTTCTGCTGGAGAAACATCGTGGCCCCCATGATAACGGTTAACACGGGAATGCCGTAAGGCGGCTCCATGAAGGGAATCGAAAAACCAAAATTGAACAGCCGATCCGGTGTGGAAAGGTCATTGATCCACCCAAAGAAAGGTGCATGCCGCAGTTCGATCGCGCCATAGAGCATATTATAAAGCGCAAGAAATACAGGTAGTTGTACAAGCATGGGCAGGCACCCCCCCATGGGATTGATCTTGTAGGTGCGATAAAGGCCCATCATCTCCTCATTCATCTTTTTCTTGTCATCCTTGTATTTCTCCCGAATCTCGGTCATCAGCGGTTGCATGCGCTTCATTTCGGTCATCGATTTGTAGCTCTTGTTGCCAAGTGGCCACAGGATGATCTTGGTCATGACGGTCAGCAAAATAATGGCCATACCATAGTTGGGAATGACGCCGTAGATCATGTTCATAAACCACAGGGCAGGCTTGGCCAGAAAATCGAACCATCCGAAATTGATGGCCTTTACGAGATTATACCCATAAGATCGGAGCTGATTGGTGTTTTTCGGGCCGTAAAACGCTTTGAAGGCAAATGTCTGGCTTTGACCGACAGGGATGTCGACCTCGCCGAGTTCAAGGGTATTGGTGACGGTATTGGACGCGCCGGATGAAATCTGCATGCGCCCCTGGACCGCTTCGGCGGGAATGAGGGCGGACATGAAATAGCGATCCACGATGCCGACCCATTCGATGAGACCTTCCGTATCCCCCTCGTCTTCAATGTCGCCGACGGCGACCTCGGCAAGTTTATTATCGACAAAACCGCTGGGCCCCTCGAACACCACCCGGCTTTGGTTCTCGCCCATGGCACGCGAAACCGACATTGTAACGCGATCCTTGAATGGTCCCGCCCCACGGTTGCTCACGCGCACAGCGAGGTCAATCAGGTAGGAATCCGGATAAAATGTGAATGATTTCATAATTTCAATCCCGTTGGTGCTTGTCCATCCGAGATTGACCGTTTCCGCCTTGTCCTGTATTTTGATCGATTTTTCGCGGCCGCCCTGGAGCGCATATACGGCGGATTCGAGTCCGGGCACGGAATTGCCGCGGACCCCGAATCGCATGTTGTTATTGACGGCATCGCCCAGGATCAGGGATTTAAGCGCCGTATCCGCGCCAACCGTTTCTTTGAAATTCTTCAGCGTAAGCCTTTTAAAGAGGCCTTGATTCTCATCGATGGCGATCTTGAAGAACGGCGTTTCAACATCGATCTGTCGGCCTTTAAGCGGCGCAGCGGCGGGGATGGAAGGGGCCGCCGGCGCCGGAACGGGTGCCTCTACGGTTGGCGTCGGAGTCTCGGCGCCCTTCTCCTGGGGGGCGGTTTGCTGGGCCCTTTTTTCCTCGGGAGTCGGGAGTTCCGGTCGGGGGGCGAAAAAAAATTCCCAAGCCACGAAAACAAGAAAAGTCAGCAGAATCGCCAGCAACAGTCGGGTTTGTTCCATTTTTTTCTCCAGGTGCGCCCATGGTGCCGCCGCATGATCAACAGCAGCCAGGCATTCTCCTATCTAGCGCGTTCAGTCATTCTTCAACAAGGCTCCGGCATCTGCCGCCGTGTTATGATTTTAGCCATGGGTGTGGGAAGCCAATGAATTTCGGTCGCCATTGCCGCCTCAGGGTACCGGGTCGAAGCCACCCGGGTGAAAGGGATGGCACTTGAGCAGACGACGGATACAGAGGTTGGTGCCTTTCAACAAACCATAGCGGTTAATGGCTTCCAGGGCGTATGCAGAACAGGAAGGGTAGAAACGACAGCAGGGCCCTATGATCGGGGATATGATGACCTGATATCCACGGATAAGCTGGGTGACCGCGACCGTGCTCAATTGTTGCAATGCGCTTTTAGTGCGGGAGCTGGTTAAAGTTTTTTTCAAGGCTCAATCGAATTTCGGCGTTGGTTGCATGTGCCGCCGCCCGCCGGGCGATGAGCACGATGTCAAACGGTTGGGACCAACGATGTCGGTTATGCCGGAAGGATTCACGGCACAGACGCTTGATTCTGTTCCGCTGAACGGCCGAGCCCACTTTTTTGGTAACGATTAACCCCAGGCGCGCGCAAGCTTGTGGTCTTTCCACGTACAGCATGATGAAGAGTTTGCTGTGGCAACGCTTGCCAATTTCGGAGATGTTTAGAAATTCCGATCGCTTGAGGATTCGGTTTTGTTTTTTGAACGGAACCGCAATCACACCGGCAATTCGCTGGTCGCCGCAAAAGCCGACCCATCAGGGCAAAAGGGTTGGTCAACTGCCAGGCCAAGCAACAACACCCAGGGCCTCCTGATACCAGGTCCTAATATTTTACGGCAAGCCGTTTGCGGCCTTTGGCACGCCGACGATTGATAAGGGCGCGACCGCTTTTGGTCGACATGCGCTTGAGAAAGCCATGGGTGCGCGCACGCTTGATTCGGCTTGGCTGGTATGTACGTTTCATTGTTTACAACCTTCTATATTTGGTGTTGACGGTGATGACAAAAAATAAGCCGGAAGCTGATTTCCGGCATGGAAATATTTACAATCGGGTATTAGAATCACATCCCATATGCTTTGTCAATACTGGGTTATTCAGGCGGGCTTTTCATTCTCGGCATCGCTTTGAAGGATTTCGATAATGGCGACTTCTTCGAGGTGAAACGAAGCGTTGGGATAGATCACGATATGTCGCCCGGTCAGTTTCTCGAGAGCGGCAATCAGATCGCTTTCTTCACCATGCAGCAGGTCGGCGATGGCCGGATTGACCCGCACGGCCATCCGGTCGCCGACCATGTCGTGACTGTCGCGCAGGACTTCCCTGAAGATGCGGTAGCAGATGGACTGCCGCGATATCATATACCCCTCGCCCTCACAGTAGGCACAGGGCTCGCGCATGATCCGCGTCAAGGGCTCCTTGTTGCGTTTGCGCGTCATTTGAACCAGCCCCATGTCGGATATGGGGAGAATATGGGTTTTGCTGCGGTCCTTTCGCAGGGCGTCCTGGAGGGCGTTGTACACCTTCTCCTGGCTGGACTTTTTCTGCATGTCGATAAAGTCGATTATGATCAGGCCGCCGATATCGCGCAGGCGGACTTGATAGGCAATTTCCTTGACCGCCTCCAGATTGGTTTTAAGAATGGTCTCCTCAAGATTGTGCTTGCCCACAAAGCGGCCGGTGTTCACATCGATGGCCACCAGGGCCTCGGTATGTTCGATTATGATATAACCACCTGATTTTAGCCATACTTTTCGCTTTAAGGCACGTGATATATCGCCTTCCAGATTGAAGGCGTCGAAAATCGGCTCATCGTCCTCGTAGAGTTCGACCCGGTTTTTGAGCACCGGATTGAAGGTGTCCAGAAAGGCGATGGCGGTTTCATACTGTCGCCTGGTGTCAATAATCAGCCTGTCGGCTTCATGAACCAGAAGGTCCCTGACCGCTCTGAGACTGAGAGAAAGTTCCTGGTGAATCAGGGTGGGCGCCGGGGCGCTCTTGAATTTCTTCTGGATGCTCGCCCAGAGGTTCTTGAGAAACAACATCTCCTGCTGAACGCGGGGGATGTCGATGCCCTCCGCGGCCGTTCGAACGATATAGCCGAAATGGTTGTCGCGCATTTCAGCGATCATCGTTTTCAGGCGCGTGCGTTCGCTTTCGTCCTCGATGCGTCGGGATACGCCGATGTGGTTGGCGAACGGCATGAGCACGAGAAAACGCCCCGGAAGCGAAACATAAGAAGTAACCCGCGGCCCTTTCGTCCCCATGGGTGCCTTGGCGACGTGCACCAGGATTTCCTGGCCCTCGACCAGCAGTTCTTCGATCGGGGACTGGCGATCGTCGTCCGGGGCCGGCGGAAAGGGGGCATCATAGCCTTCGGCTTGGGCCATCTGTTTTTCGATGTCCTGAAAACCGTTGCGCAGCACGTCATCGACGTAAATGAACGCGGCCTGGTTCAATCCAATGTCCACAAAGGCGGCCTGAATGCCTGGCAGCACGCGTTGCACGCGACCCTTGTATATATTGCCGGTGATATCGCCCTCATTGCCCCGTTCGATAAAAAGTTCGACGATCGTGCCGTCCTCGAGCAGGGCAACGCGGGTTTCGCGCTGGGATACGTTGATGACGATTTCTTTATACATAATACCTAGCGGCGGGCACCGGGGTCGCGGGTGATCTCCGCGGCCGGCGCCGAGTTAAGGTTTCGATTCAATTTGGTGACCCGTGCGTGTTTTATCACCTCGGGCGGGAACTGAAACAGGTGCAATAGCAAATCGGAGGGCCGAACGAGCATCTCCATCCGGTGGCGCAAGGTGAATTCGAGCACGTCGGGCTGTAACCTACTAACTTTCAGCAGCATAGCTTTGAGGTCGATTTTTTTCAACCGGCCTTTGCGGTTCCGGCGTTCAAAATAGAAATGATCCTGCCGCTTGAGCACTTCCAGGGGTTCGGGCGGAAAAGCAGCCTCGGCGAGCTGGACCCGATAGCTCACCTCGGTTTCGACATCCTTGGTTCGACGGAAAGCCTCGCAGTTGACGATGTCCAGACCGGCAGGCAGGTGCGGTCGCAGTCGCCGAACGATTTCCGCTGGCGCCAGCGCTTGTGTGAGGGTTATCGTCATCTGCTCGCACAGGCTTTCCATACCCAGCGGCAGCGTGTCTTCAAAAACAATTTTGGG
>JASJCD010000063.1 GCA_030066135.1 Desulfobacterales bacterium | reverse complement strand
CATCCTGGTGCGGCATATCCTGATGCACGATCACTGGCATATGTATCGCATGGAAGAACTGTGGCTCACACGGGATGCCTATTTGACGAAACTCGCCTGAGCGGAATGTCATGATGTCTTATGGCTATTTGGGGACCACCTTGTCTATACAAGCAATTTGACTTCCGGAAGTTCATAGGAAAAGAAAGGGCATTTTGATAGGGGAGAGGGGGACGCCCATAAAATCATGCGTTTTCTACCTCGATCGAATATTCTCGCTTCGCAGGTTGGCCCTCTTGTGAAGAGCTGTCATTCTCACGAAATCGACTACCTGAGAAATGATCCCATTGAAGTCTCCAACAAAAATAGCGGCTAAAGCCGCCCCTGTTCCAGATTTTCTCGCGCTTGCTTCCTCAGTGCTGTGCTAATCGTTCGTATACTCCGCGGAAATGCAATTTCCGCTCTTCTCCGTCATCATACCGAATAACACCTGCCCCCCACGAAAAGAAGGGCGCCGATATTCTGGATGGCCCGGCAGACATATGATCCATCGGAATCCCGTGTGGGCAGCAACCAATCGTCGGCGGTCCATTGTGGTGAAAATCTATCTTCCCCCCGGAGAGGATGGCTTCGCGCGCCGCTCCCCAGCCAACCATCTTTCCTGCGAGCAAAACCGAGATATTGTAGGACGGGTCCAAGGCAATCCAATGGTCATCTATAAAAACCTCGACCGTTGCGTGACTTACTCTTGGTGTACCTTCAACATTGGAAAAAAATCCGATATATCGTGCGTCGAAGTCAAAGGCTCTTAAAGCTATAAGGTAAACAATGGTAACACCACCGCATAAATGCGTTGTGCCATCATATGCGGCTTTAATCGTCCCTTCCAGATCCGTAAAATCAAAACCCGGTGGCGTTTCATCCCTAAAAAACTGACTCGCCCAGTTTCTCAGCTGAACGGCCAGGGCAAGGCCATTCAAATCCTTAAATTCCGGATTATTTTTCAGCATAATACGCTTTACATTCGCAAGTTCAACATTAGCGCTTTCTCTAAATATTGATTGAGCAAATAATACCAGGGATCTGGATACATGTTCCAACGCCTCACTCGTTCTGTATTGAGGATAGCGAAAATGCAACCCGCCCAAAAACGCAATTATAAGCAACGCCGATATAAGTAATAACCGTTTCATGTCTTGATCATATAGCTGACGGTTGCATACGATACATTTCCCGTATGGCTTTTTTCACGGTATCCGCATTGTTATTTGGCATGGTGATGGATGCGCTAGCAAGGCTTTTTGATTCCTTGACATTTGCGAGAATGGCGGCGCAGGTCCGCCCTCTTTTGGTATCGTAATTTTATTTCGTGCCGTCGATCGTGACAATAACGGTAATGTCGGCGATATCCAATGACACAGATGTTAAACGGCCTTCCTGCGCTTGCCTTGAAAATGATAAAGCAGAAACCAGGTCGCTATGAGCAATACACAGGTAACCAAGGAAAAAAACAACTTATTGTTGAGCAGTCGTTCAAACTCATATCTTGCACCAAAAAATCCAAATATCCTTGGGCAGGTCCAGAATATCATTTCCGTAAACCCGGTAATAACGCCCACAATACCGAGCCATTGATCAATTTTGATATAGGCCCAAAACCCGATCAATACGCTCAATAGGCCGCAAGCCCAGAAAAATCTCAATTTGTGTATGTCCCTTTTGTGTGACTCCCATTCCTCAATAGAGTCTCTTAACTTGATTTCCGTCTTATATGGCTCCTTATAACGTTTCTCGTTTTCTTTGACCTCAGGGTTGTCGGGGTCGCTTTCATACTTTTTTACTTGATTTTGGGCCTCATCATAAAGCGAAAGTAAATTATCTATACTTTCGGATGCAGAAATTTCTTTCTCGATAGCATCGTCATACTTATCCAGAACAGATGTTCGGGGCTCAAGCCATTTGACATAAACATGTCTGAAGGTTTGTGTGGTCGCAAAGGCTAAGGCAATGATAAAGAGCGTGATCTGAAGATTGCGCATACTTGATTTCTCCGATTATAGTCTGAGCTAAGGGGCCGGAGCCACATGGTGGCGGAGGTCCCAGTGAAGCGCACAAACATGCACGAAACGATTTAAGCGATAAATTATCCCAATCTATTTAAATTTTACAAAGTAAAAAAACACCACTGCAACACCAATGAAAACGCCACTCAAATAGATGAAGATGCGACCATCCCTATTATGATTCCAATTCGCAAATACATTGAATATTGCCGTGAAAAAGGAACTGAATAATAGTCCGTCGGCAATTTCAATATACGAAGGCTTTTTTGGATTTATATAATTGCAATTTTGAAATGACATTACACCACCGATCAGCAGAGCAAGTGCAATAGAGCCTGTGAATATTCCTAAAATCAGAAATATGATGCTGCTAATACTCATTTATGGATACGGCTAAAGGTTGAACTCAGGGGTGCATGGTTTTCGCGATTCCAACAGTGATATGTCAGTGCTTTTCGGCTTTGAAACCGATACGCCGTTTTTTTGGTGGTGGCTCAGGTTTCAATAACTGTTTAATCGCTTTTATTAATTCGATGATCTGTTCATCATGATCTGCTAAGTGGGTTTCGATTTGAGCGATTCTCCTTGACAGTTCCTTGTGCTCAGCAATCATACGCCTCAATTTCACAAAAGCTCTTACGATGTAGACGCTGACTTCAATTGCTCGGGTCGAATTGAGGACGCTGGCGGCCATTATAGCGCCATGCTCAGTAAAAGCGTAAGGTAAGCTTTTAGAATATTTTAACTTTTCGAGGTGGTCGCAATTTGCGACCAGTTCGGATTTTTCTGCGGAAGATAATTTGAACATAAAATCATCAGGAAAACGGGCTTTGTTCCGTTTGACCTGTTCGTTTAATCTCTTGGTCGGCACACCATAAAATTGAGCTAAATCGGCATCAATTATTACCTTTTCACCTCGAATCAGCAAAATCCGCTGTTCAATTCTCCCTACTGGAACAAGAGCCTTTTTAGGTGGCATAAAAAAGCTTCCTCATACATCTGGTCGCATTCTGCGACCAGTTTTAGTATTTAACGCCCAGGCTTATTGGTGAGGGCCGCGAAGTGGACCGAATCCATTGCAGCCTGATGTTATAAGAGTTTCAGTTTATCGTAGTTATGTTTTTATTCCCTTTGCAATTTTATTGCATTTGATTTCCATTGATCTAAGACTACCTCGGCTACTAAACCAATCAGAGTTTCATTTCCTATAATTCTTTCAATTGTGGATAAACCCATATTTTCATCTACATCCAAAAGGTATCTGGCAGCCCATAGCTGGACTGCTTCACAATCGTGATCACATAATTGGGGAAGCAGGGATAGCTTTTCGGTATCAGATAATGCTGATAATAAATTGCTGATTTTATCATGAGCTTTATTTGCAGTTTTATTATCGCCGCACAAAATCCCTTTCTCATATTCGAGGCAATAATTTATCATATCGATTTTCATATTTAGGTCCGTATAATATTGTTTAGAGAACCTAGTTTTTGAGGCTATTGTCACACAATGTGTGGTAAAGACCGCAAGCCTCTATCCATAGACTTTTATTCAATTGCAAATGAATATGGACGGTTATATCCCCGTAGCCGGGAAGTGGATGATTTACTAGTGCACACTTCACTGTGCTCTATAACGCATGCAAACCAATATGTCTTAATGCCATTGCGGCAGTGGGGCGGGCGTCGGCTTGGGGACCGGGGGCAAAGCCACCATCTTGCAAGACCGTGCTGACAAGATGCCGGCATTTCGATGGTCGGAGCATAGCATCAAAAACGATATTAGATCAAGTATTCACGGCGTTTCGGTAGGGAGGGTCTTACTGTTGTCGACGGCTTCTAGCACGAGGGTGCAGCCCCGAGCGTTGAGGACTTCGTTGTGCCCATTCGTTGGCGAAGCGGGTATTACAGCAGGAATTATTGGGCCTGTTGCAGACGGCCGGCCCACGATTCGAATAAGGTCGTTGAGGTAGATCTGCTCCAGGGTCGCGGATGCGGCTCTGGCAGCATGTTTTTGATCGGCTGTTGTTTATTCCAGTTATGCCCTGCTGATCTTCAGTTCCACTTTACGATGATGCTATCCAGTCGCGAGCCGGCGCCATAACCGCAACAGTTATCGAAACGGTTTGATCACATCGATGATCGCACTGCCCTCGACGGGTCTGGAGAAATAATACCCTTGGACCATATCGATGCCGAGGCTTTTTACCTTTTCAAGTTGCTGCTCGGTTTCCACGCCTTCGGCAACTACATTGAGACCCAATTTCTTGGCTAAGTCCACGATCGTCTTGACGATTTCATAGCATTCCGCATTCACAGCCAGTTTACGGATAAAAGACTCACCGATCTTCAAATCATCCAGTGGGAACTGCTGCAGATAAGAGAGGGCGGAAAAACCGGTGCCGAAATCATCTATGGCCAATTTTATACCGATCTCCTTTATCGACTCCAAGATATCGATTGACCGATTTGAATCCTCCATCAATACGCTTTCGGTGAGTTCGAGCTTCAGGTTGGAAGGTGCCAGGTTGTTTTCACTGAGGATGCCCTCCAGGAATTCGGTGAATCCCGGCTGCAGAAATTGGGAGACGGCGATATTGACATTCAGGGGGATTTTTTCGAGCCTCGGGTTCTGGGCCTGCCAGGTTTTAAACTGACGGCCGGCCTCTTCCAGAACCCAATTGCCAATCTGATTGATCAGCCCAATTTCTTCTGCTTTGGGTATAAATTCGGGCGGCTCCAGCAAACCGCGCTCAGGATGATTCCAGCGAATGAGGGCTTCGAATCCGCCGAGACGCCGATCGCGCATCCGAATAATCGGCTGATAATGAAGGATCAATTCATTGTTGTGAATCCCCAGCCGCAATTCATTTTCAAACTGCAGGGCGGCAACGGCCTGCTCCAACATGGCCTTGTCGAACACCTGAACCCGACCACCACCGCGCTTTTTGCAATGTGCCAGGGCCATCTCCGCGTCGCGCAAAACATCGTCGCCGGAATTTAAAAAACCATGTTTGATGACGATACCGATACTGACCCCCAAACGGACTTGAACCCCGTCGATAATCATCGGCTGTTCAGCCGTGTGCTGGCAGGCCTGGGCCTTTTGCACGACTTGCTCGTCGCTCTGGGCGTCGGCAATCAAAACAGCAAACGTATCCTCGCCCAACCGAGCGGCAATGCCGGCGCCCGAGGTGCAGGCTTTTACACGCTGGGCCAGCTCGATCAGGACTCCGTCGCCGACTTTATGACCGTGTGTATCGTTGATGCTTTTAAAGCGGTCGATGTCAATCAGTAAAACGGCCAGATAACGCTCTTTATCGCGACTGCCTGCGGTTATCGCCTGGGCTATATGCGCCATGAAATGCGAACGGTCGGGCAGGCCGGTGAGGGAGTCCCTTACCAGGTTTTCCCGGGCCTGCACTTCAGTTTCGCGGCGCTTGACCAAACGGCGTTCAAGCCCGCGGGTGATGGATTCTTTCACGCTGGCGAGGCTCAGGGGTTTCTCCAGGTAATCGGCGACCTCGAGCCGGATGGCTTCAAGGGAACTCTGCATGCTGCCCTTGCCGGTAATCACGATGGGAATCACGGCGGGGCTGGTCGCCTTGATCTTTTCGATGACGTCAAGGCCCGTCATATCCGGAAGACACAGATCCGCGATGAGGACATCATAGGCTTTTTGCCGGCCCATCTGAATGCCACTGATGCCATTGCTGGCTGAATCGATTTCGTAGTTTTCCGAGGCCAGTCCGATTTGCAAGGCTTTGCGAATCGAACCTTCATCATCAACAATTAGAATGCGTTCCATAGGCGTTCCCCTCTGACGGCGCTGAACAGGGACGGGTGCTCGTGCCTATCCCTTCCAGCATCTTCAGCATCAACCGTGCCAAAGGGCTTCAAATGCATGAATTATTTAATTTTCAATAATTTCAGTATCCTATGAAAATAAATCACAAGGGGGGTAACCAGGACATTGATCGGCGCAGGGAAGGGTGCCCAATATCCTCGCCAGCGTTCAGGAATGATGGGTCTATTCTAAAATATACTAGTAATATCATGTTCTTATGTTGATGATAAAATTCTCACCCAATTTGAGAATATTCGAAATCGCTATGGGAGGTACTTCGAAAAAGGTTGGCGTTTGCGTTGCAGGCCAATCGCACGTTGGGTGGCTACGGCGCAAGGTTGGCTTTATTGGCGTTTAGGGGTCAAACCGTATTTTTTTATGCGGTAGCGAAGCTTGTGAGGCGCAATATTCATCAGGCGCGCGGCTTCGGTGATGTTACCCTTGGTTGTTTGCAAAGCGTCACGAATGAGATTTTTGGTGGCTTCATTGTAATCAAGTTCACCCTCGGCAGGCTCGGGTTTGATGGGAGCGGTCGGTTTATCAAGCCGCATACCGAGCTTTTCAAAGTGCTCCGGGGTGATGATCTCGCCGTTTTCGATGAGCACGATCCGTTCAATCGTATTGCGCAACTCGCGAATGTTGCCGGGCCAGGGATAGTCCCGCATGAATGCCTGGGCATCCGTGGCGATTTGATCGAAATGTTTGTTGAACTTCGAATTATACTGCGCCATGAAATGCTGCGCCAGCAGCACGATATCTTCGCGTCGATCCCGCAAGGCGGGCAAGTCGATGCGGACCACGTTGAGTCGGAAGAAGAGGTCGCCTCGGAATTCCCCCAACGCAACGGCCTCTTCCAGATCGATATTGGTCGCTGCGATGATCCGCGCGTCAACATCGATCTGGCGGCTACCGCCGATACGGTGAAAGGTACGGTCTTCGAGGACAGCCAGCAGTTTGACCTGGGCCGAAAGCGGCATGGCGCCAATCTCGTCCAGAAACAAGGTTCCCCCGGCAGCTTCTTCAAAACGCCCCTTCTTGCCCTCGGCGCGGGCCCCGGTAAAGGCGCCGTGCGTATAGCCGAAGAGTTCGCTTTCCACGAGGTCCTTGGCGATGGCACCGCAATTGACGGTTACAAAAGGCCCGGGCACACCCTGGCTGTTATAGTGGGTCGCCTTGGCCAGAACACTTTTCCCGACCCCGCTTCCACCCGTGATCAGTACAGGGGTGTCCCGGCTGGCGGATGCTTTGCGGGCGATGTCGATGACCGCTTTCACCTCAGGATTCTGCCCGATCAGGTCAAATGTATATTTTTCGACCTGTGGTTTCTGGATGGAACGGATTTGATTTCGTAAACCCCGATTTTCAAGCGCATTCTGTATGGTGAGCAACAAATCTTGTGAATCAACCGGTTTGACCAGATAATCGTAGGCGCCGCCCTTGACGGCCTTGACGATGGTCTTCACATCTTCGACGGCGGTGACCATGATCACCACGGCCTCCGCGTCGATCTTTTTGAGCTTTTCGAGAACCGCCACCCCATCCATCTCAGGTAGTCCTACATCGAGAAGGACGATATCCGGTCGCTCACGGTCATAGGTATCCAATGCTTCTGTAGCGTTTGCTGCGGTGACCACGCGGTAGTTATCGCCGAGCGTAAGGGCCAGGCCTTTACGGATGCTATTATCATCATCGACAATCAGTATCTTGGATTTCACGCGCCAATTCTCCCTGGCGTCCTGCGCGTTGGCACCGCGCTCAGAATCAGCCTTGATTTTCGCGGGCGGCCGGCAGTTCGATGCTGAAGGTCGTCCCTGCATCCGGGTTGTTTTCGAATGTCAAGGCGCCGCCTTGTCTTTTGATAATCTGGTGGGAGATACTCAACCCTAAACCCGTGCCTGTGGCCTTGGTCGTAAAAAAAGGATTAAAGATATCTTCTTGCTGGGCGGACGGGATACCCGGCCCCGTATCGCTGACCTGCAGCAGCACGGTTGGGTGGTTGCTGCCGTTCGAGGTCGTGCCCAGCGTAGTGCCGATTTTAATCTCGCCCCCATCACTCAGCGCTTCGATGGCGTTGGATACCACATTGTGAATCACCTGCTGCAGCCCGATGACATCGCCCTGGACATGGGGCAACGCGTCCTGCAGGCTCAGCTGCAGATCGATCTTGGATTTTCTGAGCTGGGAGGACCAGAATTTCATGCATTCCTGAATCAAATTGTTTAGATCGACGGCGTCGGAAGAGGTCACCGCCGGTTTAGCAAAATCGAGCACGCGCTTGATGATTTGATCGATGCGTTTGATATTGATCTGAATTTCGTCAAACAGCTCGATTTCCTGAGGGGAGCGTTCATATTTCTGCGGGTCGCTTAGAATGTCCGTAAACAGGTTGATACTGGCCAGAGGGTTTCGAATTTCGTGGGCGATTCCACCGGAGAGTTGTCCCAGAGAGGAAAGGCGGTCGGCACGGATCAGCTGCTGCTCGATTTCTCTTTGATCCGTAATATCACTGATTCTCACAATGGCGGTGCGCTCACCATCTTCCCCGTACTGCATGGGATAGGTCACGACTTCCTCGATGCGCGAGGGGTCCCTTAGCCCCTTGCGCTCGAAAGTCACCGGTTTGTTGTCAAGGATCGCCTGCTCCAGGCGGCAGTTTTCACAGGGTGAGGATTTACGCGCGAATATTTCATGGCAGGACTGCCCTAAAACATCCTGGAAGCGCGAAACCTGAGCATACTCCTTGGCGGCCCGATTGAGCACGATGACCGCCATGTTGCGGTCCAGCATGACCAGCGGTTCAGGGATACCGTCAAATACGGACTGCAGATTGGTTTTGCTTTGTAGGAGCAGTTCCTCGACGTTTTTACGTTCTTCAACTTCGGCTTTAAGTCCCTTGATCAGCGATCGGTTTTCCAAGGTCAGATTTCTTTTTTCGATCGCCCGTTGGACGCTGATCAACAGATCTTCTATATTTTCGAGTGGTTTTGTCAGGTAGTCAAAGGCGCCGTTTTCCTTGAGGGCCTGAATGGCATTTTCCAGGGTGGCGTTGCCCGTCAGAACGATAACTTCCACGTCGGCATCCAGACGCTTGATTTCCGACAGGACCTCCAGCCCTCCCATGCCGGGCATGTTGAGATCGGTGATGGCCAGGTCGACGGTCCGGGACCGGAAGACTTCGAGCGCCTTGTGCCCGTCCGGGGCACGGTAGACCCCATAGCCCTCGGTTGCCAATATGCTTTCGAGCAGGTCCAGAATATCGGGGTCATCGTCAATGATGAGGATATTAGAGATCATCTTCGTTTTGTACCACCAGCTTTCTGGCCATATGCTGCGACCGCCAACCCGAATATGGAACCTTAACTGTATATCGCTAGTTCCGCAATAATCTTTAAATCGGACAGCGTCAAGGACCATCGACCCGGGCAGGACACTGATTTTATTACCCGATATCCACCATAGTGGTGACCGCTTACCGTCGGCGGGTGGTCTCGAGATCCAGGGCGGCTCAGAGGGCCTGTGGCGTCACTATTTGATAATATTGAAATAATAGATCAAGGCTGCGGATCGGCGTGCCGGTGTCGGACGCAGGCTGTGGAGATTATAGCTGACGGTTGTATGGCGTGCGCTGGTTGGTTTTACGGCAGGCGGTTTGCGAAAAAAAAGGTCAAATTATAATCGGCCGGTGAAATCTGCCGCTTTTCAGTGCAGCGCGCATGGCTCCGGTAGCCATAACCGAGGTGAGGTGCGGTTTCGCATCCCTGCGGCACGGCAGACCGATCGCTAAGGACTTCAGTAGCAGCGACGCGTCTTGGCGCTGTCAGCGGGGTGCTTGCGTGCAGGTCGCAATGAAATATTCCAGATCGGATATTTGTTCGGGCAGTAATTCCTCGAAGGCCAGGCCGCAACGCTTCATGGCGATCGAATTGGGCGATTGCGAACCATCGATTTCAATATGCGAAATGATTTTGCAGGGCAGCTTATCAAGATAAATGCCGCTGTCCACCAGGAAAATGTCGAAGGTCGCAAAACGATCCAGCCGTTTTTGATGATCCTGGTACAAAAAGGCCCGACCATTCCGATCGTTGTCGATGAAGGCGCTGTCACTGTAACAAAAGGCAAAGCCCGCCATACTGATATCAATAATTTCAGCCAGCTTGGACGAGTCCTGAAAGAGGACGGCAAAAGCGCCGTCCTTGACTTTAAAACGTCGATGGATTCTGCGTGAGGTCGTATGCGACATTAATTCCTTCCTTTGCTGGGATCGGCTCGCACACTGGGGCTCTCGAGGCGCGCGCCATGCGTTTCAGACGCGTGCATCAATTGGAGCGTGCCGTGCCGGGAACCACCATTAAATTGGAGGCCGCGCGTCGCTCGTGATCGACAGGTGGCACCTGGGCACGATTAAACGAACAGCATTCAAATCGATTCCGGCCGGTCTGCTTCGCAAAGTAAAGGGCCTGATCCGCCTTTTTGATCAACCCGATCTTGTCCCGCGCGTTGGCCGGATAGAAAGCCCCGCCCATACTGACCGTAATCTGGGCGGTTGACTGCCCGTTGGAAAAGGTATGCTCCCTTACGGCTTCCATCAGTCGGTGAGCCGCCCTGACCGCGTCGGCTTTGGAAATTTCGTTCATCAAGACCAGGAATTCCTCACCGCCATAGCGGAAGATACGATCCGAGGAGCGCAACTCCAGGTCGATGATCTCACCTAACTGTTTCAGCACGTAATCGCCGAATAGGTGGCCGTAGCTATCATTCACATCTTTGAAATGATCGGCATCGATCATCAGAATGAAAAAGGTGTGACCGTAGCGATTGGAGCGCTCGACCTCTTCATCGAGACAGGTCTGCAGGTAGCGATAATTATAGAGCCCGGTCAACGGATCGCGAATTGAGAGTTCCTCCAGCTGTTTGACCAAAGCGCGATTTTTAATTTCCAGATTTCTTTTCTCGAGCACACGTTCCACGGCGGTCAGGAGCACATCAATATCTTCCAGGGGTTTGCGAAAATAGTCATAGGCACCGAGTCGCAGACAATCGATGGCCGTGGCTTCATCGCTGTGTCCGGTCAAGATGATGACTTCCGTGTCAGACTCCTTGGTTTTGACCTCGCGCAGGACTTCGATGCCGTCCATGACGGGCATCCTCACATCCGTCAATATCAGGTCGGGGATGTGCTCATGAAACTTCGCCAGACCCTCACGACCGTTTTGGGCGGTAAGGACAGTATAGCCTTCACTGTCCAATAGGCTGTAGAGCAGATTCAGGATGTCTTCTTCGTCTTCGATTATCAGAATGGTTTCTTGCATGCCAAGCTCCGCATGATGTCATATGATTCAGGCCGTTTGGCGTATGTCCAGGTCCTCGACGCGCGTGTCCTTGGACGCCGATTTGGCGACGGGCAGCGATACCAGAAAGGTAGTTCCTTCGGGTCCCGTGCGGGCGATCTCGATTTCACCGCCATGGTCGCTGATAATGCCGTAGCTGATGGAAAGACCCAGCCCTGTGCCCTTGCCGACTTCCTTGGTGGTAAAGAACGGGTCAAAAATATTGCCCCGGTCTTCTTCCGTGATACCTCCGCCGGAATCCGTGAACAGAATTTCAACACGCTGATTGTTGGCGGCGGACATTTGTGTCGTAATGGTGATGAAATCTTCGCGGTCTTCTTCCGGTGGGGTGTCCTGGGCCCGGCCGGTAATCGCATCGCGGGCATTGGTGATCAGGTTGAGAAATACTTGCTCGAGCTGATTGGTCTCGCCTTTGATCGTGGGCAGGTGGACATCGAGGTTTTTTTCAACCCGGATGTTGCGCAGGCGCAATTGTTCGCCGATCATCAGAAAGGAGTCCTCAATGGCCTGGTTGATATCCACGGGCTGAAATTCGGCCTTGGACTGCCGCGAAAATGTTCGGAGGTGATCGATAATGTTCATCATCCGTTTGGTGTTACGTTCGATGGGTTCCAGCTGCTTGGAAACGGCGCCGATGTCGATTTTTCCCTTGGCGATGTTGCGCTGGGTCAGCTGAGCATGCCCGCGGATAATCATTAATGGCTGGTTGAGTTCATGGGCCACCCCCGCGGCGAGTTCCCCGATCGAGGCCAGCTTGCCGGATTGGACGAGCTGCGACTGCGTCCGTTTGAGTTCGCTGTAGGCTTCCTTGAGTGATTCTTCCGCCAGGTTTCGATCGGTCACATCGCGCACGACACCCTTGAAGCCGTTGGGCAGCCTTTCGGAATTGGTGGTCAGCGACACCGACGCCTCCAGAAATCTTTTTTCGCCGTCCTTGCGAACGATCTGCCACTCGAAATCCTTGGAAGGTTTATGGGAGACATAGACGTTGTTAAAGGCCCGGAAAACCTTGCCGGCATCTTTAGCCCGGGTATATTGGCGATAATTGGCCCCCAGGAGTTCGTTGCGTTCGTATCCGACGATTTTGGTGAAAGCATCGTTGCAAAAGGTCAGATTGCCCGTAATGTCAAGCTCGTAGTAGCCTTCCTGCATGCTCTCCAGAATACTGCGATACTTGGATTCACTTTCGCGGACGTGTTCTTCGGCCCGGTTGCGTTCAGCAATTTCCTGCTTGAGGACCTTGTTGGCGCGCAGCAGCTGGCCGGTGCGTTCTTCAACTTTATGCTCGAGTTCGAGGTTGGCTTTATGAACCTTCCTTTGTTCCGACTCCAGCAATTTGGCCTGGATATATTCTTTGCGGGTCGACAGCTCGATGGAGTAACAGGCAACCATCCCGATGAGGTTGCCGGCCAGAAAGAAAAAATTGTTATTGATCAATATCGGCAGCGGCGTCTGGGACCACCAGATCGCAGCGATTTCGTAGGCCGCGACAATCAGAATGCCGGTGGCGGCGGCGTAAATGAAGTCCAGCTTGAAAAAGGTATAGCCGAAGAAGAAAACGAGGATCAGGCCCGTATAATAGGAGTTGTTGCTCTGATAAGGGGCCAGCATGATCATGGCCACGATGCCGAATCCGGCCAACGCGACGATCGCGGCAATACAGATCTGCATGTAGGCTTTAAATTTGTCGCTGAACGAGAAGATAAACATCAGCAGGACAAAGGGACAGAAGATGCCATAGCGGATATACCACAGTTTGTATTTGACCTCCGGTACAATCCAGGCATCCAGGATGCCGAAGATGCCGAAAAAACCGATCGCTGTCAGCATGGCGACCCGGACATGCCGCAAGGTTTTGGTAAACTGCTGCTCCTTGTAGTCCTTTTCAACCGCTTTCGAAAAAGAGAGCGTCAGGAGATTCAGTTCAAAACCTTCCCAATCTGTATGGTGTTTAATCATAACTCCCAGCCCTTGGGCTAAGCTGTTCAGACGTGCCGTGGGGGATGACCTCACTTCTTTATGACCACGAGCGTCATGTCATCCATTTGTTCTTCCTGAAATGCGGTCACGTCGCCGATGATTCGATCGCGCAGTTTCCCCACCGGCAAATCGGCATAGGCATTCAGGGCCTGTTCGAGTCGGGTCTGGCCGAACATTTCGCCCTGGGGGTTGGTGGCTTCGGTAATGCCGTCGGTAAAGAGCAGCACGATATCGCCTGTATTGATTTGGATTTCGACATCCACCAGGCTGCCCTGGATGTCGTCGCTGATGCCCATCCAGGTCCCCGGTATCTTGAAAGTCTCGATGCGGTTAAGGGCCGAGCGATAGATCACCAGGTCCTGGTGCTTTCCGGCAACCGTGAAATGCGAAGCATTCAGGCGCAGCGCCATCATGGTCATGTAGTGGTCCGAGCCCAAGCGCGAAATGTTTTCGCGAATGATGCCGTTGATGGCGTTCAGCATCTCCGAGGGCGTGCAGTTGCCGTTATTGCTGACTTTGGAAAGGATGCTGGTCTGGGCCATCATCATGATCAGTCCCGAATCGACCCCGTGTCCGGAAACATCCCCGATGGTGACCCACTTATCGCCCTGGGGTGTCTCGATAATGTCGTAATAATCCCCGCCGACCTCCCGGGCAGGCTTCATGGCGGCCGCGACTTCATACCCCTGCACTTTTTGCTTGTCCGGTAAGAGGGCGGTTTGAATGCGCTTGGCCAGCTCCATTTCGCTCCAGATGGCATCGCGGGCCGATTTGAGTTCGCCCATCAAGTAGAATTCCTTACGGATCAGCGTGTGTTTAACATGGTTGATGCTGACCGCGATGATGCCGGTGGCACACAGAAAAAACAGGTTGTTGATCAGGTCGTTGGGGCGAAAGTCGTCAAGCCCGATAAAATTGATGGTGATATACATCAATATGATGATCATGCTGTTGAGGGCCGAATGCAGCGCTTTCCAGGGCAGCAGTAGATTAACGCCGATAATGACCAGATTGAGGCCGGCATAATAGCTTGAATAAAAACCACCGAGATGACGGGTCATCAAAACGATGACGCCCCCGACGACAACCGAGACGACATAGCCGTGGATATAGGAAAATTTACTCGGTTGGGTCAGGCGAATGATCAGGTATTGAACGATCACGATCAAAGTGGCGGTCAAGCGATAAATGCCCACCCGGGGAAGCAGCGATTTGGGTACGATAAAGTAATCGAGGATAAAAAAGAGCGGCACGAGTGTAATCACCAGAAAGGTGACCGTCTTCAGCCAATCGTGAATGATGCGGTTGAGGAACTGATCGAAGTCCTCCGCATCGATAAAGGCCTGCTCTTCGGCACTCAGTTTATGTCCTGCTAAGTCGTTCATTTGGCATTAAACCATATCGCGAATCGAATCCTGTTCGCTTCTCAGCTCTCCGTTTTTTGGACGTGCAGAAACATTTGACTGCCGGTTTCTTCGAATAGCACGCGGGACTCAGCCGTCTGCAGGTCCTTTAACAGATCGATAAAATCCTGTTCGGTGCGGTAGTACAGCACCCAGTCCAACCAGTACTCCATGTAATACCGACTGGCATTGGAGATGTGAAAATTGCCCACCACCATTTCTCCGCCCCGGTTCAGGATTTTGTAGAGTTTTTCGATCACGGCTTTGGCGACCGGCGGGGTCAGATAATCGAATAGCCCCATCGAGTAAATATAATCGAATTGGCCCCACATCTTCTCTAATTTGGGGGTCGTGAGCATGGTGCGCACCGATTCGTTCAATAATTCGACCTCGATCTTGGTGTTGAACTTATTTTCGAGCGCGGCGATCTGGGAGGCCGCTTCGGACAAGGCGCTCTTATCCTGATCCAGCAGGGTAAACTGAAAGAGGGCGCAATCCTGGGCCGAGGTGAGGATATCCTGCAATTCGAAGGCCGGACCGCAAGCCACCGACAGGACTTTTATTTTCTGGCCGCGGGATTTCGGTCCGCGGGTTTTCAGTTCACCCAGCATCGTGGCAATCAGTTTGCGGCGGTTGCGAACGGCCTGGGCGGCCGGGTGCTCGTTGGGATGTTTGTGCATCAGTTTGGCGAATGTCGAACGGCCCTCGTAGCGGTTGTCATAAAGCATCTTCATCATGACTGAATCCCCACTGTAGCCGCGGGGTTTTAAATTGGTGCGGGCCATAAAAGGGGCGCACATGAGGAAGTGCCAGATCTGCTTGCGCAGATAGTAGCCGTGTCGTTCATGCTCTTTTTTGCTGTAATCAATGATGATGTTTTCAAAGTCCTCTAGCTTTTGATCCATGAAACGCATGAACTTGCGTCCCTCGGTTTCAATGATGGCTTCCTGGACTTTTTGTTTGATCGGCTCGGGCTCATCCGCATAGCGGGCATCGAGGGTATCAAAAATGTTTTTGTAGACGTTCAGATCATAGGTTAAATGGGCGGTGAATTCTTTGAATTCGCTTTTAATCTTGCTCTTGTGCGCCAGAATCAGCGGCAGGTTGGAAAACTCGGTTTGAAGCTTGTCGATTTTATTTTTGAAAAAAAGACTGTTCAAGTCATAGACGGCTTGTTTGAAGACCAGCCGCCCCTGGAAATTCTGATGGTGGGGTTCGACAATATACTCGCAAGGTCCCAATTCAATTTTATCGCCGTTTTGCTGAAAGACGATTTTGCTAAACTCCGCCGCCTGATTACTCGGGAAACCATTGAAAAACCGGATCAGTAGCGAGAACCTGGAATCATATTGCGCTTCGATGGGTATCCTGGCCTCTCCCTGCAGGAGGTGGGCGTTGAATCGCATTGTTGGTTGACGGATCATTGCTTACAGTCCTTTAATTTCCAGTCGATTGTCGTCGGTCTGAAAGATCTCCAAGGCCGTAAAGTTGAGCTCCTGCCATTTGGTCGCCTTGTGATAGAAAATCGTGATTTTGTTCGTGCCTTTCTTGGCCCGATCCAGGATCTTGATCAGCGGTGTAATCGTGGACGAATTCATGTACTGTAACTGTTGAAAGTCCATGATGATGCGCTTGTTCAGGGTGCTGGCTGCTTTGAGGACCTGGATGAGGATCGGCGAGATAAATTTGGCCGGTTCGCGATCGGTGCTTTTACCGGTCCATTTGACCTCGATCTGGTCGTCCTGCTCTTCAACCTGGATGGTCAATAAATTATTCGTGTAGGTCTGATCTTTCGCCATGATTATTTCCTATCGTCCCCTTCGATGTTTGAAATCACCGATACATTCAGCATGTTGTTGTCATTGACAAAGAAATCCAGCAGGGCTTTGCCTTCATAGGCGATTCGAACCAGTCCGATACCGCTTTCGACATCCTTGAGGGGTTTCTTGGAGACCTCCTTGATGCGTTCGACATAGGCTTCAAACGGATCCTGGTAGCCACGGATCCACTGAATCATGCGGTCGAGCCGGGAGAGATGGCCGTAGGCGCTTTCATCGACGGGGTTATAGACTTCGATGGTGACGTTATTGTGATCCACATTGACCACGACAGCGACCTTGTCGGCGACCACTTTGAAATTGCCGTACTTGATGCCGTTCTCGATGAGCTCGCTGATAATCATCGATAAGGAATGGATGGTATCGTCGGAAAGTTCGTGGGATTGCAGAAATTCGGTGCATTCGTTGCGAACTTTCTCAATCTCATCCCAGTCGGGTTTAATTTTGAATTCTATCGATTTCTTCATTGCCGCTCTGGTCTCCCAAATCGTTTGCTGATCGATAATTGGCTGTTCCGGCCGGCTGTTGTTGCACTGGGCGTGCCAAATCCTTGCTGGCGATGCAGGAAGACCTAAATAAGATTAAATATCAGGTGGTTATTTGTCTTTTCTTGATGGGAGGCGATCGAGATGCCCGGCGGTATACCAAGATAAAAATTGATAATATCGTTATAGGGGGTCCGATGTTGAGAATAAAATAATTTAATTACAATATGTTAGAGAATATGCGGCGATTTGTGAGGCTTTGATAATATTCTCACCTGACCCCCAAAACGTCCATCTGCTGATCCCCGCCTGGCATGCAGGTCGTTCCAGGTATTTATAAGGCTGGTTGCTCAACGTCGTGATGCCGGAGGCTGCCCGGACGGCGGATGCACGGGGTGCTGATAACGTATACGGATGGTGGCGGGATGCCCGCTCCAGACGCCAAATTGGTAGGGCCGGAAATCAGCTGGAGGAAAATCAGCCGGATGGGGCGTTGCGTTCATTGCACGGCCGCGCTGAAGATTATCGTCTATGGCGCTGCGTTTTGAGACGGCCGGCGGACGATTCGAATCACGTCGTTGGGGTAGATCAGGTCAGGGTCGCGGATGCGGCTCAGGCGCGCCAGTTCGGGGTACTGGAAGGGATCGCCCAGGTAGTGGGCGGCGATATCCCAGAGGGTGTCCCCGCGGACCACGATATGGCGGATTTCTTCGGCGGTCTCTGTCGGCGTTTCGCCCGGGGGCTTGTCCGGCGTTGCCGCGTCGGCACGGCTGGGTCTTTCGACGGTCAGGGTAAAGGTTTCGGTTTCGACACGCAGTACTTCTGCGGGCGGGACTGGCGTCGCCCGGCGGTTGGAGACGGCGGATACCTGCGAATCGGCGGTGGGCTGAAAACTTTCGGGTACCGGTGGGACCATTTCGGCTGTCTCTGGGGACGGAGCGGGCGTCATCGCGGGCGGTTGGGGCGTCTCCTCCCGCGACGATTTTTCCTCCCCTGTTTCAGGGGGCGTGTTTTGAGCGCTTCGCTCCCGAGCGGTCGCGGCCGGAACGGCTTCAGGGGCCGCGGTCGCGGGTCTGGCGGGCATCGGAATGTCTCCTCTGGTCCGCATCCCGGTTTGCTGCCGAAGAAGCCAGACACCGGCGCCCAGGGCCACCGTCATGACCAGAAAAAGGGCGGCCACGAAAGCGTAGCGATACCAGGAGGGGCGGGCGGCGCCGGGTTGCCGCCCTGTCGACCATGGGGTTTCGGCACGCTGCCCGCGATCCAGAGGCGGCTTTTCGGCTGCGGGCGGCGGCGCCTTCCCGGCCGGCGGCGGGGTGCCTTGCGGCGGCCCCGGCGGTTGCGTGGCCTCCGGCACGTCCCTGGCACCTGAGGATATTTTTGCCGTAGCGGGCGCCGGACCCGGGACCGACACTGGTTCGACCGCTGGTTCCGTTGTTCTCGCCGGCGCTTCAGCCGCTGCGGTGGACCTGTCGGATACCGTCAGTTTTTCTTCCGCCTGTCGCAGGTGTGCTTCCAGATCCACCGCGCGCGGAGGTGTTTCGCGGGCGTCATAGAGTTTCTGAAAATCGGTCTGGAGGAGAATGCGATCGCCGTCGACGAGATAGGCGTCGAAGATGTCGATGGCGGCGCCCGTGGCCAGGGGATGGCGTTGCATGTCGGACGGCCGCCGGACGTCTTCGACCGCGTCTACCTTGAACCCTGTCAGGCCCGTGTCAAGCTCGGCGATGATCAACTGGCTGCGGATGTTGGCCGGTGCGGGTTCCAGCCCCAGCTTGCGCCGCAAGGAGACCACCACCACCACCTGGCCGCGGTGGTTGACGGCGCCGAGAATCGAAGGCGGTGTTTTAGGGATGCGGGTCCACGCGGGCACGTCGGTGATGGCGGAAACGGTGTGGGCCGGCGCACAGAAAGTGTAGGACGCAACCCTGAATATGGCCAGATGCTGGTTTTCGCCGGGCGGGCTTGGATGGGCCATGGGGTTTGTCCGCGTTGGTTAAATGGCATGTGCCGCCAATGTGCGGCCGGTAGAGATCGTGCCGGGCCGATTGGATTCAACGGTGGCAAGCCTGTGATGGTCTAAACTATGTGCGGGCGCTGTTTTTTGTCAAATCCAAAGTGGCAGGCACGCATTCCGTAGGGTCGGGCGATGGCCGGCCGCGGAGGACGACAGTGGCGGCAAATCGGCTGTTCCGGGGGCACTACTGTCGATAACCGGCCGGACTATTGGGATGTGGCCGGCGTGTCGGCTTCGTCCCCGCTCCCCGTGGCCGCCGTGAAAAAATCCTTGATCTTGGCGACCTCGAATTCCGTCAATTTGAAAGCGTAGGGACTGTCGGAAGACCGTGCGCTAAAGTCGCTTCCCGTTTCCGCGGCGGGGCTGAAAATTTCCAGTGTTTTGGATTCCAGCCCTTTCAGTTCAAGGCGATACTGGGGATCATCCCCAATCGTCTGTGGGGCCTCATCCAGGAAGGCACTGCATTTAAGAGGGCTCAGGGCGGACAGGAGTTGATCCACATCCGTGGCTGCGATGGTTTCACCTGCGGCGGTCACCCAGCGGGCTTCGGGCGGGGATTTGGTCTGGTCCCCCTCGAGCGCGGGTTTTTCCGCCGTGTCCGCCTCGGGCGCCGGGCTCTCTTTGGCGATAACCAGCTGTTCGCCTTCGGCGGTAAGCTCAATGGCGGTGACCGCACTGCGGTCGAAGGTCAGGACGGTCTTATCCCGCAATTCGTCCACGGCTTTGTCGAATTCCCAGCGAAAACTGCCGGCAGCGTGGTAGACGTTTTTATCCTCGCCCAGAAGGACATGGGTGTGGCGAAAGGTGCTGGCCGCCTTGCCGACCGTGAACTGGCGCACGAGCCGGTCATTGCTGTAGGCGCGGATTTCGATCCGGCGCTCGGCGTCCAGGTCGTAGCGGGCGTAGCTCTGGGTTTCCGACACCAGCGCGGTGACCGACAGGTTGGCCACGGTTTTGAGTATCTGCTCCACCTGCGCGGTATCGGCCGGGTAGTCGCCGGGTCTCAGGCGCCACCCGTCGTCGGTGCGTGTCAGGGTGAGGTCGCCGCCGGCCTTTTGGATCTCTACGCGGGAGATGTCCGCGGTCTCGATGCGGGGTGTCTCCGGCAGGGTGTAATGCACCCGGTCCTGTTTGTTGAGGAAGAGGTAAATCCCCAGGGCCAGAATCACGATTCCCAACAGGGCATATTCTTTCTTGAGCTTCATCGTCAGCCTCGCGATGCCTAAATCGGTTGTGCCTATGTTCCCCGCATCCAGTGATTGTCCGGGTTAGGCCGAGAACAGGGCCTGGATGCGTTTTTTGCGGGCGGTGCGCCGCAGCCATACCAAAAAGCCGAATACCACGACCGCCACCGGCACGCCGATGACATTGACGGCCTTGGTCAGGGTGCGGGTGGCGGTATCCGTTTCTTCCAGAGGGTTGAAGCGCTGTTCCTTGCTGCGCATGGCCGCCACCCCGCCGCGATCGTTCATGTAATCGATGACGTTCATGACGAACATGGAGTTCGGGCTGCGGCCCCCGGCTTCCAGGATGGTGTCCTGGATCAGGTCGCTTGACCCGACCAGCAGAATTTTGGAGGCCTCGCCCCGGTCGCGCCGTTCAGGTGCGCTCTCGATGGCGTCCAGATCGACCTTGACCGCATCTTCCGCCGCGTTGTCGGCCGCGAGGTCGGCCTCGTCTTCACCGCCGGTCGGCTCCTCGGCCGGGGCCGGCTTTTCCGGTATGGGCTGGCCTGCAAAATAGCTGGGGAATTTGCCTTTCAGCAGGTAGGCCAGATGGAACTGCTGCTGGTCTTCCGGCGGCGGCGGCGTCCCGATGGCCATGGGGTCCAGGGTAATGCGTTCGCTCATTTCCCAGGCCTGGGTCGAAGAGGAGAACAGGCGCGTGGCCTGGACCCCGTTTTTCTCCAGGCGTTCCTGGTCCAGTTCCAGCGGCGACATTTTAAGCGCGATCAGTCCCCGTATGTTCGCGAGGTAGGGCTCGTCCGAGTTGATGTTGGCGCTTTGAATAAGCGGGGCAAAGTAGATCGGCCGATCGCCGCCGCCCATATCGCCTGAGAGTCTCTGGCGGAAGCTCTTTTCGTCCAGCACGATCGAGGGCCTGATCTTGACGCCATAGCTGGCCAGCAGTTTTTCCAACCCGGT
>JASJCD010000062.1 GCA_030066135.1 Desulfobacterales bacterium | reverse complement strand
ACCCCGATCCCGATAGCGATACCGACGCCGATTGCGAAGTCTCCCAAATCGTCCGCAGGGCTGCCTGTCGGTGAGGGGTCAGGGGGCGTCATTTGATGTGACCGGAAAACCATCCGGATAATAACGAAGCGTTAATCCACCTTCCTGTGCGTGTGGGTGGGTCCTTCTCATTCCCCAAGCACCTGGCGCACATCGTTTATATGAAACCGCTGGTGTTCGTAGGCCCAGCGGATGAAGCGTTCCAGACGGCCATGGCCGTGGAACGGGTGGCGGCCCTCGCGGTTCAGGTCGGCGTCCGTCATGCCCGCCACGATGGCGATGGTTTCGGTGCGCACGCCCCGGAACTGGTCGATCACTTCGGCCAGCGCCAGATGATCGAGTTTGGCGGGCTGGCGGCGGTTGAAGCGGTCGATATCAAAATCTTCCGGGGCCCCCGGTCCCCCGTCCAGAAGATTGCGAAAGAGCCAGTGCATGCTTTTTTCGATCGTGACCAGGTGGGCCAGCACCTGGCGCACATTCCACTGGATCGAATCGGTATACACCGGGCGTTCGAGCTGCGCGGGTGTTAGAGCGGCGAAAAAATCCACCGTCTCTTCGGCGGCCTTCTCCAGTTCCGTGATAATTGCTTGTCTTCGGTCGGCCATGGCGGTATGCCTTTCCTTGTCGGGTTGATGTTCTCAAGCCTTAGAGCCTGGCAGCCGCACCTGTCAAGTTGCTGACGAGCGATTGAAGCGGATCATGCCTTGAATCTTTCATGTCCCGGGAGAAACGATGGCGCCGCCCTATCTCTGTCAGGTCAGCATGCAGGTCTCCTGCGGGGCCTGCTGCGGCCTCTACAACATAAGCAATCTTGCGCCCGAGCGCCTGGAAGCGCTTCTGACCGAGCGAACGGAGGCCTTTGCCCGGATACCGCGGGTGGCCGAGGCCATCGAGGACTTCGGTCGGCAGCAACTGGGCTGGACGCCTGAAGAGCGCCCGTTCCCCCATTTTCACCACTGCCCGTATGTGGGGCTGATTGGCCGGCAGCGCTCCCGCGTGGGCTGCCTGCTGCATCCGGACCAGGTCGGGAACCAGGGCCGGGACTGGCGCGAACTGAGCTACTACGGCGCCAAGGCCTGCCGCACTTATTTCTGCCCCACGACCCACGAGCTCGCCGCCGTTCACCAGGAGATTCTGCGCCAGGGGATCGACCATTGGTATATTTATGGATTGGCGATTACCGAACACCGCCTGTGGGCGGCTTTCTTCCATGCTCTCGAAGGACGCCTTGGCCGCCCGGTCATCCCTGCGGACTTCAGCGACCGATCGGGCGTCCGGGTCGGTCTGATGGCCTTCGCCGCGCTCAAACTCGACTGGCCTTTCCGGCAGGATAGGGCCCCGGGCCCCAGCCATTTCTTTTTTGACGACGAACGCTACACCCGGCCGGACGTGGAACGGGCCGATCCAAGCATACCGGTTTCACCTTACGAAGTGATTTTTCGAGAGCTGGAATCGCATTTCAAGCGTGCCGATGATCAGCAACAGGCAGAAGCCCTGGTGGAAGGGTGCATCGAAAACCTGGTCGCGATTCTGCGGGGATAGATCGGGCCTGCTCCCCTGCCGCGGCGTCGCTTCTCATCGGGGACGGTATCGCTTTCGGTAGCGGGATCGATGATGGGTATCGTCGCCCTGGTTGTTGAAACCCGGTACCGCTACCGCCCCCGATATGGTCAGCGCAAATGCCGGCCGAACGGGGCCTGGATGGTTGGGTCGCCGTTTTAAATGAACAACAGAGCTGATCCGCCCACCGCCAGGATGGCGCCGACCAGATCGCGCAGCCCGATTTTCTCTTTTTTAAGAATCATTGACGGCGGAATAATGAAGATCGGTACCAGGGCAATGATGGTGGCGGCGATACCGACCTGGGTGTGCTGGACGGCGTAGAGGGAGAGCGACACCCCCACGAAGGGGCCGAAAAACGATCCCAGGGTGGTATACGCCATGCCGGAGGGATGCCGGGTGGCGTGGGCCAGTTTGCGCCAGCGGCCGGTGAGGGTGAAAAGCAGAACAAAACCTGCCAGGGCGGCCAGCAGCCGGATATGATTGGCGGCAAAGGCATCGTAGGCCCCCATACCGTATTTACTGAAAACCAGTCCCACGGCCTGCCCCAGGGCGCCGCCCAGGGCCATCAGGAGACCCATCAGGGAATAACCGCGGCGGGTGCCGTCGCTGTCGGCGCGTTTGCCCGTGACGACCATGATGATGCCGCTGGTGGTCAGGAGCATGCCGGTCTGGTCCAACCGGCTCAGGATTTCACCCAGGAAAAGCCAACTGATCAGGGCACTGATCACCGGGACGAAGGCCATGACCAGGGCGGCAATTCGGGCGCCCACCAGGATAAAGGCCCTGAAAAGACAGATATCGCCCAGGGTCAGCCCGATCAGACCGGACACGGAGAGCCAGATCCAGTTGTGCGGGCTGGCGTCGAACGGTAACCACAGCCCCCGCTGCAGATATCCGAAGACGGCTAGAAAGACGGATGCGATCACCACGCGCAGGAAGTTCACGTTGAGCGAACCCACGCGACGCCCTGCAGCCTCGAAGGCCATCATGGTGGCCGTCCACGACAGGGCGGTCAACAGGGCGGCAATTTCGCCCGGACCGGGATTAAACACAGGGCCTGCCTTTCAGAGATGGGTTCGCCGGCGATTGAAAACCCGTTCGTCTAACCTCCGAAAGGGCGGGCTGTCAAGAACCGATCATGCCAATCGGCGCCCCACGGTTGTAATTTGCCACCATTCGCTAGTATTGTCGGCAGACACGACCGCAGTCGAATTGATCGGTACCCTCCACCTCTTTGGGCGCTAAATCATTTTGCCATGGTCATCATTGAATTCATTTATATCCACCTGCTGCCCACGCTGGGTTTCGTGCTGGCGCTGGTGCTCCTGGCGCATATTCTGCGGCAGCGGCGCTCACCCACCAGCACCTTGGCCTGGCTCATGGCCGTGGTCTTTATCCCCTACATCGGTGTACCCCTCTATATCTTCTTCGGTGGACGTAAAATGACCCGCCAGGCGGCTTCCAAACGGTTGCTTCCGGACTCGACGCCTGTGCTGGCCACCGACACCGGCCTGGAACAGCAATTGGCCTGCCTGGTATATCGGGGCGGGTTCCCCCCGACCCGCCGCAATCGTGCCCGCTTGCTGCTCACCGGCGAAGAGGCCTACGCTGAGACCATTCGCCTGATCGACAGGGCCGAACATGCCATCTACGTGGCAACGTATGTCCTCGGCCGCGACGAGACGGGGCGCGCCATCGTAAAGGCCCTGGCCCGCAGAGCCTCTCAGGGGGTTCGGGTGTATCTCCTGCTCGACGCCCTGGGCTCGGTCAAGATCGATCGTCATTTTCTGGCGCCGCTCTATGAAGCCGGCGGAAAAACCGCTTTTTTCATGCCCATGCTCCGTCTGCCCTTGCGGGGGCGTGCCAATTTGCGCAACCATCGCAAGATGGTGATCGCCGATGGCAGTATGGCCGTCGTGGGCGGGATGAACCTGGCCGGGGAGTACATGGGACCGGACGCCCGCCCCGACCGCTGGCAGGATGTGTCGGTGCATCTGGCCGGGCCCGCGGCCGGGCAGGCCTTTGAAATTTTTCGATCGGACTGGAAGTTTGCCGCCCAGGAAGATCTCGGCCCTGAAAAGCCCTACGGGGTGCGCACAGACGGTACGGCGGCCACCGCCCTGCAGTTCATGGCCAGCGGCCCTGACGTTGAGAACGACGCCCTGCGCGAGGCCTTCATGATCAGCCTCTTCCGGGCCCATCAGCGGGTCTGGATCGTGACGCCCTATTTCGTGCCGGACGACCTGCTCCAGGAATCACTCTGCATGGCTGCCCGGCGGGGTATCGACCTGCGCCTGATCGTACCGCGCCGATCCAATCATCGGCTCGCCGACCTGGCCCGCGAGGGCTATCTGTCGCAGCTCCAGGAGGCTGGTGGACGGGTCATGCTTTACCGGCCGCGCATGCTGCATGCCAAGGCCGTGCTGATCGACGACACCGTGGCCGTGGCGGGTTCGGCCAACATGGACATCCGCAGCCTGCTGCTCAATTACGAAGTGGGGCTTTGCATCTACGATGCCGAGATCATCAGCGAGATCGAGAAATGGATGCGCGGCCTGATGGCGGCCTGCCAGGGCCGCGAGCCCCACGCCAAGGGGATGATTGCGATTGTCGAGGATATGGCCCGATTGTTTGCGCCCTTGCTTTGAAGATTATCCAATCCGGGCGTGGCCGGCAGGTGATGAAAACGCTGCGGCGCCGGTGACAGCGGATCAGAATCCAACTCAATTTCCGCTTGACAAATAAGAATGACTCTTATTTAAGAGCTGTATGCAAAAATATGATTCAGAACCCCGGCTCCAGCATTTCATTGATACCTGCCGGCAGCATCAGCTCAAGATTACGCCGCAGCGGGTGGCCATTTACCGCGCCCTGATGGACTCGGACCAGCACCCCACGGCCGATATGATGTATCAGACCGTCAGGGAAGAATTCCCCAGTATTTCGTTTGATACGGTCAACCGGGCGCTGCTGACCTTTGCCGGGATCGGCATGGTCGATGTCGTGGAGGTTTTCGGGGGTCCCAAGCGCTTCGATCCGGACATCGACGATCATCACCATTTGCATTGCACGGCCTGCGGCCGGATCATTGATTTCGATCACGAAGGATACTCCCATCTTGAAGTGCCCGCCGAGATCGCCCGCCAATTCAAGGTGATCAGCAAACGGGTCGTCCTGAAAGGTCTTTGTGCAACCTGCGCACCTGAGCGTTAATTGCTCTGGAGAACACCCGCATGGTGCGGGAACCTCCGGGCTGCATTTATTCGTTTGCATACCTTAACCAACCTTAAAGGAGGAGAAGATGAGCAAGACCAGCGACAACCTCAAAGCGGCTTTTGCCGGTGAATCCCAGGCGCGCAACAAGTACACCTTTTTTGCCGAGGTCGCACGGGCCGAGGGCTACCACTACATCGCCAAGATCTTCGAGGAAACGGCCTTCAATGAAATGCAGCACGCCAAAGACCACCTCAAGCTCCTGAACGGCATCGGGGACACCCTGACCAACCTCAAGGAGGCCATGGGCGGGGAAGACTACGAAGTGGAAAACATGTACCCGGATATGGCCAAGGACGCTGAGGAAGAAGGCGAGACTGCTGCCAAGATCGCCTTCGAGCAGGTGGCCAAGATAGAGGCCCATCATCGCGAGCGCTACAAAAGGCTCCTTGCCATGGTCGAGGCCGGCACCGTTTTCAAGCGTGAACAGCCCATCAAGTGGAAGTGCGGCATCTGCGGCTACATTGTCGAGGGCACCGAGCCGCCGCCCAAATGCCCGTCCTGCAAGCATCCCAAGGAATTCTACGAGCCGGCCAACATGGATTTTTAAGGAGCACATCGGTTCAATGGCCACAGCCTGTCGGTCGGCGCATGCGGTGTGTAAGCCCGGTGCCGCCCGGCAGGTTGCCGACGTTAGGATCCCGCGGGCCGTATCCTTGATCCCTGGCCCGGTTTTGGGGTAAATTCCCGGTACTTCTTCTCCATCCCTGATTCCTGAATTCAGCGCATATCCATCGCCCGGAATAACTTCTAACCTTTTCGTCAAAGGAGCGGGCCATGACGGTCTATCGATGCACCATCTGCGACACCCTTTTCGACGAGGACCAGGACGGCCGCAAATGGGACCAGTTGGCGGATGACTGGGCCTGCGCGGTCTGCGATTCCGGCAAGGCCATGTGGCAGCCCATGGCGGACGAGGGGTCGGTGCCGACATCGCCGGTTCAGGCCAGGGGGACGGACAACGCCATACCCGAGAAGCATTTCGATGAAATCGAGACGGCCATGGCGGACATCCGCACCATGGCCGCCACCGGGGAATCGATCATCGAGCCCATGCGCACCCGCCGGCCGAGCTTTACCTGGGACGACATCCTGATCATGGGGGCGCAACTGGCGCGCATCCCCCTGAACCCGGACCAGCCGGTCAACACCCAGACCGTCATCGGCCCCCGGGCCGCGCATCCCCTGGTGATCGACACCCCCATTTTCATCACCCACATGTCCTTCGGCGCGCTTTCGAAGGAAGCCAAGCTGGCCCTGGCCGAGGGCAGCGCCGCCGTGGGCACGGCCATGTGCTCGGGGGAGGGCGGCATCCTGCCGGAATCCATGGCGCGGGCCCACAAATATATTTTCGAATATGTTCCCAACCGCTACAGCGTCACCGCAGAAAACCTGCAGCAGGTGGACGCCGTCGAGATAAAAATCGGTCAGTCCGCCAAGCCCGGCATGGGCGGCCATCTGCCAGCGGAAAAGGTCACCCCGGAAATTGCGGCCATTCGCGGATTCGACCAGGGTGTCGATATCAAGAGCCCGGCCTGCTTCGATGACATTCGCAGCCCGGAAGAGCTCAAGGCCAAGGTGGAATGGCTGCGGGCGGCCACGGGCGGAAAGCCGGTAGGCATCAAGTTCGCGGCCGGACACATCGAAAAGGATCTGGCCGTGGCCGTCTACGCCGGGCCCGACTTCGTCACCATCGATGGGCGCGCCGGCGCCACCGGGGCCTCGCCCAAGTTCGTCAAGGCGGCCGCTTCGGTGCCGACCCCCTTCGCCCTCTACCGGGCCCGCAAATACCTGCAGGACAATGGCGCCGACCACATTTCGCTCGTGATCACGGGCGGCTTCCGCACATCGGCCGACTTTGCCAAAGGTCTGGCACTGGGGGCCGATGCCGTGGCCATCGGCACCGCGGCCCTGGTGGCCATCGGCTGCCGACAGTTCCGGGTCTGCAACACGGGCAAGTGCCCCACCGGTATCGCCACCCAGGATCCCGACCTGCGGGCCCGGCTGGATGTGGCGTCCTCCGCCCGCGGGCTGGCCAATTTCCTGATGGTGTCCACGGCCGAATTGATGGATTTTTCCCGGTTGACCGGTAAAGACGATATCCACCGGCTGGGCCTGGACGATCTCTGTACGACCAACTCCGAAATCTCCAACCATACGGCCATCGTGCATGTGTAGGGTTGAGGGCTTCAGGGTTCTGAGTTCTGGGTTCGGGGTGAAATACTGATATACGGGTTGATTGATGCCGGTCGTAAATCGATCGCTAAAGCAGACTACGCGGGGAACGGAATGCAGGAACTGATTGCCAAACTTGAGGCCTTCGTGGCCGAACGGGACTGGGAGCGCTACCATGACCCCAAGAACCTGGCCATGGCGCTCAGCGTCGAAGTGGCCGAGATTGTCGAGATCTTCCAGTGGATGCGCGGAGAGCAGAGCCGGGAACCGGATCCGGATACCCGCGAACATCTACGCGACGAAATTGGTGATGTGCTGATCTATCTCGTCATGCTGGCCCGCAAGCTACGCATCGATCCCCTCGAGGCCGCCCACGACAAACTGGCCAAGAACGCGATCAAATACCCGGATGGTGAACTCCGCCGAGAAAATCTTCCATGACCGCCCCTGACCGTCGGGACAACGGCGTCCATCTCGACGCCGGGTTGGCCGGACCGCTCTTCATGCTGGCCGCGGCCTTGCTTTTCACGCTGCTGACGGTTTTCGTCAAGCTGTTGGGACCGGCCTACAGCGTCTGGGATATCGGATTCTACCGCTTTCTGGGCGGGGCGCTGGTCCTGATCACCGTCTTCGGCCGTCACGGCAACCCCTACCGGGGACACAACATCCGCCTGCTCATCATCCGCGGTTGCACCGGCTCGGCCGCCTTCATCGCTGTGGTGACGGCCATTCGGCTTCTGCCGATTTCCACGGCCCTGGTGATCTTCTTTTCTTTTCCGGCGTTCGCGGCCCTGTTTTCCTTCCTTTTATACGGTGAGCGTATCCGCCTGGCCGAATGCGCCTGCATCCTGGCGGTGCTGGCCGGGGTGGCCGTACTGCTGGACGTCAGGCTTTCCGGCGACCTTTTCGGCCAGATCATGGCGCTGGTCGGCGGTGTGTTGGCCGGTCTCACGGTGACGCTCATCCGGACCCTGCGTGCGCACAACGGGCCGGTGATCATCTACCTATACCTGTGCACCATGGGTATTCTGGTAACACTGCCGCCATTCGCCGTGCACCCCGTATGGCCGACAACGCCCTGGGAATGGGGCCTGGTGCTGGGGATCGTGTTTTCTTCGGTGACGGCCCAACTGCTGATGAACCAGGGGTTTTTTTACTGCCGCGGATGGGAAGGCGGGGTATTCATGTCCAGCGAAGTGATATTTACCGCCCTGGTGGGTATTCTGTTCATGGACGACCCCACCAGCTGGCGCTTCTGGACCGGCGGCGGGCTCATCTTCGGCAGCGTGGTGGCCCTCAACCGGTTGAAGGCCAACCGGCAATGACCGGGCAGCGCCCCAAAGCCTAAGACCGGCCATTGCCCGGCCGCTCCTTGGTGGCCCCCGCCGATCATCGCCTGACACACAGGCCCGCCCCGAAAAAATCTCCGAGTGTCTAAAATTATTGAAAAATTCTTGCTTCTCTGGTATTTCGACCGCATTCACCGCAAACGGCCGACGGCCCGGTGTCTGCCCATATCGCTTGATGGACCGCATCGGGGCAATCTCCCCGCGGCCGTGGGACGATCGATGGCGATTGCCGCCGGCGTGCGCATTGCGGGATAGGCCGGCGGGACCGGGTAGCGTATTCAGGCGGTATGACTTTAGAAATGGAGGACTTTATGGCAATTCGGGTGGTGAGACTTGGCAGCGACCGTATCACGGGCGAAGGGCTCCGCATCGGGACCGTCCGCCGCCCGCCCCGGGGGGTGCGCAAGGAAGATTTCAGCGCGAGAAACTGGTACGATGTATGGTTGCCCAATCTGTCACCCAGCCCTGAAACCATGAAGTTCGGGATGAACGTCAATACCGAACGGGAATGGCGTGTTTTCGCAAATAAGTACCGCGCCGAGATGGCCATGCCGGCCAACGCACACCTGATTGACCTGTTGGCGGCCCTTTCCCATCAAACGGATTTTTCAGTGGGCTGCTACTGTAAAGACGAATCACGCTGTCATCGCTCACTGCTGAAGACGCTCCTCATTGACAAGGGGGCCACGATCGAAGACCCGGATCGATGAAAAAGGGCTGCCACCCATGTCCGGTGGAACGCCCAGAGCCCTGGCGGCCGTTGATGATAGGCCGCTCTTTCTGCTTCACTCATCGACCGCAAACTCATAGGCTTGCATTCCTTTAGTCGTGATCTAAACCCGTCACCTCTTGTGGAGGACGCTGCGGGGTTCGTCCGATCCGGAGTGTGATTTTGTTGTAAGGTTTGTTCATTTTCTTTCCCGGGAAAGAAAACGAACCAAAAGAAACCGCCCCTGTTCCGCTTCTTCCTGCGCGTCGGTGCCAGGTTCGGCGCGTGTCGGAACTCGCTTCGCTCAAACAGGCCGACACGCTTAATCCCGAACCTGGCCCCGATGCTCGGCGCGGGACAAAGGGGAAAAACCTGAACCCCCAACAGATTGACCAAGCGCCCCTGCGGAGGCTACCTGAGGACTTCCGCTCTGAGGGAGGAGCTTTACCGCGCAATCCTTTCCGGGTGCTGTTGCTGAAAGCTGCCTGGAACTGGATCAATGCCCGGCATGGGCGTGGGCGCCGGGTTTGAAGCGGTAGATATGGTAGGGGCCGTTGGCCCGTATGGTTCCCCCGGATTTGAGAATGACATCCTGCAGGGCACTGTCCGTAAAGTAGAGCCAGCCTTGAGGGCCGAAGCTGAAACCGTCCGGCCAGCGCAGGCGGGCGGGATCCTTCAGCAGGGTCTGCATCCGTCCATCGGCACCCACTCTATGGATGGCCCCGTTTTCCATGTCGCTGAGGTAAACCCGGCCCTGATCGTCGGTCGTCATACCATCGGTCATGCTGATGGCCGCCCAGGACACGACCCCGGCGGCCAGGTCCCGGCCCGTCAGTCCCTCGCCTGCCAGCACTGCCGTGGCGATGCGGTAGAGCTGCCCGCCATTCAGGGGGGCGTAGTAGAGCCATTGGCCGTCGCGGCTCAAGGCGATGCCGTCCACGCCGAATTTAAGCTTGAAGATGCCCAGGAGTTTATAGGGTCGGCCCTGGATATGGACGGCATAGGGGCCGTTTTGTACCGAAGGATGACCCACAAGGACACGGCGGGCCCTGCGCGGCTTGATGTCATAGACGATCAGGGCTTGTTTCTGGCGCCAGATACTGGTGTCGGTGATATAAATTCGATCCCCGGCGGCATCGACCTGGAAGTCGTTCAGCATCGAACCCAGCCCGGCAATTTCGGAAGCGAAGCGATATTCATCCACGATTTGATCATTTTTCAAGTCAATGGCAATGAGCTTGGCATCGCCGACGCCATGACGGGCATAGTCCAACACCCATAACCGCTGTCGGCGGTCGATACGGAGCGCGAGCGGGGTGTCGAAGCGGTCTTTCTGTGAAGCGGCATCGGGATAGGGTGTGAGCCGGCCGGACTTGATCTCGGCAATTTTCGTCGCCGGCCGGCCCTCGGGGTGCAGGCTGATGAATATGCGTCCATCGCCGGATACGGCGATATTGCCGGGGGGAAGTTCGAGTTCCGCCACCGTTTCGAGATGCGGACTTGCCGGCAACAACGGCGGGGTGGAACGGTCCTCCAATTGATGGCCCCGGAGGGTCAGGGCGCATCCGGCCAGCGCCAGCACGGTGATGGACAGCAGGGTGCGGTGTCGTCGCATAACCTGAATGCAATTCCGCGGTTTCAGGTGGGTTCGAGATCGCGCGAATCCCACCAATCCTGGCCATAGTTGATGAACAGCTGTTCGCCTTTGGCAACCTTGCGGGTGGTGTAGAAAATGATCAGGTCGCGATCCTGATCGTGCCAGTAGGCTGTGTTGCTTTTCTCGGAATGGTTATAGATGCTGCCCCAGCCTAAAGGCAGTGAATAGTATTCTTCATCTTCAGGCTGGTCATCTTCCGGTTCCAGACCGAAAACATAGTCATCCAGAATGCCGTTGCACTCATCCTGGCTGAGGCGCAAATGGTGGCATTCCTCGAGCGTCGTTTCCGCCGGGATCGCGGCGCCGGCAAAAACGCCATGGCCCATGTCGCAGGGCGCGACTTGAAGATCCGGGTGTTTGTACAAGGGCTTTAAGTCATTATCGGGCATTGATACTTCCTGTTGATTCAGATTGTGTCCAGCCGTCCCGAAAACCGAGGGCAACAATAGACCGACTTGGCAGAGAGCACCCGGCTGGCCATTTTAACCTGCCAGAAACATTTACAGGTGTCCGAAAGTATTGTCAAATAAGGGTCTGGTTGCGGTCGGTTTACAAAAGTGGCGGCACAAATAAAGGATTCAGCCCGTCATCTGATCCATGCGATACGGACACGGTTCGGGTGATTCTGGCGGTCTACAGGGATGGCTGGTTTCAAAGCCTTGGCCGGGATCCAATTCAAGGGGGGCGGTGACGGCGTACCCTTTTGCGGATTGCCATTCCGACAGGCGTTTCAAGTTGTTGATGATCACGGCATGCGGGTAGCAATCGGCGGCCTGCATCAGCAAGTCCTCGGCGGTCTCGATAGCGCGGCCCCCGGCGGCTATGCAGGCCCGGGCGTTGAGGATCAGGCCCGGGAACAAAAATCGCTGATGGCTGGCCTGATCTAGATGCGGTTCGGCGAGAGAAAACCGGCGCTCGCGAATATAGGCAGCCGCAAGATCCATATGCGCCCAGGGCAAATCCGGCAGCCGCGCTAAAATTCTTTGGCAGGCGCGGCTGCTGAATTGCCGGTATACCTGGACGCCGGCACGCTTTTGCAGATAAGCCATGATTCGATCCGAGTCATGGCGGGTACCGGCGAAACAGGTTAGATGGGGGCCGTCGTGGTGATAATAGATGTCCGGCGTAAATGTTCCCTGACGACAAAACAGGGAAAACTCTTCCGTCCCGGGATAGAGGTGGAGTTGCGAGAACACATACTGATTGGGGCGTGCCGTGGCGATGAAGGCGAGGCTCTCCAGAAAAGTTTCCCAGGTTTCTCCCCGGTTGCCGACCATCAGGTAGTACCGTACCTGCAACCCATATTTCTGGGCGGTTCGGGTGGCGGTCAAGACGGTGTCCAAATCAATACCCTTGCGGATATTTTTCAAAATCGATGGCGAACCGGACTCGACGCCCAGGCTGATTCGCTGACAACCGGCCCGACGCATGGCCCGCAGCATTTCTTCATCCAGGTGATCGGCTCGGGTCTCACAACTCCAGGTCAACTCAAGCTGACGTGTCCGAATGCCCTTGCAGATTTGCAGAACCCGCCGGCGTTGAACCGTAAAGGTGTCGTCTTTGATTGCGATGGCGCGCGTGCCGTAATGGCCGGTTGCGCGGGCCAGCATGTCCAGGACATAGCTGGCCGAGTGTAAGCGGACCGTCCGGCCCCACAGCATGCGGCTGCTGCAGAAGGTGCAGTTGCCGGGGCAGCCGCGCGATGTGACGATGGTGCGCATATCGAAGTAGTTGAGGGGGGAGATCAAACCGTCCAGGTCACGCATTGCCGGCCGCGGGCGCCCAACGGCGACCGCCCCGTCTTCACGCCAGGCCGTACCCGGCAGTTGAACTTTATCAGCGTTTCCCGCCAGACGATCGACAAGTTCCATGAAGGTGACTTCACCTTCGCCCAGGACGACCGTGTCGATGTCTTTATAATGGGTCAGCGTCAAGCGGGGTTGGGCGGTGACGTGGGGACCGCCTACGGTGATGTGCGCCTGGGGGTAATGTGCGCGAAGAAGACTGGCCAGCAGGGCCACCCCGCGCCGGTTGGCCGTAATGCAGGACAGTCCGAACAGGTCGGCCGGGTGATCCCGAATGGCCTGTACGACGTCGTCCCAGCAGGCATTCGAGAGATTCAGAGTCGCCACGTGGTGGCCGCTGGCCAAGGCCTGGGCGGCGATGGAAAGCAAACCATATGGGGCTTGGAGGAAATCACCGCTGGCTACCATATGCGGGTCGCAACCGCGAGGGGCGCCTGCTTCCGGCGGATAGGGCGTCGCACCGGGGCGGTGGATCTTCCAGGGAGGCGGATATATCAGTGTGATGCGCATAACGCGCCCAATGTGTTGATTGAAGCGCAGCCATTCTCAAACATATTATAATGACGGATCAAGTCGTGGCCATGTGGTTTATCGTAAACTCTCCCGGGGGGGGCATCCGGTGGGAAACGGCGGAGATCAAGAAAATAAATAAAAACGACATATAGTGTAAAATATTTATTGACATACAAGATATTGTATGCTTAGGGGGCGCTATCATCTGTTCGCGTTGTGTTCGTGTGGTGTAAACCTTTTACCAGCGCCTTCCGGTTAGATCGCCTTCTCCAAACGGCAGGGCCACAGCCTGCCTCTTAAACCGGACGTGAAACCTGCAGGGGCTTGTGAAGCGGATGCTTCCCAGGCAGGGCGCTGTCGAACGAAGGAGAAGGTATGCTGACGCCCTCAACTTCGCCCAGCCGCACCCAGGACCGCATGCTCGACAACCTGGTGCGATCTCTGGGTAAATCCGATTTTTCCGACGTCAAAGCCAGGATGGATGGTTTGACGCCGCCCGACCCCATTTACGGTTCCCGGCCGGATGTTACCGCCTGGAAGGATCGCGAATATATTTTCGATCTGGAAACGGATGTTTCCGTGAAAGGGGCCCACTGCGGCATCAAATGGCGGGATTTCGGATGTTATGCCCGGGATTTCGACGCCCGTTTTTTCGTGGTGGTTCCGGAAGCTTCGGCCCTGATTGCGCGAATACGCCTGGCCCTTCTGGGCATCGAGGCCGAGGTGCTCACGATCTGACTGACGGCGTGTTAACCGCTATTGTGGGTCGGGTGGTGCCCCCAAAACCTTAGGGTTGCAGGCAGGGCAGCTGCAAACCGATCCCTACCGCCCATACGCTCCCGCCCTGGATCATTCCAATTCCAGAAACCAGATATCCGTGTTCCCGCTGCGGGCGGATTCGAACAAGAGGTGCTTACCGTCGGGACTGAATTGCGGGTACATATCGGCGCCGCCGTTTGTCAACTGCACGGGATTGGATCCGTCGCGTTCAGCCATCCACAGGCTGGCATGGTATGAGCGGTCCCAGGACCAAAAGGCCACGCGATCCCCATCGGGTGAAAAGGTCGGCCCGCGGTCGCCGAGGGTGAGTCCCCGGGAGAGGACGACGGGCGTGCCGGAGGCCCGGCTGCCGCTACGCCAGCGCCGATCAAATGGCCGCTATCATCGAAGGCCAGACCGGTGCCCCGTGCTCAAGGGAACCCACGATTACCACCGAATTGCACGCACCTTGGACCCGCTTTGCTCGAGCCCCGCTCCGGTGGCGCCCCTCGCGTCGGGCGGGGCCTCAGCCCGGGCTTGACGTCCCCGGGCGGTCGCCTATCTTTTTAGCATACCTAATATTTCATTTCAGAATCCCAATCCGCGAGGGGGCTATGTCGAAGGACATTTTTTCGGAATTCAATCTTAATGGTCATGTTTTGCGCAACCGCCTGGGGGTGGCGCCTATGACCCGCATGTCTTCGGTGGCCGATAGCATTCCGCGGCCGGATGTGCTCGATTTCCTGGTGCGGCGGGCCGAAAACGGCGCCGCACTGGTCTTCACCGAAGCCATCGTCACCGACTATGAAAGCGCCCAGGGCTATCCCGGCCAGGCCCGGCTGCTGACACAGCGGCAAATCGATGCCTGGAAGCCGGTCACCGCCGCCATCCGCCATCACGGGGCCGTGTCCGTGCTGCAGATGTTTCATTGCGGGCGGATGGCCTGGCCCGAGATCAATCCGGCCGGACGCAGCATCGCCCCCAGCGCGCTGACGCCCCAGCAGGACAATCCCCTCACGGGGAAACCCTATCCTGTGCCGGATACAATCAGTTTGTTCGATATCGATCATGTCATCAATGGATTTGTCGAGACCGCCCGGGGCGCCATGGCGGCCGGGTTTGACGGTGTTGAAATTCATGGCGCCCACGGCTACCTGATCAGCCAGTTTCTCTCGACGTATGCCAACCAGCGGACGGACGGTTACGGCGGATCGCTCGAAAATCGTTTTCGGCTGGCCCACGACATCATTGCGGCCGTGCGCCCCGTGGTGCCGCGGGAGCGCCTGCTGACCTTCCGGATTTCCAACTGGGGCGTGGCCGACCCCGACGTCTCGCTGTTTGAAACCCGCGAAGAGTGGCAGTCACTGATGAAATTGCTGGCGGACGAGCCGCTCGACGCCATCTCGGTCTCGACCTATGATTTTAAAGCGCCGGGTTTCGGGACTGACCAGACGATTGCCGCCCTGACAAGGGCCGTGACTGACCTGCCGCTCATGATTTGCGGCAAGATCCACGATCGGCCGACCGCCCAGGCCGCACTCGAACATGCGGACATCGTGTTGGCGGCCAAATCATTTCTGCTCAATCCGAATTTCGTATCGGACGTAAGAGAGGGCAGGGAGCTGCCCCTCCACCGTTCAACCGAGGCCAACGTGGCCTACACTGAAGCACCGCTGATCTGAGAGCGAACAACGACATGCCACCATGGGTGGCTGCCGTTGGGGCCCATCGAAAGGAGGTACGGCATGTTCATCTTAATGGAACCCCCGTTGGGTATCGGGCTGGCCTTTGTCCTGGCCGGCGTGGCCATGCTGGCCGCCATTCTTTGCGTCCAGCGCTTCCGGACCGCTTATCGTTTAGCCGGACAATATGCCTGCGCACTCTGGTTCGTGCGGGGTATCCGCTGCCTCATCATCGCGCTGACAGGGGCGGCCTGGTCAGCCGGGTTATACTGGCAGCAGACATGGCTTCTGATTATCGGTCTGGTTATTCTGGCGCAGGAACTCTACGAGGGCTTTGTTCTGAGTTCGGCCCTGCGCGAAGGTCTGCAGATTGAGAATGGCCGCGCGCCCAAGGGTGTGCTATAAACCGGGTGTGTCCGCGGTCGGCATTTGACAGTGAAGCTCTCCCTCCGCATAGCGGCAGGCCTCAGGTGGCCTCCGGAGGGGACTCAGCAATCGGTTGGGCTTCCGTTTTTATCCCATTGTCCCGCGCCGAGCATCGGCGATGAAGTCGGAAATAGCGTGTCGGCCTGTTTGAGCGAAGCGAGTTTCGACACGCGTCGACTTCATGGACGACGCGCAGGAATAAGCGGGACAAGGGGCGTCTTCTTTTGGTTCGTTTTCTTCCACGTGGAAGAAATTGAACAAACCAAGAAAAAACCTTATTCCGGATCGTTAAAACCTCTCCGGGGCCTCCAACAGAGGTGGAGGGTTTAGATCATAACGAATTAAAATCGGGATGCAACGATGGAAATAACGGTGGCGGCCCAGATCGCCCTATGGATACTTGCTTTTGTTTTTGCTCTGGTGGGTATGGCCGGACTCGTATTCCCGGCCCTGCCAGGAGCGCCGTTGCTGTTTACAGGGCTTTTCATGGCCGCCTGGGCGGACGGCTTTGCCCATGTGGGAACGGGCGCGCTGGTCCTGCTGGGCGCCATGGCACTCTTGACCTATGTCGTGGACTTTGCGGCCAGCGCCTTCGGGGCCAAGAAATTCGGTGCTTCGCGTCGGGCAGTGATCGGTGCGGTCCTCGGAGCGGTGGTCGGCTTATTCTTCGGATTAGTGGGGGTGATCATCGGCCCCTTTATCGGGGCGGTGATCGGCGAGCTCTCCGTGCGTCTGGATTTAGAAGCTGCCAGCCGGGCCGGCTTCGGCGCCACCATTGGCCTGGCCCTGGGGGCGGCGGCTAAGCTGGCCATGGCATTTGCGATGCTGGGCATATTCCTCATTTTCCGCTTCTTTTAGAACGGTTTTGTAATAAGCTCGATATCGGCGTTACACGTATCCCTCGTCACTGCGGCGTACTCGAGTACGCCTCGATCCTCGGTATACGCAAGCCGTATCTCAAGCTTATTACAAAACCGTTCGGTATTTTGATGGATGTATAATCAGGCCGACAGCGGCGTTACGCGGCGCCCCTGGTCACTGCGGCGAACTTGAGTACGCCTCATTCTTCGGAGCGTCAGGCCTTGCTCTTGAACTTATTACGCATCCGGCCGAATAAAATTACAGCGAAGCATACATCTTCACAAGACAAACGCATTTCCTTCTTCGTGTTTACAAAACGAGCGACCGCCAGATGTCGCCCAAGAAGCATATGGAATGCCTGGCTATTGTCTGAAGGCTTACCGGAAGAATGCCGGTCAGATTTGACCGTTGCCGCCGTCTGCGAACGGCCGCATTCCTTTCTTGACAGGGTGGTCGGAGCATAACTATTTTTCAATATCCTTTGCGCTTGACCTGTCGCCGACTGCCCCCGACGCTAATTACACCAGCGAAAGCTCGCCTGAGCCGATCATGTCCGGTGAAACTGCCGTTAAAAGATTCTTCTGTAGATGGGGAAAACCAGCATGTTCGACCCGCAGCATATTGTCTGTGCCGTCGATTTTTCGCCCTCATCGGAGGAAGTCGTGCATGCCGGGCATCATTTGGCCCGTGCCTTCGATGCGCGTCTATCCGTTTTTCATGCGGTGACGGCCGCGCATGACCGTTATCCCGGAACCGTCATCTTCGAACGCGGCGGCGAGCAGAACGACCTCATGGCTGCGTCCCGCCGGTATTTGGAAGAACTTGTCGCGCCGCTGGCTCAGGTCGCAACGATCGTCGCGGCGGGTGATCCCGTGGACCGCCTATCCGATTGCATCCGAGAGACCGCCGCCGGTCTGGTGGTTGCCGCCCGTCATGGTTTTAGCGGCTTCCAGCGGGTATTGCTCGGCAGTGTGGTGGAACGCATGGCCCGCCAGCTGACGATACCGCTGCTGGTGATCAGTCGGTCCGGAGCGCAAGTACGCGGCCAATCGGCCTACCGCAAAGTGGTTGTGGCCTGTAAGTCGATCGATCCGAGTGACCCTGTGCTGGCGATAGCCGCGGCCATCGCCCGACGGTTCGATGCCGGGCTGTATCTGCTGCATGCCATGGAACAGCCGTTACGGCCTGAAATTCTGGAGCCTACCGACGGCCCCTACGGCGAAGTCCAGGCCGCCCTGCAGGACCGCTTGCGCCAGAAAATGAGAGAAACGGTGCACGCGACGGTCGGGGCCCTCAGGTTGTCGGTCGATCTGACGCCGGGTCCGGCCGTCGAGGTGCTTCCGGACTATATCGCTGAGCAGCAGGCCGACTTGCTGGTCGTGGGGGTGCGCCACCACCATCGTCTGGCCCAACTGCTGGTGGGATCGACCACGGAGGCGGCCCTGCGACAAACTTCCTGTGCGGTGCTGACCGTGCCGACAAAGGCCTGAATAAAGGGATGACAAACAGCGCATGACGACGAACCGCAAAAGCGCCGGCACCGGCCTGGTGCTGGATGATCACTATCTGCAGCACGATACCGGTGGCGGCCATCCGGAGAATGCCGGTCGTCTCCAGGCCGTCTACGGTATGCTCGAAACGTGTGAATACCGACCCCGCTGCCGTTTGCTGTCGCCCCGGCCCTGCAGTGACGAAGAATTGGCCCTTGTCCATGCCCAGGGCTACATCGCCAAAATCGCGGCCACGGCAAATCGACCCTTTGCATCCCTGGGGGCGGATACGCCGGTTTGCGCGCATTCCCACCAGGCGGCGCGGCTGGCCGTGGGCGGCACCCTGCAGGCGATTCGTGAAGTCTGGGCCGGGCGTTTGACCAATGCCCTGGCCCTGGTGCGCCCGCCGGGTCACCATGCCGAATACGCCCGCGCCATGGGTTTCTGCCTGTTCAACAACGTGGCGGTCGGCGCCCAGTTTGCCCGGAAGATGCTGGGGGCCAGGCGGGTCATGATCGTGGACTGGGATGTGCATCACGGCAACGGCACCCAGCATGCGTTCGAGCGCGATCCCGACGTGCTCTTCTTTTCTTCGCACCAGCATCCCCATTATCCCGGCACCGGTCTTTTTACCGAGACCGGTCTTGGACCGGGAGAGGGCTACACGGTCAACCTGCCGCTCAACAAGGGGCATGGCGACCATGAATTCGTTGCCTTGTACCGGCAGCTTCTACAACCCCTGGCATTGGAATTCGATCCGGACCTGATTCTGGTTTCAGCGGGTTTCGACATCCATGCCCAGGATCCACTGGGGCGCATGCGGGTCACGCCGGCCGGATTTGCCGGTCTGACCCGCCTGCTGATGGACATCGCCGCGAGCTGCTGCGCGGGCCGCCTGGTGCTGGTTTTGGAGGGCGGCTATTGTCACGCGGCTCTCCAGGAATCCATTCGGGCGGTTCTGGGCGAGCTGACGGAAGCATCGCAAACCGATTACCTGGCCCTGGCAAACCAGGCCGACACCCGTAGAGTCGATTACGTCTACCACCGCTGCGCCATGGTTCACCGGCGCTTCTGGAACTGCTTCGCGAACTGAAGTCCCCGTTCGATTGCGCCGCGTTCACAGGGCCTGCCCTCACGGAGGTGACGATGAACAACATTCGCATCATGGAAGCGTCGGTGGTCAAATGGAACCGGATCATTGCCGGCCGGCGGTCGGACGGCGGGGTGCTGGATTGTCCGCCGTGCCGGATTTACTACATGCTGGTTTGCACGGGCTGCCCCATTGCCGCCTATACCGGCCGTAAATTCTGCCGGGGATCGCCCTATCCGGCCTGGTATCATCACCAGAACGAGGCCCACGGGTTTATGCGGCGCAAAATCTACTGCGATGAATGCGTCCAACTGGCAACGGCAATGCGGGATTATATGATCGAAATCGTCGACCACTTGAAAATGCGAAAAGCACTGGCCGAGCAGGAAGTGAAAACGCTTTAGGACATCCGGGCGGGGCAGGGGCGGAGCGTGGCATGACCAATGAGGTGACGGGTATCCTGGTCGCCGGACTGGGGTTCACTGAAGTGGCCGCTTACAGTCTGGCCGCACTGCTGCTGTTGCGGTGCTGGGGCTACACCCTGGCCGAAGCGGCGGCCGGGGCCGCGCTCACGCCGGCCATGCTGGCGGTATTCCTGCTGAGGTGCTCCCATCTGGCCGGCATTCCCGGATTAGCCCCCGCCATGCGCGTGATCGCGATGATGCTGGCGGCGATCCTGATCGGCAGACACCGTGGCCGAATTCCTGCCGCCTGGCGTACGCTGGGGCGTTTTGGCCGCGATCATTTCCTGGCCGCCGGCGTGCTCCTGGGCGCTTTGCCGGCATTGGCCGTGGCGGCCGTCTTGTCAGGCGGGCAGGCGATGCCGCCGCGACAAGCGGCAGCCTTCATTTTCTATTCCGGTTTTCCAGGTGCGACCCTGATGCCCTGGATGGCCTATCTGACGATTTGTTTTGCCACCTACGCCCTTGCGCGCCGCTACGCCTGGCCGCCCACGGCCATTACGGTCACACTGCTGGTGGTCAGCATGCCGCGGCTGGTGTTTCTGTCCGTTTCCGGCCCAGGCGAAATCATACCCGCGGCGGCGGCCCTCGTCTTTATCCTCCTTCTCTACCGCACTGTCGAGCGGCCGGACATCAAGGATATGCTCCTGCTGCCCGTCGTACTGGTTTTCAGTCTGTCCGCGGGCCGGATGGGACTGGTCTTCACTATCCTTGGAACGGGACTTGCCGCGGTGGTGCTCCACCGTCGTCATGGCGGCCGCACCTGGTGGGAGCTGGCGCGCTCGGCGCCGTTGTCCGTGGCTGTCGCTGGTCTGGCGGTTTGGATCTTTGTCCAGGGTTGGTATTGGAGCGACTGGCCCTACCCGGCAGGCGACCCGGCAGATGTCTGGCGCTACAACAGCGACGGTCTTGCAGGTGCGGGGGCCAATCTCTTTCGCTACGCGCTGCAGGTGCTGGATTTGACCCCTCCGGTGGAAGCGCTGCTCGCGAAGGTTTTCAACCTCGACTGGAGTCGTTTGCGGATGGTGCTGCAC
>JASJCD010000061.1 GCA_030066135.1 Desulfobacterales bacterium | reverse complement strand
CGGGGGAGTCCCCCCTGGACTGTGCCCGCCGGGAACTCGAGGAAGAGGCCGGCGTATCAGCCGGCGACTGGTCTTCGCTGGGCGAGATCATGCCCCTGCCGGGCTATTCCGATGAAATCATCCATCTCTTCATGGCCCGCCGGCTTACCGCCGCGCGCCAGCACCTGGATGCCGATGAGCTTCTGGAAGTGCGGGAAGTGGCTTTCGAGACTGCGCTGACCATGATCGGTTCCAACACCGTCCGCGATGCCAAGACCATTGCCGGGCTTCTACTGGCTGCCAGGGTTCTCCAATCCGTCGGCAGCGGCGGGTAGATCGTACACCGGGGAGAAGGCTGCGCCCGCCAATGCAAATCGTGCGGACGGCTCAGAGGGAGGAGCCCGGTACCCTGCACGGCAATAAAGACGGATCCCTTAGTCCTGGTGGGCAAGTTCCGAGTAGGGAAAGTCGCGCGGTGATGCCGTCGCGTCGTCGCGGGCCCAATCCGGGGCCTCGCCGGCGTCGAGGGTGGCGAGTTCGTTCAGGGCTTCGCGGATATCCTTGGAGCCTTCGGTGAAAATCCGATGAACCGCCTCGTACTCCGCTTTGACTTCCTTGAGGGCAATCCGGCCTTCGGTGCGTTTCAAGGTCAGATAGACGAGATCGCGAACGGCCTGCCAGCTGTCTCTGCGCGTCTGGTTGCGCAGCGGCGTCAGGCGGTCCAAATGGCGCATCTGATCGCGGTAAAAGCGGCGGCGCAGCCAGCGCATGCCGGTGAGGTACCAGAGTATGAAAAAGAGCCCGCCCGCGGCGCCACCGACCGCGGCCATGAGATAAGGCTCCGGGCCGATCAGGCCGGCGGTGATCACCCCGGCCGTGGCGCCCCCGCCGATCAGCAGGCTGACCGCCAGATTGATCAGCACGTGCCGCCAGAAAAAACGACGTGATCCCTGGCTGTAGTTCACCAGCGCCTCCAGTAGGTGGGAAAGACGCTCGCCATGGGTTTCGACGAAAGTGGCCAGATTGTCGAGACGGAAGCGCGGCGCCTGCAGGACGGCCTCCTTGACCTCCAGACGCTGATTGTCCAGGTAGTGCAGGTAGCGCTGATCCGCGCCCAACTCACCGGCCGGGCTCTGCAGGACATGGGGGGAGTAGGTCAACCGAATGGGGGGAATGTCCTTGCGCCCCGTCATTTGGGACAGGTTCCAGCACAGGGTGCCGTAAACCTGCAGCAGATCGATCAGGGAGGCACACTCGTCGATGCGGTTGAGTACGAAGAGCACACGGTCTTCGAAGGTCTTGGCCGGCAGGGTGTCGCGCAGGCTGGTATGGGTTTCGCGCACGGTCCCGGCCTTGTGGGGGTCGAAAAGCACCAGCACCAGGTCGGCCATTTGGGCCAGATCGCCAATGATTTCCTGGTAGTCGTAGCCGCGATCGCGTTCGGTGATGCTGTCCAGCATGCCGGGTGTATCGATGATGGCCAGGTTTTCAAGGAAAGGCGAGTTGACCTTCTTGAGGCGGAAGTGGGCAATGAAACGCTGCCCGTAGCGTTTCAGTGTTTCGAAGGGATATTCCGGGTCGTTGAGCAGAAATTTACCATCCCGTTCTTCCACCACCCGGATGTCGTCATTGTCGTCACTGTCGCTCGTGCCATGGGTGATAACCGTAAACGAATCGTCGGTGGGGGCCTGCCCGGTGGCCTGGATCTTGGTGCCCAGAAAATCATTGATCAGGGTGGATTTGCCCGAGGAGTAATTGCCCAGCACCAGCACCAGCGGACGCCATTTGATATTGGACTCCAGCGGCACTTCACTGTAGCCGTAGCGCAGGGCCACCGGTGTGAGATGCTCTTCGACCAGGTCCAGCAGTTCCGCCCGCAACGTTTCGATGTAATTTTCCCGATGCATAGAATCTCCGGAAAGGGGACAGACGCGCTTGACGGCCAGAAGGCCAGCGATCTCCAATGTACTTACTAAAGTTGTGGGCAGATATAAAGCTTTTTTAATCCTGGCGCTGCGCCCTGCCCTGCCCCCCTCAAGCCCTGCTTTCCGCGTCTCCCTGCCGGAGCCGGCGGTTGCGCTCGGCAAAGGTTTGCAGTTTGTGCTGGATACGCCCGTAGACACTAGCGGGGGGGTAATGCCCCGCCTCGTCCGCCCGGCCGGCTTCGACGCCGGTGAGGATTTCAATACCTTCGGTCACCCGCGCGACCTGGTAAAGATGAAATTGCCCTGCCACGGCCGCATCGACAACCTGCTTTTTGAGCATCAGGTTCTTGACGTTGGCACGGGGGATCATAACACCCTGCCGGCCGTTGAGCCCCCGTTTGCGGCAGACGTCGAAATACCCCTCGATTTTCTGGTTGACCCCGCCGATGGCCTGAATTTCACCTTTCTGATTCACGGAACCGGTGACCGCAATGCCCTGGTGGATGGGCAGGTCGGCCAGACTCGATAGAATGGCGTAGAGCTCGGTGGATGAAGCGCTGTCGCCGTCGATGGGACCGTAGCTCTGTTCGAAAGCAATGCTGATGGACAGTCCCAGCGGATGGCTTTGGGCAAAGGTGCGTCCCAGATAGCCGGAAAGGATCAGGACGCCCTTGTCATGGGTGCGGCCGCTCAGTTCGGTTTCGCGCTCGATGCTGACCAGGCCGGGTTTGCCCATAAAGGTCTCGGCTGTGATCCGACTCGGGCGTCCGAAGGCGATGTCACCCATCTGATACACCGCCAATGCATTGACCTGTCCCACCATGCGACCGTCGACGTCCAGGAGCACGCTTTCATCGTCGAACGAGGCCGCCATCTTCTCTTCGTAGAGGTTGTAGCGAAAACGCCGTTTTTGCAGGGCCTGATGGATATGCTCCCCTGTGACGGCCGCGGCCTCGCTTTTGCGGGCCCAGTAGTCGGCTTCCTTGAGCACACCCACGATCGGCCCGAACCGCAGCGACAGCTTCTGCTGGTCGGCGGCGAAGCGCTGGCCGTATTCCACCATGGTCGCCACGCCGTCCGGTGTGAAGGGCCGCAGTTTCTCCTCGCGCGCCACGCGGGCAATGAACCGCGCATAGAGCTGGATCGTTTCCGGCGTCAGGTCGGCTTCGTTGTCAAAATCCGCCCGGACCTTGAATATTTTGTCAAATTTGGAATCGAAATTCTGCAGTTTCTCAAAAACGCCGTAGCTGCCCAGGAGGATAACCTTGATGTCCAGGGGAATCGGTTCAGGCCGCTGCGAAGCGACGCCGTAGCCCATTTCGGAAGCCATGTCCTCGATGCTCAGCAGTTTGGTCTGCAAGGCCCGCTTGAGGGCCTCCCAGACCAGCGGATTCATCATGACCGCCTCGATCTCCATGAGCAGGTAGCCGCCGTTGGCATGCAGCAGCGACCCGGCTTTAACCATGGTGAAATCCGTTTTCAAAACACCCAGGTAGGCGCGCTTCTCGATGTGCCCGAACACGTTCTGATAGGTGGGGTTGGGCTCGAAGATGACGGGCGCTCCCTGCACCTGGCGGCGATCGGCCAGAACGTTGATGCTGTAGCGTTTGAAGTCGAAGCCTCCCAGATGGTTGCCGCTGTTATCAGCGGCGCCGGCCCCTTCCTCCCGGACCGGCATGAAGTACTGCACATTATCCAGCATGTCGGCCTGGACGGCATCCAGGTAGGCCTGGATCGCCGTCCAGCCTTCGAACGTCTTGCGCAACATGTTCAAACGGTTGCGGATCAGGAAGAGGGCCACTTCCTGCATCAACTGCTCGAACTGGGTCTGCTGATCCTGGGCCAGCTGGTTGGACCGGGTTTCGGCGGCTTCGATCTCTTCCTGAAAGGCGCGGATGTTTTCCTTGAGCTGATTTTGTTCTTCTTCCGGAAGGTTTTCGAAATCCTCCTGGGTAATGGGCTGGTCGTTTTTGAGAGCGATGGTCTGATAGCCGATCTTGGTACGGTTGATGCGCAGCTGGCGTTCGTGCGCTTTCTGTGCCAGGGCTTCAAAGATCTTCTCCTGAAGCTGGTTGAACTTTTTCTGCAAGGCCGCCTGACGGTCCTGAAATTCCTTGTTGTCGAAAGCCTTGGGAAGGGCCTGGCGCAGCTCATCCACCAGTCTGTACATGCGTCGCGAGAATTCATGCGCGCACCCGGAAGGCACGGCAATGGCCACCGGGCGGTAGGTGTCACTGAAATTGTTGACCAGGATCCAGTCCGAGGGACGCTTTTCATGCCGGGCGTGCTGGCTCACAATATCGCCTACGATCGTGGCTTTGCCCGTGCCCACCGGACCCGAGACGAAAATATTATAACCCGCGCTTTTCATGTTGAGCCCGAAATCGATGGCCTGCACGGCCCGCTCCTGACCAATGACGGTTTCCAGGGGCGCAAGCGCGGACGTATCCTTGAAGTCAAACTGGTTGCGGTCGCATTGTCGAAACATTGCCTCGACAGGTATTTCCAATGACGGCGCCATAGGTCCGATTCCTATTCAATAATTTTGAAATCCCATTCCTGGTCGCTGTAGATATCCTGAAGCTTACGACTGGCTTTCTCGGGCGTGCGCGCATGCCAGGTCATCTCCAGCGGGCCGGTGGTCATTCCGTCGATGCGATAGGTCCACCCGGCCGGTGTTTCCACGAGTTCAAGCTGGACAACACCGCTGGAGCGATTGCCGCGCGCGCACACCTGGGCCTTGCGAATGATCATGGTGGTGCTCCCGTACCGAAATTAACGCAAGCTGTGCATCCACAGGCCATCATTACAACGATGCCCACGGGACTGCAACCCGCAAGCGCGAGGGGTCGGTGCCGGTTGCGGATCTGGATAGCGGTCGTCAGCCATGCAGATTGGCACCACTTCAAGGAGGCCCATGGGATGACGCACCATTGACGCCATGCCCGTCGCGAATGGCACGATCTCCGGCGGTGGCAGGGGCCTTCTATCCAGGACATGCAAAGCGCACGACGGAATTATAACCAACCTTGACGCTGCAGGAAAAACGCTTATTTTGAAAACATAAGCAAACGCCTTGTTGCCCGTCTTCAACACTTCGCAATAAACCAGGACAAACCTTGGTTTGTCGTCGGTAAGCATTTAAAACGGAAGGCATCGGCAGCGAGCGTTCAGCCTCTGGTGTGAACGTTGCGCACGACACGACCGGAGGTTCAGGTGACAAAGGCAGGTATTTTACCTGCCTTTTTTATTTGGTGGCCGCTACGATCCCCGAGTCATTGGGACTATCAATGGCAACGACGGTCAAATCGGTGAAACCGGCCGCCTCAAGCATCGATTCGACCTGCCCCCTTGAATAGGCCTGTCCCGCTTCGGTTCCCTGAAGCATATTCAAGCTGAATAACGCCGGAAAAAGCGGCCCGTCCATACTTTCCGCCAGAAGAAAGTCGTGTACGAGCACGATGCCGCCTGGTTTCAGGGCGGCGTGGATTTTAACCATCAGTTCAGCGCAGAATTCCGGGCTTTCGGCGTGCAGGATGTGGGACACCCACACCACGTCGAAGCCGTCGGGGAGCGTATCGGCAAGATAGTCGCCCGCCTGAAAAGCGATGCGGTCCTTGAGTCCGAAGCGGGCAATAACCCCTTCCGCGATGGGGCGTGTCTCGGGCCGGTCGAAGACCACCGCTTCCAGCGTCTTGTTTTGAACACAAAAATGGATGGCGTAGGTGCCGGGACCACCACCGAGATCGAGAAGACGACGGCGGCCGGAGAGATCGACACGACGGGCCACCTGGGGGGCCAGCAGCGATGCCAGATTGAACATGCCCATCAGGAAATTATGCCGCACTTCGGGGTCCTCAAAAGATGCACCGGCGCGCACCGGTCCTCCCGAACGCACGGCTTCATCCAGGCGATTCCAGCCGGCAACAAGATGATGGTGATGTCCGATGATATAGCCGACATATTCCGGTGAGGCGCTGACCAGGAAACGGCGGCTCTCCTCGGTATTGACAAAACGCCCTTCCTTCTTGCGCAGCAGTTCCATGGCGGTGAGGGCATTGAGCAGCATGCCCGTCGCCCGCGGATCGGCGCCGATCGACGCGGCCGCCTCCGCGGCCGTTCGGGCGCCTTCCTCGATGGCGCTGAAGACATCCAGTTTGACGGCGGCGTGCAGGGCCGACGCCTCCCAGAAACCACCAGAAATGCTCAGTAAACGCCCGGGGTGATGGATCGGTTCCTTCATCGTGGCCTCCACTCGATCTGCGGGTTGATTTGCTATGAGGGATAATTAGTATACACACTGTCCAACTGGCTTATGGCATGTGAACACAAACGCCACCGCCTGAGCCTGTTTTAAATTTATGCGCCTGGAAAGGATTATAGATGGCCAAGAACGTGACCAACAGCGGGCAATACGTAAAGCGGCAGACACTCATGACTTCGGTCGTGATCGCCCTCATGGTCGGCTTCTTCAGCGGGATGGTTTTTGGCGTTTACAAATCAGGTTCGGGTCTGCCGGCCGGTGCTCCCGGCGGCGTCAATCCGAATGCCGGTCGTGCCGGCATGCTGGCCAGGCTCGAGGAGCGCGTGCGGGCCAACCCGCGTGATGTCGAGGCCTGGGTCCAGATCGGCCACATCAACTTTGACAACCAGCAGCACGCGGCGGCCATCGAGGCCTATGAAAAGGCGCTGGCCATCGAGCCCCGGAATGCCCCCGTGCTGACTGACCTGGGCATCATGTACCGCCGCAACGGCGAACCTAAAGAGGCCATACGGCGTTTTGACCAGGCCATCGCGGTCGATCCCAAGCTCGAGAACGCGCACTTCAACAAGGGCATCGTGCTGCGGTACGATTTAAAAGATCGTGAAGGGGCCATCAAGGCCTGGGAGGAGCTGCTGAAGGTCAATCCCCTCGCCATGGCGCCCAACGGACAATCGGTTGATCAGCTGTTGACCGAATTCAAAGCCCAGCCGTGATCGGCTGGCTTGCGGGTGGTCGTTGCGAAAGAAGCCTAGGGTTGCGGATTATGACAGCAGCTTTTTACCATCAGCGTTTATGACAGGCGAGGTTCTTATCGCGGCAGGTTAGAAGCTTGCGGATGTGGGCTTCTTCATCCGCGATGATGCGGCTCAGTTCCCGGCGCTCACTTTCGTTTCCAACCAAAGACTGGAAGAGACGGTAGAATTCCAGGGTATCCTGTTCAAAATCGATCATGACCTGCAGGAGTTCGTTGACCTCGGCGATCTGATTGAAATCAACGTCTTCAAGGGAAAAGCCGCGATCGCCGACGATGTTCTGCAGCATCAGCCGGCCCAACTCCTCGAGCAGAATATTGTCTTCTTCGCCCATCAGACGATGGCGCTGATCTTCGAAGTGGGCCGCGTGTCGCGCTTCTTCGTCCGCCATCCAGGCCAGCATTTCGGCCAGATCGGGATCGTCCGTGCGGGCCAGGGCCTGCCGATAGACCTTTTCACCATTGCGTTCGATCTTGGCGGCCATATCCAGTACATCCTGCAGCGAAAACATGTGCGGTTCATTCCTCCGGTAGCGTTCGGCGGGTGGTTTGCGGACAACCAGGTTTTTATTGGGTCGATTCGGGCACCGGATCCTGACGGTGGCAAGGCGGTCCCGTTCGTACCGGCCCGCTGTATTGAAGTGCTGATAAAGCGTTGACATTCCAACGCCGATTTTTTATCGTAATTTGACGATTAAAGAAAACCTATTGAAATGTCAAGCACTAATATAAATCTAACAGTTAGCGGAGACCAATCACGCCTGCGCCCGGAGACCGTTGCCCGTCTCTGCAAGGCACTGGGGCATCCCGCCCGTATGGCGATCATCGACTATCTCAAGAGGAACCATCTCTGCTTGTGCGGCCGTATTGTCGAACACCTGCCGCTGGCCCAGTCCACGGTCAGCCAGCATCTCAAATACCTTAAAGAATGCGGCTTGATCAATGATTTCAGCGACGGTTCCGCCCGCCGCTATTGTCTGAACAGGCCTTTGATGGCCAGGCTGCAGCAAAGCCTTTCCGAGATTCTACGGGATTGAATTGAAAGCGGGATAAGGCCATGGTTGAGACTTGGATTGCTGCCGGAGCCGTCCGCATGCTGCGGCCGGCCGCGACCCTGTTGAGCCTGGTGGTCATCTTGATGTTGTTGCCCGCATGGGAGCGGGCAGGCGCCGACGGCTGCGAGCGGGTGGTCCGTGTCTACGATGGGGATACGCTGCTGCTGGCGGAGGCCGGCGGAAGGCGGCGCCTGGTTCGCCTGGTGGGCATCGACGCGCCGGAAACATCGAAAACCAAGGGCGAGGCCGGCCAGCCTTTCAGTGTTCGCGCCCGTCGTCATCTGACCGATCGCATCCTCGAACGCTGCGTTCAGCTCGACGCCCACGGCGATGATCGCTATGGCCGGCTCCTGGCGGTCATTCACCTGGAAGGCACCAATATCAATCTTGAAATGGTGCGCCTGGGCCTGGCCGAACACTATGGCGGGCGCACCCCCGAGGGATTCGACCGTCACCCTTACCGCAAGGCCGAATCAGAAGCGCGCCGCAACGCAAGGGGCATGTGGGTTCAGGGTAAACATTACCGCTCCCCCCTGGACTGGAAACATCGGCGTTGAAGCCGCCGTCTTTCAGGTCAGTTGTCCGCGCGACTGGAATTCGACAACACTCGCCGTGAGGATCCGTATGGCCCCACGCTCGCGCGCGAAGGCCAGTTGCCCGGTCTCCAGAAGGCTGTAAACCATCTTGCGGCCGACACCGAGGTAACGGGCGGTTTCCGGGACGGACATGAACTCAGGACTGTCATAATGGTCTTTGCGGGCCATGGCATCACTCCGATAGCACTTCCGGCGCAGCCGATCGATGGGATTGCACGCCTGACGCGAACGCGCGTGGCTGACTTGGGGCTGTCACCGTCTTTATGGTTGTTCAACACTGCAAACGCAGAAACATTAATCCCGGTTTGGCCGCATGCAAGTTCTTGGTGATCCCCTTTTACCTTTTGGCCGCCGCCAGCGCCCCCAGATGCCCCAATCGATAATATAAGCACTGAGATCAGAAGTTTCCGGCGGCACCTTCCGAAGCACCAGGCTGCGAACCGAGAGCCCTTCGCGGTGAACGGCATCGTCATCGCCGCAGACAAGCGGGTGCCAGGTCGGCAGGGCGCGTCCTTCCGCCAGGCGCCGGTAGGCGCACGAGCGCGGCAGCCAGCGGCACGCGGTGATCGTGGCGGCGGTCAACTGCTGGCAGGAGGGAATCAACAGCGTGCGGCGATGGTAGGCCCGGCAGGCGCCCGTGCGGATGTCGAGCAGCCGGCAGGGTACGGACGTGTAGTAGACTTTGCCTGTCTTGCGGTCGGTCAGTTTCTCGAGGCAGCAGAGACCGCAACGGTCGCAGAGCGCTTCCCACTGCGCGGAGGTGAATGCATGCAGGTTGCCGTTCGCCCAGAACACGGCGCTTCTCAAAACCCCAGGGGCTGTGCCACCAGGACCACGGAAATGTCCGTGAGCATGGGGGGGCGGTGCAGGATCGTGGTGATGCGACAGATCCGCTGGGGCGCGTTGCAATCGGCGCAGCGCCCGCTTTCGGCGCAAGGGGTTTCCATTCCCAGGCTTTTGGCCCGCATGGGTGCGGCCACTTCGCGCACGCGTCGCTGGGCCATGGTCAAATCGGCGGTAATCTTGTTGGCCCCGGCCACCAGCACCACCTTGCGCGGTCCGAAGGTCATGGCCGCGACCCGGTTGCCGATACCGTCCACGTTGCACACCTCCCCTTCCTCGGAAATGGCGTTGGCGCTGCAGAGAAAACAGTCGCAGCGGCCCTGGGAAAGCCGTATGCTCTGGATTTCCTCGGCGCTCAATTCAGGCTGCCAGTGATCGTAAATGGTTTTGCCCATGATCCGCAGCTCATCGACAACACCGATGGCACGCACGGTGTCGGATCCGCCGATGCCGAAGGATTCATAGGCCGAAATCATGGAAAGTATCTGGCTGCAGGCGGCCTGCGGCGTCGACACCAGGTGGGCGTCAAATCCGTTGCGTTTCAGATTCTTCAGACAGCGCTCAGTGCGCTTGCGCTCCAGCCAGCGATGGTAACGATCGTCCAAATGCTAAGTCCTCCCGGAAGACGTTTTTGCCGCCCTGCCTTATGAAGCCCGTCGCCGAAAGTCAAGCAGATTCGAACGCGGTCAAAGGGCGAAGCGTTGACAGCCTCCCGCCTTTGGGCCATACTGCCTGCGCCGCGATCGGGCGGCGGCGCAGGCCCTTCATTCAGCCCTTTGTGAGGAGGTAACCCCGTGAAAAATGGCCGATGTCCCAAGTGCGACTCTTCCCAGGTTTTCTCAGGTGCCGATGTCTTCCCCAAAAGCGGCCCGTTCACCTGCAACGCCATTCCCATCAGCCTGACGGCACTGGCGCCGCTGGACAATTATGTCTGCTTCGACTGCGGCTACGTCGAAAGCTATATCAGCACCGCTGAAGACCTGGAGACCGTGCGCCGCAAATGGCCGCTGGCCTCCGAGGCGACAGTCACGACCACCACCGCCGCAGACAGCGACTGACACACACTGAGGGTAAAGGAACTTGCCATGAAGCGAAATCGGGGCGGCCTGTTCAGGGGTAGCCGGCGTTTTCTGGCCATTGCCCGGGTGCTGACCAAATTTGGGCTGGCGGATTTGAACGCCCGCTGGTTTTCGCGTAACGCCAAGGAGGACGACGCGCCGCCGGCCGGCGGCGCGGGCACCACCCTGCGCATTCCCTCACCCGCCCGTCTGCGTGCCGCCCTGCAGGAACTCGGTCCCAGCTTCATCAAGCTCGGCCAGCTGATGAGCACCCGTGCCGATGTCTTCCCGCCCGAATACATCGAGGCTTTCCGCAAGCTGCAGGACAGCGTGCCGCCCTTTTCATTTGAGCAGGCACGTCAGCTGGTGGAAAAAGAGCTCAAGCAGCCCCTGGCCCGGGTTTTCACCGATTTCGACCCCCAGCCGCTGGGCGCCGCCTCCGTGGCCCAGGTCCACCGCGCCCGCCTTCACAGCGGAGAAGAAGTCGCCGTCAAAATTATCCGTCCGGGCATCGAGCGTATCATTCAGGAAGATATCCGCCTGATGTATTATTTTGCCGCCAAACTCGAGAAGATGTTCGACGTCGCCCGTCTCCTGGGCGCCGTCAACCTGGTGCGCGAATTCGAGCGTACGATTTTCCGCGAACTGGACATGTACATCGAGGCCGGCAGCATCGAAAAATTCCAGGGCTACTTTAAGGATTCCGATGAAATCCACATTCCCGACATTCACTGGGACTACACCACCCGATCGATTCTGGTGATGGAGCATGTGGCGGGGGTTAAAATGGACGATGTCGCCGGTATCGTCGCCTATGGCATCGAACCGCGTGAGATCGCCATGATCGGCCTGCGCTCGTTTTCACGCCAGTTGATGGAGTTCGGCTATTTCCATGCCGATCCGCACCCCGCCAACACGATTGTGATGCCGGACGGCCGCGTCGGTCTGGTGGACTTTGGCATTACGGGCTATATCGACGATGAGATGATGCGCCAGATCGCCCACCTGTTTCTGGGCTACGCCGAGCACGACTACGACATGGTCATGGAGGCCCTGGAAAATGCCGGTCTGGTGGATGCCCGGACGGTCGATCTGGAAGCCTTCCGGGGCGATCTCAAGGACATCAGTGAACCGTTCTACGGACGCGCCCTGCAGACCATTGCGGTGCGGGAAGTCTACGATCAGGTCATCGGCCTGGTGCTCAAGCATCACATCCGCATGCCCCGCAACCTCCTTCTGCTGTTCAAGACCTTTGTGCAGGCCGAAGCCCTGGGTAAAATCCTCAACAGCGACGCCAATATCCTCGAGGTCACCCGCCCCTACGCCGAGAACCTTGTGAAGAAAGGCTACGACACGCACAAGCTCCTCAAGAACATCGGCCGTGAAACCCGTACCATGGGCCAGTACATGCGACGGGTGCCCCATTACGTCAACGAGATTCTGCGCCAGGCATCGCGGGGCGACTACCAGCTTGAATTTCGTCACCGGGGTTTCGAGAACTTCGACCGCAAGATGGAGCGCGGAATCAACCGGCTTACCGTCGGCGCGATCATATCGGCCTCGACCATTGCCGCCGCCCTGATTCTCAATTCCGATAAAAGCGTTATGGAGTTTAAGCTTGATATCCTCGGCCTGGGTTCCCACAGCCTTTCGGTTACGGCCCTGCTGGGCATCGCCGGGTACAGCATCGCCACCATTTTGGGCATTTGGTTGATTTTCTCCATTTTTCGATCCGGCAAGCTCTAGCTGTGGAAAAACGTCATCCGTGCAGGCCAGACAAGGCAACCCACGACGAAAAAGCGCGGTTCAGGTGGCCTAAATGCGCATTGTGAGGCGGATTTTAACACCGCATGGCCAAGCGCAATCATTTTTCATCCGCCTGTTAGCCGCCGGCGCCAATCGCCAGCCTGACGATTGGCCTGAGTTGGCAGCCCGCCAAAAAGCCTTATCCTCTCCTCCAGACAATCAGGTGCCGACCGTCGGCTGACGGCTCGCCGTTCCCTGCAACCGATGGCCCGCTGATAGCGTGGTGGGGCCTGCCCGCAAAAATCGTTTGATGCGCCGCGATCCACGCATACAGAAAGGAAAATACCCGATGCTGGAAGAATCCCATAGCGATCCCGACCTTCTCGCCCTGCGCGCGCAACTCAAAGAAGAACTGCTGCCCGATCTCAAAAAATGGCTTCGCGATGGTTCGATCCCGCGCCGCCTTTTCACCACCCTTGGCCGCAAAGGCCTTCTGGGCGTGACGTTTGACGGTGAACAACCGGGCCTGGCCCCCTGCAGCCAACGGGCACGTATCCTGGAAGAATCGGCCCGCCTCTCGGCGGGCGTGGCCATCGCCATCCTGGCCCATGTGGACCTCGGTTTTACCGGGCTGCAACTGTTTGGTGACCCTATTCTCCAGCAGACCTACGGACCCGGCGCGGCCCGGGGCGAAACCCTCCTCTGCCTGGGCAATACGGAAAATCACGCCGGCAGCGATGCGGCCGCCATAAGCTTGAACGCGCAACGGCAAGGAGGGGACTGGCGGCTCAACGGTACCAAGGCCTATGTCACCAACGGGGCGATTGCCGACTTCGCCGTGATTACGGCCCTGACCGATCCGGAGGCCTCCCGCAACCAGCGTCTGTCAATGTTCTGGGTCGACCTGAACCAGCCGGGGGTCACGCGCCGTAAACTCAACAAAAGCGTCTGGCAGCCGTCCGACCTGACGCGCCTGACATTCGATGACGTTCGGGTTCCTGCGGCCCACCTCATGGGTGTGCGCGGACGTGGTTTGCAGCAGGTCCTGACCATTTTTACCCACAGCCGGGTGCCCATCAGCGCCCTGACCCTGGGATCGGCGGCAGGTGCCCTCGAACTGGCCCTCGAACGGATGCGCCGCCGGAAAATATTCGGGCGGCCCCTGGCCGATTTTCAGGCCAAGGCATTCGAGGCGGCCGTGCACTACGCGCACTTGCAGGCCGCGCGTGCGGTGGTCCGTGAGGCCTGCCAGGCCGTCGAGGACCAGAACGATTTCCGGCCGCAGGCCTCGGTGGCCAAATACCTGGCGGTGGATTGCGCCCGCAAGATCGGTACCTGGACCGCCGACCTTTTCGGGGCGGCTTCGGTCATGCGCGATCACCCCGCGCATCGATTTCCGCTGGATGCCTGGGCGTCCTCTTTGGGCGAAGGGACGCAGGATATTCAGAAACTGATCATCGCACGCCACATTCTGAAGGCCGAATAAAGCGCCTCATTCGCATGGCGGCGTCAGTCAAATGGTGGGGCTCGGGCAGGGCGCCCCAACGGGCGGCATCAAGACAGGGGCCCAATGGCACTTAGAGCGCGCGATGGCGAAGGGCCAGCATGGTGATGTCGTCGAACTGCTCGGCATCACCCGTATGCCTTTGAACCTCTTCCGCGATCGCTGTGATCAGGTCCTCCGCAGTGGCAAACCGGCTGTCGATCAGATCGTTCAGACGTCGGGGGCCGAACATCTCACCTTCCCGGTTGGCCGCCTCGGGTACGCCGTCGGTGTAGCCCAACAAAATCTCTCCCGGTTCGATGCGGGTGCGGGCGATACGGAAAGTGGCGTCAATCGCGAAACCGACGGCCGGACCGCTGGGCTCCAGAAGTCGGCGGATGCCGCCTTGCGCGGCGATCACAAAGAGCGGATCATGACCGGCATTGATATAGGACATCTGCCCGCTGCGGGGATCCAGAACGCCGAATACCAGGGTGGCGAACATCCCCAGATCGCCGTGGTTGCGGGCCACGTAGTTGTTCGTATGCACGACGGCCCGCAGGGCTTCTTGTTCCCTGGCGGACAGCGCCTCGTCCGCGCCGGGCGATGAATCCAAAGGCATGTCGACGGCCAGACTGCCCCCGGGGCAGGCCCCCGCGTTGATTTCAAACTGGCCCGAAAAAATCCGGATCAAGCTGCGGAAAAGCGCCATGAACAAGGCCGCGCCTACACCTTTGTCACAGACATCGGCGATCACGATGCCGATCCTGCCATCGGGTAGATGGAAGACATCGTAGTAGTCCCCGGCCACCTGGCGGGCGGGCTGGAAATAGGTTCGCAGCTCCCAGCCCTCCAGCTCCGGCAGTTGCACCGGCAGAAAATTTTGTTGGATTTCACGCCCTTTTTCAAGTTCCTTGTTGAGGGCGCGCGAATAGGTTTCAAGCTGGTCAAAGGTCTTTTTCAACTCATCCTGGGCCTGCTTGCGGTGGCTGATGGCATCCGTGATCTGTCCGAACATCCCCTGGAAGGCGCCGATCACCTCGCCCAACTCATCCTCGCGCCGCATTCCGGCGGACTGGAAATGCGGCGACGGCCGATCGTTGCTGACGGCATCACCAGCCGCTTCCAGGTCGCGCCGCAGCTTGAGAATGGGGGTCAGCACCATGGGGCCCAGCGCGATCATGGCACCGGCGGTTACAAAAATCGAGATGATCACCACCAGCCCGGCGATGCGCAGGAAAAAGTCATAGAGCTCCTTCTGTACGGAGGCGGTATTGTGCCTCAGGATCAGATAATAGCGTCCATTCTGCCAGCCGCCCCCGCAGGAAACGTCGTAGCGGTTGTTGGCCCGATCCAGATAGGAATCCATTCCCTTGCCGGTAATGTCCGCAAAGGAGAGCCTCGGCCGCTCCCCGCGCACCCCGGCCTCACTCCCGTCAGCGCGGAGAAAGACCAGCCCCACGACCAGTTCGTCGATAAAAATCCTTTCGGCTGTATCGAGGAAATCGGCTTCGCTCATCTGCGATGGCAGGGTCTGCATCAGGACGTTGACTTTGGTGCTCGACAGGTCTTTGACCTGTTCGAGGAGTTCACGCTCACGATTGCGAAGCGATGGGAAGAAAATAATGGTTTCGATGACGATCACGCTGAAAAATATCCAGAAAACGATGCGCCGTGACAGACGGGCGGTAAACATGCGGACCGGCCGCTTCAGCGTCGTCGGCAGCGGCGGCAGCGCGGTCTCCCGTCGAGTGGGGAATTCCCCGGCGGATTGACCGGTCGCAGAATCGGATGCCGTATTGGCGCGCATTGTACTCTGTTCCTTGTCTCTTGGACCCATGGGTTACCCTGGATATCTTTCCAAACGGCCTGATGCCTGCCGCCGTTGCAAGGCGGCCGCGTTAAAGTCTAAGTCGTAACGATTCGGGTTTCATGACATCGTCTCACACCTCTGCGCGCACTCAAACCCGGAAGGCCGCATCGCTACGGCCTTACCCCCCCTCCTGTGCCAACCCGAGATGCGTCAAAAGCGCGCGGTCGCGATTGGCATGGTGGTTCCAGTAATCCAGCATGATGAGGTGGGTGCGCCGGGCCCGGGTCACCATCACTTTTCCCGCGGGTGTGCGACCGTGCTCCTCCCAGCCCTCGATGCGGTGCGGAAAATGGCGTTCAAACCAGACCACCAGGCGTCGCTGGACATCGGGCATATCCAGCGCGTACTGCAGCAGGGCCTGTCCCTTCGCGCCCTGGCGTGAAACCGGCTGGAGCCGGGCCTGGGCTTGCTGCGGCTGCGGATGACGGTGTGTCAGGCGGGTGAAGAGCGTGCCCGGCAGAATCGTCACCGGGCCCTGGGGAAGCTGCGCCGGGGCAATGCGAATCAGATTCCAGAGGGCATCCTCGGGCAGAACCGGTCCGAATCGATCATCCCGGTCGCCGTCCGATTCGAAATACGAACGCGCGGCATAACGCCAGCCGGTCTTTTCGCGGTTAAGCTGTATAAATACGTGACCGCACCATTCCTGGACCGATGTGGTGATTTTAAGCGGCAGCAGGGAAGCGGCCGACGCCTCAACCGGCGAGAAGACGGAGGTCATGGTGGAATAGGGGTAGATACCGGTGTAAAATTTCCTGACGGCGTTCAATTTCAAAATGGGGATGTTCTGCGGACCGGGTCGATCCGCCTTGATTTGGGTATGGGGATTCAATGCTTCGGTCACAAAAACCATCACGGCGTCACCCGCGTGGTACTCGCCATAGCGTGCCTGGCGGAGATCAAAGCGCGAGAGTTCCGCCCCGTTAGGATACCAGTAGGCCCTGAAGGCTTCCGGCGTCGGATCGGCAACTTCGGTGGCCGGGAGGCCGGCTAGGGCGGTGGGAATCCAGAGAAGGGTAATTACAATGTATGTCATCACGGGTCGCATGTTGATTTCCTCGGGCCGAATGCGTAACGCACAACGATTGACATCGGCCGGTTATGGGGTCAGAATTCGACCACAGGCCAGCTTTTATGGCCAAATGATGCTTGCGCATGCTGGCCATTGTATCCGCCGGGCCCACGAGACCTGGCAATTTGCATTTAACGTAAGTAAAATCAACGGAGAAGCAACCATCCCATGGAGAAATCACTCCCGGATCATACCGACACCGGATCGGCGCGCCCCAACCAGCCCTTGGAGCTCCATTTCACGCCCACCAACGGACCGGCGGATGACGCCATCGCCGCCCTCTTCCGGATGGTCGGCGGCATTCGGCGGCCTGAAATCGTGCGCGAATTGATTCTGGCCGCGCTCAAAGCCGGTCAGGAGGACGATGAAAAGGCCGACTTGAAGCTGATGAATACGACCCTCAAGGAAATGCGTTTCACCGCCAAGATATTCGGGCCTTACCGGCATATCCGCAAAGTCTCGGTATTTGGATCGGCGCGCACGCCGGGGGATGCCCCCAGCTATGGCATGGCACAAAGCCTGGGGCATCTGCTGGCGGCGGAGGGCTACATGGTGATAACGGGCGGCGGACCGGGAATTATGCAGGCGGTCAACGAGGGGGCTGGACCGGAGCACTCCTTCGGCATCAATATCCGTCTGCCCTTCGAGCAGAAACCCAACCCCATCGTGGACGGGAATCCCCGCAGCATCAACTACAAATACTTTTTCAACCGTAAAGTGGCGTTTCTAAAGGAAGCGGATGCCGTCGTGCTTTTCCCGGGTGGCTTCGGGACCATGGACGAGGCCATGGAAACCCTTACCCTGGCCCAGACGGGCAAGCACAACCCCCTCCCGGTCATCATGATCGAGCCGCCCGGGCAAACCTACTGGCAGGAATGGAACGGGTTTCTGCAGCGGCAACTGGCCAAGGGGGGGCATATCGACGGGGAGGATCTGGGGTTGTTCGAAATAACGGATTCCGTTGAACGGGCCGTAGCGGTCATCAAACGGTTCTATCACCGCTATCACAGCCTGCGTTTTGTGGGCGAACTGCTGGTCATTCGCATGCAGTCGGAACTGCCGCCGGGCGCTTGCGACCAACTGGCAACGGCTTTTGGCGATCTTCTTCGTCCCGGCGGTAGCTTCACATGTCATGCGGCGGCTTTGCCGGAAGAGGCCGGTGAGCCCGCCATTGCCGCCCTGCCCCGGCTAACGGTCGATTTTAACCGCAACCGCTTTGCCCGCTTAAAGGCCCTTATCGATTTCATCAATCGATCCTGATGCCCGCCCGGGTCGGCAACCGCTACTCTTCGAGGATCGTCAGCCGCACACGCCGGTTTTTGGCCTGTATTTCTTCTCCTTCGCCACGGGCGATAGGTTGTTCGCTACCGTAACTGATTGCCGTCAGGCGGTTGCGGGCGACGCCTTTATGCAGGAGATAACCTTTTACTTCGCCGGCGCGCCGTAGTCCCAAGGCCATGTTGCCTTCCGCATTGCCGCCCTCGCCGCAATGGCCTTCGATAACAACCTTAAGCTGCGGGTGGGCCATCAGCCAGTCCGCCTTCCAGTCGAGGAGATCGCGGGCCTGTTGGTCGAGACGGTGCTGGTTTTTGGCAAAGAAGATATCTTCATAGATGAAACGGTTGCGTTCGATTTCATACCGTCGGCGAGCTTCCTGGTCTGCCGGCGACGTGGTCGCAACTTCAACTGGGGCCGGTTCGGGTGCGGCCATCTCTTCGGATGTGGCTGTCGAAGAAGTCGTAGCGCAGGATACCAGAAGCATACCGATTAAAAAAACCGTGACAACCAGCTTGACAAGGGCGTTTTGCATGTGCTCCCCCTTTGAAGGCCGTGGCATTTGCGATCTGTCGCAGGCCGGCGGTGAATCTTGCACCCCTTAACGCCGCCGCCCTCCCGAGGGAGCCCCCTGCCACCACTTACGGCTCCCCGGACAAGCGCGGCCCGTTGGGTTTTCATCGGGTCCTTTTTCTACCCCAATATCTATTTTTCATATGCTTAAAATCCAAGACAGTCAAGCCAAAGCGTTCGAAATGGCGAGCGATTCGCGTTCCACGCAAACGTTCGGCACTTGCAGAACCAAGGCAAATCGCCTATAGGCTATTTTCGATTTCAATCGTGGAGCCTCATGTGACGGCCATCTCTCGCCCAGCGCTTGGCCCCGGGCTTTTCTGGGGCCTTTCGTCATTTCAAATCCTGGCCATGTTCCGGCGCGGATTGTTCTACGCCTATCTTTCGGTCTATCTACGCTACTACCTGGGTCTCAGCGTTACGGCGACCACGCTGTTCGCAACGTTGCCCATGCTGGCCAATATCGCCGCCCAGAACCTGATCTGGGGTCGGCTTTCGGACCGTTATCAACGCCGCCGGTCGTTCATTATCGGAGGGGAAGTGCTTGGCGCCGTGGGCACCGTGGCCGTCTGGTACATCCACTCACTGGCGGCAGCGCCCCGCATGGCTGCCTGGATTGTCATTGTCGGTCTGACGGTGGTGGAATTCTTCTGGGCGATGTCCAACATCGGATGGAGTGCCTTGATTACGGATCTCTATCCAGCGGATGCAAGGGGGGCCATCCAGGGCCGCCTGACCAGTGTGGGCGGACTCGGACGCATTGCCGGTGTCTGGATCGGGGGGCTGCTCTATGACGGTTTGGGTCAGCATTTTCCCGGCTGGGGATTTGCCCAGGGGGCGCTATTTTTCGTCGCCGCCGGGGTCATGCTCATTTCGACGCTTCCCATGGTCTTTATACCTGAAGGCGGCGTCGCCTCTGGTGAGGCTTGTCCGGAAACGGTCGTCGCGGATGGCGACAGCGCTTCGTTCCGACGCTTCGTGCTTTTTCTGACCGCCATGGCCCTGATCAATTTCGGCCGCAATTCGGTGGTGGTCATCCAGTCCCAATACCTCTTTCTCGAAACGGGTTTTGCCGTCTCCAGCCGCACGCTGGCCCACATCTTCAACACCGAATCCGTGGCCATGATCGGTGCCGGCCTCCTCGCGGGCCGTTTTCTGGCCTTTACGGGCAACGGCAGGGGCATTCTGACCGGTACCGTCATCAGCCTGACCTATCTGCTGATCTTTGCCTTCACCGACCGCCTGGCCTTTATCTACGCCGCCAGTTTTTTGAAGGGCACGGCCGAAGCACTGATCGTGGCCGCTTCCTATGCCGCCGCCTCGATCATGATCCCCCCCTTGCAAAGGGGCCGCTGGTTCAGCCTGTTCAACGCCACTTTTTTTCTGAGTTGGGGTCTGGCCGGCACCCTGATCGCCGGCCCCCTGGTGGATCTCCTGATCGGCTTCGGGCATGCACCCACCCGGGCCTACCGCATCGGCTACCTGGCGGCTTTCGGTCTGACCATGTCCGGTGCGGTTCTGATGGGGTTTCTGTTTTTCGGCAGGCATAAAAGTAAGTAGCCGGCAGCGGTGTAGCCTCTGTTCCAAATTCCGGCGCCGATGACGGCCGGATCGCAACGGCATGACGGTTTTGTCAGACAAAGACACGCTGAAAGTGTGCCAGACGTTCGGCGATGATATCGAAATCGCTTTCCGCGATCTGGGATACACAGGCCCGCACGCCCTGGCGTGCACTGCCGGTGGCATCGAGGGCAATGGCACTGATGCCGAAACGCATGAGGGCCGTTACGAGATCACTGCCAGCCATACCCGGATAGGCCACGGTAAAA
>JASJCD010000060.1 GCA_030066135.1 Desulfobacterales bacterium | reverse complement strand
GGAGGATACCATGGCTGCCAAAAAAATTCTGATGCTGGTGGGTGATTTTGTAGAAGACTATGAGGTAATGGTGCCTTTTCAGGCCTTGCTGATGGTGGGGCACACCGTGCATGCCGCCTGCCCCGATAAAAAGGCGGGCGATTTCGTGCGCACCGCCGTGCACGATTTCGAGGGCGACCAGACCTACAGTGAAAAACCCGGCCACAATTTCACCCTCAACGCCACCTTTACCGAAATCAATGCGGAGGACTATGATGCGCTGGTCATACCAGGTGGTCGCGCACCCGAATACATCCGCCTGAACCCCGAGGTTCTCAAAATCGTGCAGCACTTCAGCCAGGCCGACAAACCGATTGCCGCCATCTGCCACGGGGCGCAGCTTCTAGCCGCCGCCGGGGCCGTACGGGGTAAAAGCTGTACGGCCTATCCCGCCGTGGGGCCTGACGTTGCCAACGCCGGCGGCGAGTACGTGGAAATCCCGGTCGACAAGGTGCATGTGGACGGCAACCTGGTTACCGCCCCGGCCTGGCCGGCACATCCCGAATGGCTGGCCGCCTTCCTTGGGGTGCTGGGCACGCGCATCGAACTCTGAGAACCATAGATGACGCCCTTCGGGAAAATGCCGCCTGCCCCCCATGACCACAAGCAAGGGGGCAGGCGCAACACTTTACGAGAAAAGGAAAATGATGCCCCCGCTCGCAGACAATCCCTGCCCCCAAGCCGAAAATGACTGGCATACAACGATAAAAGAGATGTTTGAAAACAAACTGCCCTTCAACCGGGTTCTGGGAATCGAGGTTCTGGCGCTCAACGACGGGGCGCCGCGTCTGGGCATAAAGATGCGCGAGGAACTGGTGGGAAATTACATGCGCGGCTCGCTGCATGGCGGTGTCATCTCGGCCGTCATCGATGTCACCGGCGGTTTGGCGGCTTTTCTGAGTCTGCAGGGCAGAATGGAGGCGGAACCCCCGCGGGTCAAAATCCAGCGTTTCGGCAAACTCGGCACCATTGATCTGCGGATCGACTACTTACGCCCCGGTCTCGGGCAATGTTTCGAGTCGGTGGGGCATGTGCTGCGATCAGGCCAGAAAGTTGCGGTGACCCGCATTGAATTCAAGAATGATCTGGATCAGTTGATTGCCGTTGGCACCGGTGCCTATGTCATTGCCTGAGATCCCGCCGGCTTGGGTTCAGATCCGATATCGGGGGACCGCCGATCTCGGCGAGCGGCAACCCTGTCCGGCACCTTCTGACGGGGTGCCACGGCATCACCGCTGGAATGACCCCCGCATGGCGGATGGACGGTGCGCTAAACCCCCCCAAGCCCGAAAACCGGCGACCAGGAAATAGACAGCCGCCACATCCATTTGTCTATCCCATTTACAATCCTTTGAGCGATTCACCCCACGACAAACATTCGGTAGCCTCAAGCTAACCTGCCAAATGCCCGCCGAATATAAGCTACCGGCCCCTGGGACTACCTTTGGAAAACTTGGCACGCTTAATGCTTTTTGAGATGAAGGATTTACACCAGAGCTTAAGAACGACGTGATGCGTCCAATTAGACCCGTAATAGGAAAGCGATTGAATCATGTACCATGGACCTACGCCTGCCAACGACTTCCAACAGGATCGAACATTGAAATCAAAAAACAAGCCTTCAGTCTGCCCGTGGTGCGGTTCCCACCGAATCGCCATCGTGCTGGGAGGCATGCCGGTCTATATCCCCGAGTTGGAAAAAGAACTGGCCGACGGGGAAAAGCCCATCGCCGATTCACCCAGCGCCGGCAACGAACCCTCCTGGCAATGCACCGAATGCGGCGCCCAATTTTATCGTGATCTTCACCTGGTCAAAAACCGAAACTGATCGTCGCCCGGGTGATTAAAAGTGACGCCGAACAGCAGGGGTGGCCGCTGCTGAAAGCATCCATCGCGTTTAAGCCTGCCAGACGAAGCTGCAGGTATTGACTCCCGTCCCCAATTTTCCCCGGTTGCTTCCACTCAAGATCGCAGGATATTGAGGTTGCCGAAATAGCGTGGCACGATATCGGTTTCGATGCCATCATCGGAAAGCCCATTTTTTACCTGGTCATCGCGCCCGAATGCATCCAGAGAGCAGCCATAATCAGGGCCTTTATCACCCGTGGATTTTTTGAACAGGTCGTATCGCCTCACCTTCGCCTTCATCGTCTTGATTCGTCGTAGAATTAAAAACGGCAGACCGCGGTGCGGATGTCAACCGCGACAAGATGGAGGCCCAATCGACAGGGTAATCAACTGATCGAAGGACGTGTCAAACCCATACAGGCATGTGAATCGGATCCGAAGGCAAAAGCCCAGGGGCAGGAGCCCTTTCAGGACATATCAAAGACCCGGACCCTGAACCCGGCAGGGCATCTCCTGCAGACCCCGGGACACGAACTGTCAATCGATCTTGCGATTGCAGGCTTTTTGGGCTAGAACGCATCCTGATCGACAGTGCCATATGAGCACCTTCAACCGGGAGTGCGGCATGAAAGTTATCAAGGTTGGCGGCGGTTGCCTCAAGGCCCCCCGGACCATAGCCGATATCGTGGATCTGATGGCCGTTCGCGGGCCAGGGCACGTCTTCGTGGTGTCGGCCTTGCACGGTATTACGGATTCACTGATCGCCAGCATGGCCACGGCCCTGATGGACGAAGATGCCATTCCCGGCTTGATCGGGCGTCTGAAAAACCGCCATTTACAAATTGCCCGCCGGGTCATACGCCCAAAATCGCATGGCGACGCCTATGAACGCGACCTGAGTGAGAGCCTTAAACGGCTTGAACGCCTGTATTACGGACTGAATTTTACCCGTGAAGCCACGCCCCGCCTGACGGATGTCATCAGCAGCTACGGTGAGCGGCTTGCCGCCCAACTCCTGGCAGCGGCCATCAAGAGTCGCGGCCTGGAAGCCACCTATCGCCTGCCGCACAAGATCGGATTGATTACCGATGGCAAATTCGGCGATGCCACGGCCGATCTCAAGGCTACCGGTAAAAACTTCGAACGCCATCTCACCCCTATCCTCAAAGGGGGTAAAATCTTGTTTCTGCCGGGTTTTTTCGGTGTCAGCCCGGATGGTGACATCACCACCTTCGGGCGTGGTGGAAGTGACTATGCTGCGGCCGTGGCCGCCGTGGCGCTCAAGGCCGAGGTCCTGGAAATCTGGAAGGACACCGATGGCTTTATGAGCGCGGATCCGCGCATGGTGCCCGAAGCCGAGTTGATTCCCGTTCTGTCATATGAAGAAGCCGCCGAATTGGCCTATTTCGGCGCCCGCATCCTTCACCCGCGTACGGTGGAGCCGGTCCGCCGGCAAAAAATGAAAATCACCATCAAGAACACCCTGGCCCCGGATGCCCCCGGAAGCGAGATTAGGGCCCGCAGTCCACGCCGAGGAAACATCATTAAGAGCGTCGCCCACGACTGTGACATCGCGATTTTAAAGGTCCATGCCTCCGGTGTCGGCGCCCGGCCAGGCATCCTTGGTCAAGCCGCAAGCGCCATTGCCGCCGACGGGATCAATATCAAATCGGTGGTTACCTCCCAGACCTGCATCAGTCTTCTTCTGGCCCGCGGCGACCTCATGGACGCCCGAGAGGCGCTGAAACAGATCCGTCCCCGGCCCTACCGCAGAATCGAAATCCTCGAGGACGTGGCCCTGATCGGCATCGTGGGTGATGGCATTCAACACCGTCCCGGTATCGCCGCACGCTGTTTTACGGCCGTTGCCGATTGCGGGGTGAATGTGGAGATGATTTCCTTCGGCCCCTCGAGGGCGGCGCTCTACTTCCTGGTGAATAAAAAAGATCTGGAATCCGGGATCAATGCCATCCACAGTTCATTCTTCAGCGTCCCGCGCTGCCAGCGGCTTGGATAGCACCGGCAATTTGGCGACCGCCACGCCTCAATTGACATCCCCCTCTTTCTGGGCTAAGTGGAAAGCGCATTCACGACCCTGTGGGCACATCATGGGCGCCGCTTGCGCCTTACCACCCAGATTGCAGGCCAGTAGCTCTAATTGGTAGAGCATCGGACTCCAAATCCGAGGGTTGGGGGTTCGAATCCCTCCTGGCCTGCCACCCTCCCCCCTGCTGGCAAATACCGGCTGAGAACCCGATCAAACCACAATGACCTTGCCCGCCGTCTAAAGGGATTGGGGTTGTTGACGATAATAGAATTGAAATTACGAAAGGCATTCAAAATCAGAAAGCCATATGGCGATCACTTTAAAAATTTACCCCGAAGCCAATCTGGCGATCTATACGTGCACCGGCATTTTCCAATTTGATGAATGGATGGCGGTCAGCGCGGACTACCTGAATTCACAAACCGCTTTCCAGATCAACGACATCCGTCGGATCGATTTCAGTCAGGTCACCCCCGAGTTGTTGAGGAAAGTGGTCCTGGCCACCAAACAGAAAACGGCCAACGCCGAGGTAACCCGCGGGAAAACCGCTTTTATCATCGACCAAGACTTCCAGAACTATGACCTTTTCAACACCTTTATGCGCTGGGTCAACACCCTTGAACTCAATCGCGACTTCGCCCTCCTTTTTTCGACCGCCAAAGCCCTGGCATGGTTCGGCCTTGATCCGGCCGTAACGCCGGACAACGCCCGGGGCCAATCCACAGATCGCCAGCCCCACGGTGATTCACAATAATACCAGCCCGTTGGCAAAACCGTTCGTATTGAAACGCCCATCGTTTTGATATAAAATGGCGTGTGAACCGGTTGAATGGAATTAAGGCTGCGATCGTATTTTAGGGGTGATGGATGAAAAGATTATTTGCGCTCGTGGGTTTGGTGCTCTTCATTGCGGCACCATGGCTGTCCGGTGTGGCCGAAGGCGCGGCGCCGGTGGTTAAGCTTGCCAAAGTACTTAAAGCCGGCCGCTATGAAGCCAAACTCATCAAGCGCCAAGCCGGCAGCGGTCAGCATAGCCACCGCAATATTTATGAAAGATTCAAGTTCATCGAAGAAACCACACGCATACCGGCCATCAAGGGCTACCGCTTCGGCCTGCGGTTCGTCATCGTGGGCGAACCGGCCTACAAGGAAATCGAACTGCGCGTGTTCCGCCACCATCCCCCTGTGAAAAAGCCCGGCAGTCAGCACGCATCCCGTCTGACGACCTATACCAAGAAAGCCCAGTTGAACATTGCCCAGGTCATCGGTTACGGTTTCGACGAAGACTGGGAACTCGTGCCCGGCGAGCACCGTTTTCAAGTTTATCTGGGCCCCCAAAAACTGATTGAACAAGTCTTTACCGTCTATTCCCCCTGAGCGGTCCATCGACTATCCGGCCGGTACCGTCGCCCCCCCATACGGGCCAGCGCACGGCGGCAACCGCTCACCGGTTATTACCTGCCGGCCGGAGCGTGGATTTAAACCCGCCGGCCAATCCTTTAGCTATCCGTCTGCTGCGCCAAGTTTTCGAGCAGTTGTTTGAGACGCCGCATGCTTCGCCGGATGTCGGCGCGATCCGGCGCATCTCGCCGCAGCCATTCCCCAAGGCGTTTGTGTTCGGGGACACAATCGGCGGAGACAAGCTTGCGGACCATGATTTTGCGGCGCCCGGCCTGGAGGCACAGGAAGGGGATTGCGGGGAACAGGGGGGGCGTCGAGATCCGCGCAATGGTCTGCTTATCGATAAAGAACCTGTCGACCGGTGTAGCGACGTCAACCCCCTCAGGTGACACCACGACCCAGTAGCCCTCGCGACTGCGTTTGGCCATGAAGAAGATGACACCGCACCAGGTGGGGAGCAGAAGTAGAAATAGGATGCCGGCCACCTCGAGACCGATGCCGATGAGAAATACGCTGGTCTCGATAAATAGCTTGAGCAGCGAGGGGGCCTGCAACTGGGCGGCGGCGAAGCGCTCGAAGAACGACGGTGCCAACATCTTCAGGCCGATCGCCAAAATGACCATCTGGACGATAATCATCAGGCCAACACCGGTGCGTGCATAGCGGCGGCGCGAGAAGTAGAAAAGCTGACCGGCGGGCGGCCCTTTCCAACGGGGACCGCGAAAGGCGGAAATGATATAATAGCGCAGCCCTTCGAAAAGGGAGTACATGACCGGGACGACCACCAGGGTCAGCACGGTGGCAAAACAAATGCCGAAGATGATGACCACCCCCAGACCTTCCCAGAGTTCGTCCGTGATGGTGAGCGTCAGGATGCCCCCCACCGTGGAGATGGTCGTGGAAATGATAGGGCGCAGACGCTGCTTGCCGCCAGCCACGATCGCATCGAACATGCTGAGACCATTCTTGCGCATGCGGTTGATGCAGTCCACCAGCACGATGGAATCGTTGACCACGATACCGCTCAACCCAACCAGGCCGATGAAACTCATGATCGAAAAATTGTTGCCGGTGACATAAAGACCCACCATCGCCCCGACGATTGACAGGGGCAGCGCGGTGAGGATCGCAAACGGCTGGGCGATGGAATTGAACTGCGACACCAGGAGGGTGAAAATGAGGAGCGCGGCCACGATATATGCCAGGCGCAGCGATTCAAACGACTCGGCCGTTTCCTCATACTCGCCCGAAAAGTCGAAGCGGTAGCCGGCCGGCAGCTTGATCGCCGCCAGTTCGCGCACCAGTTCCTGGGTGATATCCACGGCCGAGCGCCCCCGATTGTTGGCCGAGATGCGCACGATTCGGCGGCGGTCGGAATGACGGATGCTGTTCAAGCCCTCACGCTGATAATAGCCGGCGATAGTGGTCAGCGGAACCAGGCCGCCCGCATCGGAGCGCACCTTGACCTTTTCCAGCATACGCGGGCTGGTGCGCACCTCTGGCGCGAAGCGCAGTTTGAGATCGTACTCCTTGGATACGTCGAGTTCATCCCGGAATTCGCGAATTTCCAGACCGGCCGTGGCGCCCCGCAGGGTCATTGCCACGGCCTCCAGCGGGATGCCCATGGCGGCCGCCCGCCGGCGGTCGATCTCCACCCGCAGCTCCGGGGCGGCATCGCTGAAATCATCCTTGATATCGACGATGCCTGGTATGCGCGCCATGACCGTGCGCACCTGACCGGTGATCCCGCGCAGCACATCGATCTCGGGTCCCACGATCTTGAGCAGAATGGGGGCGGCGGTCGGTGGTCCCCACTGGATGGCACGAAAGCGGATATCGGCCCCGGGAATGGCTTGGAGATGGGGACGGATACGCTCCTGGATTTGACGATGGGATGCCCGGGCGATCTCCTTGCCGTCCTGGAGTTCGACTGTAATTTCGGCAAAGTTGCTGATGGTGCCTGCGCCGTAGGTAAATTCGTACGCGCTTTGTCCGCGCTGGCCGACCGTGGCCGCCACCTGGATCGCCTCGGGCACGTGAGCGTCGACGACGGCTTCGACCTGGCGGGCCACCTGGTCGGTGATCGCCACCTCGCTGCCCCGCGGGGTCTCCACGGTGATATAGACATAGTCGAAGTCGGCATCCGGAAACATCTCCACTTTGACCAATCCCAGGCCCACCATCCCCAAAGCACCGCCGAGGCAGGTCAGGATCACCAGGATGACGATCAGGCGGTGGTTCAAGGCCCAGGACACGCCGCGGACATACCAGGCTTTCAACCGGCGCAGATCTTCATCCGGATGCGTGATACGGCCGTCCTTGTGGGAACGCTGCATAAACAGGCTCAAGATCAGGGGGTTGGCCACCAGGGCCACCACCAGCGAGGCGCACAGCGCGATGGATACGGTCTTGGGCAGAAACCCCATGTATTCGCCCACGACCCCCGTCATGAGCAGCATCGGCAGAAAAGCCGCCATGGTCGTAAGGGTGGCGGATATCACCGGCATGGCGATCTCGGCGGTCCCTTCGATCACGGCAACCATGCGGTCTTTTCCCAACTGATAATGGTGATAGACGTTTTCCACCACGATGATGGCGTTGTCCACGATCATACCGATGCACAATACCAGCGAAAACCGGACCATGTCGTTGTTGGACATATCGAGAATCTTCAGAAACACGAAGGTCAGCAGCAGCGACAGCGGTATCGACAGCGCCGTGATCAGCGCATTCCGAAATCCCATGGCGAAATACAACACGATGACGACGATGATCAGCCCGAACACCGCCGAATTGTTCATCTGATCGAAGCCCTGCTTGATATATTTGGCCTTATCGGCCGTCACCGTGGTCCGAACGCCAGCCGGAAAGGTTTTCTCCAGCTCGGTCAGCCTGGCCCGAACCTTGCGCGAGGTCTCCAGGATATTGGCGCCGGCGCGCTTCTTGATGGCGATGGAGACCGAGGCGACACCGTTGACCCGCGCGTGGGTGAGATCTTCGGAATGGCCGTCGACCACCCGGGCGACGTCTTTGAGGAACACAACCCGGTCACCGTCGTGGACGAGCGGGACCATGGCGTAGTCTTCGACCTGCTTGATTTCGGTGAGTGTCCGCAGCAGCAGGCGGCGCCCCTCGACGTTGACCTGGCCGCCCGGAATATTGATATCCGACTGTTTCACCGCCTGATAGACGTCCAGGAGGGTCAGCCCATACTGACTCAGTCGTTCCGGGTCCAAATAGATCTGAATTTCGCGAATCAAGCCGCCGGCCACGTCCGCCGCCAGGACCTCGGGCATCAACTCGATCTCGTCGGCCACCTTTTCCGTCAGGCGCCGCAGCTTGACCGGCTCAATATCCCCGACCACGGAGGCAATCAGGATGGGAATATCGGAAAAGCTGACCTCGTTGACTTCCGGGTCTTCGGCCTCTTCGGGGAGGTCCTTACGGACGTCGGTCACCTTTTCGCGCACTTTTTGCAGCGAGCGTTCCAGGTCGGCTTCGGCCTGAAAGTCGATAACGACGACGGAAACCCCCTCGGCTGAGTCCGAGCGCATTTCCTCGACATCCTTGAGATCGCTCAGCTCCTCTTCGATGGGATTGGTTACCAGGCTTTCAATTTCACTGGGGGAAGCACCGGGATAGAGGGTTACGACGATGGCCACCGGCGCCGATATTTCGGGTTCGCCCTCCTTGGGCAGCGCCTGGTAGGCAAAGGTGCCGGCCACGAGGGGCAGGGCAATCACCAGTAGACCGAAAATGAGTTTGCGCGCCAGGACGTATTCGATAACTTTCACGGGACACTCACGCCAGCTGAGAGCATGCGGTGATCGATGCATTCCAGGACGCCGGCCGAAGGGCGCCTGGCGGGCCGCTGATCAAGGTTCGACCACCACGACGCGGTCGGCATCCTTGAGATACGGCCCCCCGGCGGTCACCAGTCGTTCGCCGGCCGCCAGGCCTGCCAGGATGCGCACCGATGCGCCTTCCACACGGCCCAATTTGACTTTGCGGACCTTGGCCGTACCCTGGTCCGTCACGACGAAGACCTCGGTACGGCCCTCGCGGTAGAGAACGCTGTCCTGAGGAATCATCACGGCATCCTCGATTTCATCGACGGTGATCAGCACGGTGGCGGTTAAACCGGCTTTGAGACGAAGCACCGGATTGGCGACCAGAATCTCAACTTCGAACGTGTTGGTCTGGGCATCGGCCTTGACGCCGATGCGGTCGACCCGACCGTCGAAGCGCTGGTCCGGAAAGGCTTCCACCCTCACGCTCACCGGATCATCCGCATCCAGAAGGACGTAATCCTGCTCGTTGATATGGATCTTCACACGCATCGGCTGCATGTCGGCAATGGCCATGACCGGGTCGCCGGCGTCCAGGTTCTGACCGGTTTCCACCAGACGCCGGATAACCAGGCCGCCGAAAGGCGCTTTGATAACGGTTTTGTCGAAACGCCGCTGGTTGATGTCGACCACGGCTTCGGCCTGCGACACCGACGCCCGTGCGGCCTTGTGCTCGGCCTCGATCCGGTCGTAGGTCTCCGGGGTGATGACCCTTTCGGGAAGCAATTGCGCGGCCCGCTGAAAAGAATTGCGGGCAGCCGCGAACCGGGCCTGGGCAGCGGAAAGATTGGCACGCGCCTCGTTAAGCGCCAGGCGGTAATCGCGCGGGTCGAGGGTCACCACGGTTTGATCTTCTTTGACCGCGCCGCCCATTTCGACATGGTAGCTTTGAACAATCCCGGCCACTTCAGCCGATACCACGACCTCGCGGTTGGACACCAGATGTCCGACGGCGCTGAGCATTACGGGCAGATCCCGCGGTTTGACGAGCCTGGTCGTGACGGCGCGGGGGGGTGTTATTTCAGGCGTGTCCGCTTGGGGCGGATTACAGCCGTAAAAGGCCATTGCAGCGGCCACCAGCAAGATCGGCATCCATCGCGCGTGCATCGAAATAATAATCCTTCCGGGCGTCTGTGAATGGCGCGACGACCATCGTCGACCGGCAGACCGTATTTTTTTAGCAATTGCTAATCGATTTTGAAACCGTTGGCAATGCATTATCAGATTATTCAGGCATCCCCCGGATTTGTATACCGGTGTGATAACGGCGTCGCCCATGGCCACCGGCCCATGAACCGCAGGGAGGCCAGGAGGGGGTTCGCCCCCGGACGCTGGCGGGCGCTCGTTCATGGACGTTTCGGCTTCATCGCCGACCGGAAAAGCAGACGGGGCAGGCGTGCCTGGAAAGGGGCGATTGACGACGGCAGGTGCGGCAACCGGCACTGGGATCATTCCGGGGACGGGCCGCCTTTGGCTTCGCAGGCCGGAATGAACCCCGGGCTGGCGCTATCAATGGTTGTTAGGGTGGTGGAGATGAAGGGATTCGAACCCTCGACCTCAGCGTTGCGAACGCTGCGCTCTCCCAACTGAGCTACATCCCCACGCGTCAACCCGGTTTGCATAACAGATCGCCCCGCGGGAATCAAATCAAAAAAGCCTTGTCAGTGCAGGCCAATTGGTCTAAAGCGCGAATCCAGAAATTAAACCATCAAAGGGCTTGCATATTCGGATTTAAGTTCAACTATAAATTTATCGACCGCCATGGTCGGGGGAACAGCACCACCGGGCATACGCGGTTTCGACACCACGAAAATACACTGCACCGGCCGAACGCAAGGCGTTCGGCCGGTTTTCGATCCAGGCCCGCATCCGTAGCCGCAATCTTGACTCGAACCCAAACCAATTAACGCAGCAAGGGACAGCGATCATCTCATGACGTCTAAAATAACCCTTCAGGACGCCTTAAAAACATCGACCTACGACCAGGATAAAATTATAAGCCCGCAGGAGACCGTCCGGCGTTTCCGTGAAAAGCTGGCCGCTGTCAAACTGGACATCCTCGACCATACCACGCGCATCGACAACGGGCGTCTGGACATCCCGGTGTATTTCAGCGTCTGCGGGCAGGATGCCCGCGACATCATCGGCAACAAGAAGCAAATGGGCAAGGGGGCCAGCCCTGAGCAGGCCGAAGCCAGTGCGGTTATGGAACTGGCCGAACGCTTCAGTTTTTTCAGCTTCTGCAAGGACCCCGCCAATTTCAAAATCGGCACCCATGCCGATTTCAAGGCCGATGCCCTATCCTTTGAATCCGTGGCCCTCTCGGTGCACGACACATCCGACGATCTGGATGCCGCCCGCCAGATATTCGAAACCATCCCCATGCGCTGGGCCTGGGCCTGGAGCCTGTCGGCCGAGCGCATGGTGCTGATGCCCTTCGACTGGTTTTACGCCATCAACGAATTCAACGGCCCCTCGGCGGGCAACTGCGTCGAGGAAGCTTTAAGCCAGGGGCTCTGCGAAATCGTGGAGCGGCATGTTTCTTCGCTGGTGAGCCGCCAGCGTCTTCAAGTGCCGGCCATCGATGCGGCCTCGGCCACAGACGATATGGTTCGGGAAATGCTGGCAAAATACGAGCGGTGCGGCATCCGTCTTTTTCTTCAGGATTTCACGCTGGAGATGGGCATCCCCACGGTGGGGGCCATGGCCTACGACCCGACGACCTTCCCGGCGTCCAGCGAAATCGTGTGGACGGCCGGCACCACGCCCAGCCCGGAAAAAGCGCTCAGCCGGGCCCTGACCGAAGTCGCCCAACTGGCAGGTGATTTCAATGCCAATGCCAACTATGTGGCCAGCGGTCTGCCCAAATACACGCGGCTGGACCAGACCGATTACATCATGCACCCATCCCGCACCGTGGCCCTTCAGACCCTGCCCGACCTCTCCCATGACAATATCCGCGTGGAAGTCGAAAATCTGATCGCCGCCTTGAGCAACCGCGGATTGGAGCCCCTGGTCATCGACACCATGCATCCGGATCTGGGCATTCCGGCTTTTTATACCATCGTGCCGGGGACCCACTTTCGCGAGCGGGCCGAAGGCACCAGCGTGGGCATGTTCGCCGCCAAACTGGTGGTGGAAAAATACCCGCCGCATGCAGCCCTGAAAGAGCTTGAGATGTTCGCCCGGCGACTGCCCGACCGCTACTATCTCGAATTCTACACCGGGCTCTGCCATTTGAACACCGGTCAGCCCGAAGCCGCCCTACCGCATCTTTACCGGGCGCTTGATCTCGATCCCTTCGAAGAGGACCGGGTCAGCATCTACGCCTATATCGGCGTGGGGCTCAAGGAACTCGAACGGTTTCGGGATGCCCTGCAGGTACTGGAGAAAGGTCGCGCCATCGATGACGAGCGCACCGACATCCACAACCTGATGGGGTTCTGCCATTTCAAACTAAAGGCCCACGAGGCCGCCATTGAGAGCTTCAAGAAAGTGGTTCAGCTGGATCCCTCATCAGCCATCGATTATGCCAATATCGCCTCCAACTACCGCGACCTGGGCCAGCGCGAAGAGGCCGTGCGCTATTACCGCATGGCCCTGGAAATTGATCCCAGCATCGATTTCGCCCGCGACAACCTGGCCCGCCTGACGGACGAGGCCGCGCTCTGAAGTCTGATGCCCGGCAAGTAGCAAGCCCCTCCACCTGGTCCGCCTGAAGGCGGTTTTCAGACGTACCCTAAAGTAAATATCCTCCCGCAGAGTGGCAGGCCTCAGGTAGCCCCCGGAGGGGGCATATCAATCGGTTGGGCTTCCGTTTTATCCCTTTGTAGGCATCCACGCGGCGGATGGAAGTGTGACGGTCATGGCTCCAATAGGAAAAAGGTTGTCCGTGAATCGGACCCCTTGACTTGCCTTCTCATGGAAGGCGCAGTGAGAAGTGAGGTGCGCAGCAATCGCACGATTGTGAGTACCCGAACGAGTTCTGCAACGCCGCATGGCGGCATGAGGCACCGCGTCATTGTCAGGTTTGGCGACGCGCAGGATACGCGGGACACGGGCGCCTTCATTTGGTTACTTTTCTTAGGCGCCTAAGAAAAGTAACCGTAAACAACACCGGATCGGTAGAACCTCCCCGCGTCCTCCACCTGAGGTGGATGGTTTAGATCAAAACGAATTGGATTTCATCAACCGGAGATCTCACTGGCCAACTGAATATAATCCCGGGCGCCGAAGCTTCCCGGCCGATAGAAGACCACCGGTTTGCCCACATCGGCGCTTTCGGCCACGGTCGTATTGGCCC
>JASJCD010000059.1 GCA_030066135.1 Desulfobacterales bacterium | reverse complement strand
CCAGAAACCGGGCCCTGCCGGTCTTGCTGAAGGTGACAACACGTTTTTCCATCCGGGGGCCCGGTTCTGCGTTCTCGGAGGCTGCAGGGCGCGAACCGGCAGACGCCGCGGACGAGTATACGATGGGCCGGATATGATCAAAATCACAGACACCGCAATTCTGGCAGGCGCCGTCACGGCAGTCTTCGGTGCCCTCGCCCGCCAGGGCCTTTTCGAACTCGGCCTTTAGAAAGTCCCGGCTGACCTTCATGTCGATATGGTCCCAGGGCAGCGGTACGTCCTGGCCGCGTTCACGATAAACCGCCAGCTCCGGTTCGATCCCGCAAGTGGCCATACTCTCGCGCCAGGCGGCGTAATTGAAATGGTCGCTCCAGCCGTCGAACCGGCAACCGGCAGCGTAGGCCTTCAAAAGCAGCGCAGACAGGCGACGGTCCCCGCGCGCCCAGAGGCCTTCAAGCATGCTGATTTCGGGATTTTGCCACTTGAACTGGAGCCCGGGCGATTTGAGCTGATCATGAAGCCAGTTTATCTTGCGCCGGGATTCCTCCAGGCTGATTTGGCGGCTCCATTGAAACGGCGTGTGAGCCTTGGGAATAAAGGTGGCCACACTGACATTGATACGTGGGCGTCGGTTGCCAGCGCCCTGGAGGGTTTGCAACTGGTGAACCAGTTCGACCAGGGCTTCGAGATCAGTCTGGGTTTCGGTGGGCAGCCCGATCATAAAATAGAGCTTGATAACCTTCCATCCCTGCTCAAAGGCATCCTCAACCGTCGCCTGTATATCTTCCGCGGTGATGTTTTTGTTGATGACATCCCGCAAACGCTGGCTTCCCGCTTCGGGGGCAATGGTAAATCCGGTTTTGCGCACCTTTTTAATCATCGCCATAAGCTCGGGGGTGAGGGTCCCGGCCCGCAAGGAGGGCAGGGAAAGTGCAACACGATCACAGGCATAGCGATTTAAAAATTGCGCCATCATGGGAACAATGCAGCGGTAGTCCCCCGTGCTCAGAGAGAGCAGCGAGACGTCTTCATAACCTGTGGCGGCCAGGGCCGCATCACAGAGATCGAGTACTTTCGCGGGTGAGCGTTCCCGCACCGGCCGATAGATCATGCCGGCCTGGCAGTATCGGCATCCGCGGGTGCAGCCCCGGGAAAGCTCGAGCCTTAGACGGTCATGCACGGGGCGGCCGAAAGGCACGATCGGCGCGGTCGGGAAAGCGGTGGTCTCAAGTGCGTTGATAAAAGCGCGGGTGACGCGTTCGTAGCCGCGGCGGCGCGGCGTAAGTCGCTGGTAACCCTGCGCATCGTAAACCGGAGTAAAATAAGCGGGGATGTAAACACCCGGAATTTCCGACCAGGCTTCCAGTAAGGCTTCGCGGTGACGATTGGCGCCCCGGTGCCAGACCAACCAGGCGTCCGCCATCTGCATGACCACCTCTTCGCCGTCGCCGATAACCATGGCATCGAAAAAGGGCGCCATCGGCTCGGGATTGCAGGTGCAGGGCCCACCGGCAATGACAAGGGGGTGGCGTTCGTCGCGCGCATCACTGTGGAAGGGAATACCGCTTAAAGCCAGCATGCTCAGAACACCGGTGTAGTTGAGTTCGTAGAGCAGGCTGAAACCGATGATATCGAAGCGCGCGAGCGGGTGACCGGACTCAAGGCTTGTGAGGGGCAGATTGCGTTCTCGCAGGCGCGCCTCCATATCCAGAGCGGGCGCATAAACCCTTTCGGCGGCAATATCATCGCGCCGGTTGAGAATATCATACAGAATCTGCAGACCAAAGTGGGAGGTGCCGATTTCATATAGATCCGGGAAGGCCAGGGCGATGCGCAGATCGACTTGGTCGAGGTTTTTGCGGATGACGTTGATTTCGCTGCCCAGATAGCGACTGGGCATTTCGACCTCCGACAGGATGTCTTGAATGTGATCAATGCTCATGTTATGCGATTGTCCCGGTGTTCAGCGACCGGTAAAAAAATGGCGTAGCAGCACGGTCTTTCGTAAGCGGTCATGTTGGAGGCTCCCCTTGGCAGAAATGATGTCACAAATCAACAGCAAATCGCCTGTCGGTATCAGGATTTTCATCCTCGGTGTGCTGATGGCAATCAGCGCCGCCCCGCTTGACGCCAAGACCTACCCCCGTCGCGATGCCGTGGTGGAAGCTTTCGAGAAAGTCAGCCCGGCGGTGGTGAACATAAACCTCGAGTATGAAGTCCGCAAGCGGCTCAACCCCATGAACGAGTTTCGCAATCCGCTGTTCGAAGAATTTTTCAAGGATTTCTTCGATCCTGATTTCGATCGGCGCACCAAGCGCAACAGTCTGGGCTCCGGGGTCATCATCGACGGTGGCCGCGGGCTTATTTTAACCAACGCCCACGTGGTGGCCAAATCCGGCAAGGTCAACATCGTCTTAAACGACGAACGCGAGTATACGGCTGTCATCGTGGGGTCGGACCCGGATTCGGACTTGGCCGTCCTGCGCATCGATTCGGATGATCCCCTGCCATCGATCGAAATGGGCGACAGCCGTGATCTCATGATCGGCGAGACGGTCATTGCCATCGGCAATCCCTTTGGCTTTTCAAACACCATCACCACCGGGGTAATCAGTGCCGTGAACCGCAGTTTCCGCTCCCGGGACCGCATTTTCCACGATTTCATCCAGACGGACGCCTCCATCAACCCGGGCAACAGCGGCGGCCCCCTGCTGAATATCAATGGGGAATTGATCGGCATCAATACGGCCATCTATGCCGGCGCCCAGGGAATCGGTTTTGCCATTCCGATCAACAAGGCCAAACGCATCATCGAAGACCTGATTCAGTACGGCGAGGTGATCGAAATCTGGCTGGGCATGGACGTTCAGGATCTGGACAACGGACTGACCCGTTATTTCAATCTACCTTCGCGGACCGGCGTACTGGTCTCCGCGCTGGATACCGATGGACCGGCCCACCGGGCCGGTGTTCGCCAGGGAGATGTCATCCTTGCGATCGGAGACCGCAAGGTCGCAAGCACCGAAGATTACAACGCCCGCATTCGCGACTATGCGGCCGGTGACCGTCTGAAGCTATCGCTCTGGCGCCAGGGCCTTGAGAGAGATGTGGCTGTAAAAGCCCGGATCTTTCCCCTTCTGAAAGCACCGGGCTTGGCATATGAGCGCACGGGTCTCAAGGTCGACTCGATCGCCACGGGTCGCGAACGCTATGGACGCCAGCGCGTAAGGGCTGAAACAGGCGCCGTCGTGACCGAGGTACGCAAGGACAGCGCGCTGGACCGTTCGGGGGTCAAACCGGGCGATGTCATCCGCCAGATCGAAGAACTTCCCATCACCGACACGGAGGATTTTTACCATGCGATGGTGCGCTATCGCAAAAAAGAAACCATCGTGGTGCTTCTGCAGCGCCGCACCCAGCGCTATTTCATCACCATTCGCATGCAGCGCGCACAAAACGGATCGCAAGGCTAAACACTAAACCAGCAAAGGATTTCCGGAAGATGGAACGCCATAAAATTGCCGCTTTAATCCACAGCGAAACACCGGTCGACACCGTAATGATCAAAGGCTGGGTGCGCACGCGCCGCGATGCCAAGTCGTTTTCGTTTATCGAGATCAACGACGGTTCCTGTCTGGGCAACATTCAGGTGATCGCCGATGCGACCCTTCCGGAATACGATCAGGTCCGCAAACTGACGACGGGATCCGCCGTACACGTCAGCGGAGCGCTGGTGGCCTCCCAGGGCGGCGGTCAACGCTGGGAGGTCCAGGCCTCGGCCATCACCATCATCAGCCTGGCGCCGGAATCCTATCCCCTCCAGAAAAAACGTCATTCCGACGAATACCTGCGCTCCATGGCCCACCTGCGCCCGCGCACCAACAAATACGGCGCCGCCTTTCGAATCAGATCGGAGCTTTCCTATGCGGTGCACCAGTTTTTCCGCGAACGCGGCTTCCGCTATATCCACACACCCATCATCACCGGCTCGGACTGCGAGGGCGCCGGCGAGCTTTTCCGGATCACCACCCTGGACCTGATGAATGTGCCCATCAGGGACCGTGCCGTGGACTATGAAAAGGATTTTTTCGCCACCGAAGCCAATCTGACGGTGTCGGGCCAGCTGTCGGTCGAAATGTTTGCCCTCTCCCTGGGTGACGTCTACACCTTCGGACCGACCTTCCGGGCCGAGAACTCCAACACCCGCCGGCATGCGTCCGAATTCTGGATGATCGAACCGGAAATGGCCTTCTGTGATCTGGCGGGTAATATGGACTTGGGCGAGGACTTCATCAAAGCAGCCGTCAGCTTCATCATGGACAACTGCCAGGAGGATTTGAACCTGTTTGCCCGTTTCGTGGACAAAACCCTGATGGCGACCCTCGAGAACATCACCACATCGGAATTCGAACGCCTGCCTTATCGCGAAGCCGTTGCCATCCTCGAACGCGCCAAGAAGAAATTCGAATATCCCGTCTCCTTCGGCAGCGACCTGCAGACCGAGCATGAGCGCTACCTCACCGAAAAGCACTTCAAAAAACCGGTGATCGTCTACGACTACCCCAAAACCATCAAACCTTTTTACATGCGGATGAACGACGACAACGAAACCGTGGCGGCCATGGATGTACTCGTGCCGAGCATTGGGGAATTGATCGGCGGCAGCCAGCGCGAAGAGCGGCTGGAAGTCCTGGAAGAGCGCATGGATGAAATGGGGTTGGAAAAGGAACCCTACTGGTGGTACCTGGAGTCGCGCCGCTACGGCTCGGTTGAACACAGCGGCTTCGGACTGGGCTTCGAGCGCCTGCTGATGCTGATCACCGGCATCCGCAACATCCGGGACGTGATTCCGTTTCCAAGGACGCCGGGATCGATCGACTTCTAAAGTGTCCGTTCATAACAGGCATCTTTTGGCCCAGCCCGGCGTTCTCGCGCTTTTGAAATCCTCGACGTAGCATAAGCTACGCCTGCGGTTTCAAAACCCCTGCGGCCTTGGTCTGAACCAAAATCTACCAATTATGGACGGACACTTATATTGGTCCAATGCTTGGGTAGAAAAATGAAACCATAGCATCTGGAAATCGTTTATGAGACGGCTCTGGCTTTAAATCCCTTTGCCCCGCGCCGAGCATCGGTGACAGGGGCGGATAAAGCGTGTCGGCCTGTTTGAGCGCAGCGAGTTCCGACACGCGCCGCCCTTGGCATCGACGCGCAGGGTGAAGCGGGGCTCGGGCGTTTTCTTTTGGTTACTTTTCTTAACGTTAAGAAAAGTAACAATTTTTCAAATGTTCGCTTCGCTAAAATTTGCTCTGATTTCTGGTCTATAATGCTGGCAAAATAAAAAGCCCTGCCATGATGAAAATGGCGGGGCTTTTCAATCGTATTATGGATTATGAACTATTCCCTCAGGCAGCGCAGCTTGGCCAGATCCTCGGCATAGCCGTAGAGGTGCAGGCCCTTGCTCTCCACGATCATTTCGCCATCCTTTACCCCTATCTCGGCAGCCATGTATTCCTTTAAATTCTGGATACCCGCCAAATTGGCCGGCAGCCCACCCCAAAGGTCCCATGAGCGGAAGTAGACGAAGAAATGGAGGGTTTCATCCTGGATGCGGGTGTCGATGGCCCGCAGGCAGGGGGGATCCACCAGGGTCACGTCGGACGGGTGGGCGATCTGGAGAACCATCTGGTTGTTGCGCGACCCGAATTCACGGTAGGTATTGTTGACCCACTCGATCTGGTTGAGGTAGAGCTGGCCGTCCTCTTCGAACAACATTTTGCCGTCCACCGCTCGAAGGTCGATGATTTCCCGGTTTTGCTCCTGCCACCAGCCGAGCTTGTCACTCGTAACCGGGACCCGCGTGAGACGTTCTCCATAGGTATAGGATTCCCCGGGCTCCTTATGGGGTGTCATGAGATACTCGATATAGGAGCGGTCGTAACCTTCACCGCCGTAGATGTAATCATGCTCCACCGGATTGGGAATACCGCATGTGGGGGGGATATCGGGAATGAGCGGCTGGGTACCGGGATATTTCACATGCGCCGAGAAAAAATCATATTCCAGCCGGGTCTGGCCGGCATAAGATCCCCTGTCGATGGTGAACCGCCGCCCATGGTCGAGAATATCGTGAACGGCCTGAAACCAGAGGTCCGGCAGATCCCGGGCCTCGATGCGATGGATATACATGGGCACTCCTTTTAGATTTATGCAATTATCTGAAGACAGAGGGTCCAATCAGAAAAGGTAGTTTTGGTTCAGACGCCCGCACTGCAACGGTATGACACACCGGTTTAATAGCGATCGGGGTGCAACAAAAGTGCGTGAACGCCGGCCGGGGCCAAAAGATGCCATTTAGGGAGGGACACTAAATGTCCAGCAAGGTCACCTCGAGCGCGTTGTTCTGGATGAATTCGCGCCGGGGCTCGACTTCTTCACCCATCAGAATGGTAAAAATTTCATCCGTATCCAGCACGTCTTCAATCTTGACCTGCAGTAAATTGCGGTTTTCGGGATCCATGGTGGTTTCCCAGAGCTGATCCGGGTTCATTTCCCCCAGACCTTTATATCGCTGAACGGCCAACCCTTTTTTACCTTCCTCCACCAACTGCATCAATAGGTCCTTGATCGAATCGAGCCTGGCAGAGGTGTCCGTCTCTTTTTCCTTGTCCTGAATGACAAACGGCGGTTGGTTGAATTGCTTTATTTTATCATTCAACACCAAGCAGGTTTGATAGTCTTTGGAATGAATCAACTTGCGTCCGATCCGGACAGAGGAAAAAACTTTGCCGATAATTTCCTCACCGGCCTCGCGGGTTCGCGTTTCTTCCCGATAGGCGTTCACCGTGAGTTCGAAGAGCTCCTTCTCGTCGTCCCATTGGGGGACTTCGGAAACAAAGCCGTGCGCCTGCAACGTATCGCGCAAGCTGTTGATCTGCCCCTCGTCCTTTAATACATTTTGATCAGCCACCCCGCAGGCCAGCAGACATTCCACCAGCGCCGGATGGATGCCCTTTTTTCCCATGCGGGCCAGGATTTCAAAAAGCTGGGACAAATCGCCGATAAAAAGATAGAGATCATGGCCATCTAAAAAAGCCCCCGCATCACCATAACCAACCTTCTTCAGATCGCATAGCCGTCGTACGATGTGGTCGTTAAACTGGATCTCGTCCTTGAGATAGGCGGCCTTTTTACCTTTACCCACTTTGAACAGTGGCGGCTGAGCGATATAGAGATAGCCTTTTTCGATCATCTCCTTCATTTGGCGATAAAAAAAGGTGAGCAGCAGGGTGCGGATATGCGAGCCGTCCACATCCGCGTCGGTCATGATGATCACCTTCTTGTAGCGAATCTTTTCAATATCGTATTCGTCCGTACCGGCGCCGGTCCCCAGGGCGGTAAGGATATTTTTTATTTCCTCGCTGCGGATAATCTTGTCCAGGCGTGCTTTCTCGACATTCAGGATTTTGCCTTTAAGGGGTAAAATCGCCTGAAATTTTCGATTGCGTCCCTGTTTGGCCGAACCGCCGGCCGAGTCCCCCTCAACGAGAAAAAGTTCGCGCTCATCCGGGTCGCTGGACTGGCAGTCCGCCAGTTTCCCCGGCAGGGTGGCGTCCACAAGGGCCCCTTTGCTGCGGGCCAGGTCACGGGCGCGTTTGGCCGCATCCCGGGCCCGGGCGGCCTCAACCCCCTTGGCAATGATTTTGCGGGCCACGGACGGATTCTCTTCGAAGAAAAACCCAAGCTGCTCATTGATCAGCGATTCCACCAACCCCTTGACCTCACTGTTGCCCAGTTTGGTCTTGGTCTGCCCCTCGAACTGGGGGGATTTGATCCGCACGCTGATCACGGCGGTAAGTCCCTCGCGTACGTCTTCACCCGAAATTTTGGTCTGCATCGTTTTGGGCAGGTTGCCGTTGGTGGCGTACTGATTGATGGTGCGCGTCAGGGCCGCTTTAAAACCTGAAAGGTGAAAGCCACCCTCCACCGTATTGATGTTGTTGGCAAACGAAAAGAGTTTCTCGGTAAAGGTGTCGTTATACTGGATGGCCACTTCGATCTGGACATCGCTGCGGGTGCCCTCGATGAATACCGGGATATGGATACCCGTATGGCGCCTGTTCAGGTATTCGACGAATTGAACCAGGCCGCCTTCGTAGTGAAATTCGTCCTTCTGATCGTCACGGTGATCCTCGATGACGATGCGCACGCCCTTGTTGAGGAAGGCCAACTCCCGCATCCGCCGGGCCAGAATATCGTATGTGAATTCGGTGGTCGTGAAGATCTCTGGATCGGGGACGAAATGGACTTTGGTGCCCCTTTTTTCTGTCGTGCCGACCACCTTCAGTTCCGATTGTTTGTTGCCCCGGGCGTAGCTCTGGCTGTAGATTTGCCCCTCGGTGTAAATTTCCACTTCAAGCAAAGTGGACAAGGCATTGACCACCGACACCCCGACGCCGTGTAAACCACCCGAAACCTTGTAGGAGTGGTCGTCGAATTTTCCCCCCGCGTGCAGGCGCGTCATCACGACCTCCACGGCCGGCACTTTCTCCGTTTTGTGGATACCCACCGGGATGCCGCGGCCGTCATCGGTGACACTGATACTGTTGTCCGTGTGAATCACGACATTGATGGTGGTGCAGTGGCCCGCCATGGCCTCGTCGATGCTGTTGTCCACCACTTCGTAGACCAGGTGGTGCAGGCCGGCCACGTCAATATTGCCGATGTACATGGAAGGCCTTTTACGGACAGCTTCCAGGCCCTCCAGGATCTTGATATTGTCTTCGTTATAGGTTTTGTCGACTCTCGTATTCATATTCGCATGGGCATAATGACACTCAGGAACCGCTTGTCTTCTTGCCCCTCCAGCAGACAGGGACGTTCACTGTCCGTAAGATTGATTTGTATTTTTTCACCTTCGACCACTGCCAGGGTCTCGGAAAAAAAACGCGGGTTGAAGGCCGCTTCAATCAAAGCGCCCTTGTATTCGATGGGCAGTTCTTCCTTGGACTCGCCAATTTCAGGGTTGTTGGCCCTGATCTCCAGGCGATCGGTATCGAATTTGAAGATAATGCCCTTGTAGTTTTCCGACGAGAGGATGGACATCCGCCGCAGGGTTTTCTGGAAGGCTTTCTTGTCCAGCAGCGCGGCAACGGCCTGTTCGGGTTTAGCGATGATTTCCTGGTACTTGGGAAATTCACCTTCCAAGAGACGGACGATGATGGTTTCGTTGGCTTTCTTGACGATAAAATTATTATTTTTGATACCCAGGCGCACGTTGCCGCCGGCTTCAAGAAACTTGCCCACTTCGTTTAAGCCTTTTTTGGGGATAATGATGGTGGGCAACTCCGGCAGATCCGAATCTTTTTCCAGGGGATAGTCCACTTTTGAAAGACGGCTGCCATCGGTCGACACCAGGCGGAACAAGGGGCCATCGTCGGTGTTCACAATTTCCATGAGTACACCGGTGATATGGGCCCGGCGGTCGTCACTGGCACCGGACACGATTACCGTTTGATCGATCATTTTGCCCAAGGCGCCGGAATCGACCTCAAATAGCGTGGCATCCTCGATCTGGGGATGCTCCGGAAATTCTTCCGGATTCATCCCCATCAGATGATATTCAACCTTTTTGTTGCTGATCTCGATCCACTGATTTTCGGTTTCATTTAAAAGAATGTCTTCCGATGGGAATTCCTTAATGATTTCAAATAATTTTTTTGCATTAAGGGCAATGCTTCCCGGTGTGGTAACATCGGCCGGATAATGGCCTTCAAAACCGGTCTCAAGATCGGTGGCGATCAGACATATCTCGGATACATCGGATCGGATCAGAACGTTGGTTGTAATGGCCAGATTGGTTTTACGACCGGCCAGGCTCTGAATTTTGGAGAGCACATCCTGGATGTCCGCCTTTTTAGTCGTGCATTTCATAGACCTTTTCCTTTAATTAAGTAAGAGATAGGAAAAAGAAGATGGGGTGTTTATAATTGCAATAACTTTATAACCTTTTATGAATATAATGCTTTTCGTCAATATTCAGCGTTCAATAGATCCTCATACGAAACCCAACAACCAATATTATATCCACACGTCCACGGCCGGTGTTGATAACGCGCCGTTTATCGACAAACGTTTAAACAGGGTTTAAACATCTTCAGGCCGTCCGGATCCACTTGCGTACCGCCGGAACCACAAGCTTATTCCATTCGTCGCCCAGGCGCAGTTTGACAAACCGGGCGTAAAGGCGGTTGATCAGACCGATGACTCTTTCATACAGATAGATTTTTTCGATGACAGCCCCCTCGATCTCTTCTTCAGTTTCGACCCTTCCGGTGGCGGGAACTTTGAGGCTTGAAAGATTCAAGCTTTCACCCTTGAGGCTGAACTGCCATTCATTGTCACCAGACCGATAGATAAGGTGGATCTCAGCGACCATGCCGCCCTTTTTAAGGGTGAGCAGGCCTTCTTCCATACCGGCATGATCGCCCCGTATGGTTACTGTTTCCCCTGTATCCCGATGGCGGCGGTTGACCACCACCATTCGATGGCCGATTTCGAGGGCCGCCAGATCCGGGTCCAACTGCTGAAGGAGCTGATGATCGTTTTCAATAACAAACCAGAGCCAGGACAGGAACTCTTCGCCCAGAAACTGATATCGGCTATAGGCCACCGCAACGTCGAGCATTGTCTAATCCACAAATAAAGTTGGTTTGAGCTGATTGAGATGGTCTTTTTCCGGCCCTGTCAGGTCAGGGTTGAATTCGGCCGCGGTGTAGGGAAAAAGACGAATCAGGCTCAGTTTGAACGACTGGGTGAAAAGGGATTCCAATGCTTCATTGGCGGATTTTAAGTTCGTGAAGAACCACAGTCGGCCGGCCTCGTAATCCCAGGTTAGATCATATACATTGGGGGTGGCCGGAATGCGCGTGCTGAGAACGTTAACGACCCGCTCTTTGATCTCTTTTTTTTCGGCCCGTGACAGAAAATCGCGGTTGCTTTCCGCCAGGCGCCGGGTCATCTCCAGATTCAAATGTTTCGTGACAATTTTTGCGGGGATTGATTTTTTATCGATTCTCAAGGAAAAAACAAAAGTCGTGTCGATGACAATGTCGGCCGTATCGAAATTGGGCGTAAACGGATTTTCGAAAGGCGTCCAGCCGACCACCTGCTCGCTGGTTTCGTTGTCGATCTCATCGATGGTATGTTTTTTTAACCCCGCCCTGATCGTGTCCAGCACGGGCGCTTTAATTTGCCCCTCGACGCGGTATTGGGTGATCGAAACGCTGGTTGAAAGCAATCCCATGGCGATTTGTTTGTCCTTTTAATCCGCCCACAACATATTGTATTTTATTGAGCCAAAAGTAGATTTATATAGCGTGTCTGCTGAAAAAAAACAACTGAATTAAGGCTTGTCGACCCTATCCGATTATCCAATTCGGAAGGCTGTCAAAGGAATCCGCATGACCTTTCTGGCCGATCTGCACGTACATTCCCATTTTTCCCGGGCAACCGCTAAAAATCTAGATCTGGAGAACCTTCATATGGCTGCCCAGAAGAAAGGGATCACCGTGGTGGGCACCGGCGATGCCACGCACCCGGAGTGGTTTGAGGCCATCCGCACCAAACTGGTGGAAGCCGAACCCGGACTATTCCGCCTGCGTGACGAACTGGCAGCCGCCTGCGATCAGGAGGTTCCTGCGGCCTGCCGCGCCGCCGTAAGGTTTATTCTCGTTTCCGAAATCAGCAACATATATAAGAAGGACGGCCGCACCCGTAAAAACCATAACCTGGTTTTTCTACCGTCCATGGATGCGGCTTCGCGCTTCAACCGGGAACTCGACAAAATCGGTAACATCCAGTCGGACGGAAGGCCTATTTTGGGACTCGATGCCCGGGATCTGCTCGAAATCGTATTAGAAACGGATGAATCGGCTTTTCTGGTACCGGCCCATATCTGGACGCCCTGGTTTTCCCTGCTGGGCTCCAAATCCGGATTCGACAGTCTAGAGGCCTGTTTTGGCGATCTTTCCGGGCATGTCTTTGCGGTCGAAACCGGTTTATCCTCGGATCCTCCCATGAACCGGCGCGTTTCCAGTCTGGATCGTCTGACCCTGATATCCAACTCGGATGCCCACTCGCCGGTCAAGCTCGGTCGCGAGGCCAATATTTTTCATTCGGATCTCAATTTCACCGCCATGCGCCGGGCGCTCGCAAGCAACGATCCAGAGCTGTTCGGCGGAACGCTGGAATTCTACCCCGAAGAAGGCAAATATCATCTTGACGGTCACCGTAAATGCGGGCTTCGGTTTACGCCCGCTGAAACCCGTGCGATGGGGGGTATTTGTTCCGGCTGCGGCAAGCCCCTTACCGTGGGGGTACTCAACCGTGTGGAAACCCTGGCGGATCGCCTTCCGGAAGACATACCCGAGGGATTCCCGCCATTTGAAAGTCTTGTTCCGCTGCACGATATCCTGTCCGAAGTCATGCAGGTGGGACCGGGAACGAAAAAAGTCGCGCGGGCCTACCAGAGCCTCATTGAAAATCATGGCAGCGAGCTGGATATTCTGCGGCACACAACGCCTGCAGCCCTGGAAGCAACCGGTCCGCCGATGATCGGCGAGGCCTTAGAACGTATGCGTGCGGGCCGGGTGCGTCTGGCCGCGGGCTATGACGGTGAGTTCGGGAAAATAAAAATATTCAGCGAAGCCGAGCGGCGGGAATTGATTGGACAGCGCATTCTCTTTGCGGCGGCACCCCAAAAGCAGCCAGACCCCCAAAGCCTTGCCGGTCGAAAAAAGAAACACCACGCTGACGAACGACCGCCTGAACAAAAGATGGGCACAATACCGGCCTCAGGGGGGAACGAAAACCATGGACAGCGACAGGCCATCGCCTATGGACAGGGTCCGCTGATGATCGTGGCCGGACCCGGGACCGGTAAAACCACCACCCTGACGCGGCGTATTGCACGGCTGGTGGATGACCAGAAAGTTCCTGCCGCGCAGATATTGGCCATCACCTTTACCGACAAAGCCGCCCGGGAAATGCAGCAGCGCCTTGCGCATTTGCTGGACCCCGGCCGGCTGCCCCTCACGGCCACCTTTCATGCCCTCTGCTGGCAGCTTCGTCAGGAGGCAAGCGCTAATCACCCCGAATCCATTATCGGGGAGGAGGACAGGCTTTTCATTATCGCCGGTATCATGCGCCGCATGGGTGCCGATGGGATCAAGGCGACCCTTAAACCCCGCAAAATGGCGGCGCGCATCGAAACGGCCAAACAGAACCTGCAGGGACCGGATCAGTTTTTCGAGTCCGTTGCGATGGAATCCCTCGACAGCCAGTTTGCGCGCGTCTACCGCCAATACCAGGCCTTTCTGCATAAAGAAAAATGGGTCGACTACGACGATCTTATTTTCGATATCGTATGCCGGCTGGAGACCGACGACGTTTTTCTAAAGGCGCTCCGGGATCGTTTTCGCCACGTTCTGGTCGACGAATATCAGGATCTGAACCATGCCCAGTATCGACTGGTGAAGGCCCTCGTGCCCCCCGACGGCAATATCTGCGTGATCGGTGATCCGGATCAGGCCATCTACGGGTTTCGCGGGTCGGACACGGCCTATTTCAACCGCTTTGTCGAAGATTATCCGAATGCCGAGGTTATCCACCTGGACCGCAACTACCGGTCGACGGAAACCATTCTGGAGGCCAGCTGGCAGATCATTCGCAACCGCCGCCGCAATGCCGGTCCGGCCATGATGGGCGCGCGGCCGGTATCGGACAAGCAGGGTGTCACCACACTGGCGGTTATGGAGCAGGCCTCTGAAAAAGCCGAGGCCGTGGCGGTGGGCAAAATTATTGAAGCCCAGATCGGCGGAACCGGTTTTCTGGCCATCGATGCCGGTAAGGTGGACCCTGCCGCGGTGGACCGCAGCTTCGCTGATTTCGCCGTCTTGTTCCGCACCGCGCGGCAGGCCGAGGTCCTGGCCGCTGTTTTTACCCAGGCCGGCATTCCCTTTCAACTGGCCAGCCGCCGCAAATGGCTGGATCAGACAGGCGTCGCCCAGTTGCTGGCCCTATACCGTTTGTTGCACGCGGCCGGCAGTGCCCGTGATTTGGCCACCGCCGCCAGCGCCCTGCGTCCCGCACTCGAGAAAAAGCTGGTCAACGCTTTTCTGGACTGGAAAGAACGCCGGAAACTGTCCCTGGCACAAGCCCTTGCGATGCATACCGAACTCCCGGGAGACGTCCTCACCTTTGCCCAGCAGCAGCGGCTGCATGGTTTTATAGAGGCCCTTAATGCCCTCCAAGGCAGGCTGGAAGCGTGTGAAAATGCAGCTGCCCGTCTTACCGCCGTGGATCGCTATTCGGCCGTGCGGGAATTGCCGCGCCTGGCGCTGGCCTACGAGGATCACCTTGAACGTCTGCTCAAACTGGCCCTGGAATGCCAGGCGGACGATGCCAGGTTCATTGCCCGCCTGGCCCTGCAGCGGGACGAGGACTGTCTCCGGGACGGCGTCGAAAAGGTGTCGCTGCTGACCATGCACGCCGCCAAAGGGCTGGAGTTTCCCGTGGTCTTCATCACCGGGTGCGAGAACGGGCTGATACCCCTCAGCCCAAAGGAGGGCGAAACCGAGGATCTCGAAGAGGAGCGGCGTCTGTTTTACGTGGCCATGACCAGGGCCCGCGAGGCGCTTTATCTCACCTGGAGCCGCCGCCGCACGCTTTACGGGCAGAAGCGCGAACAGGCCCTGTCGCCCTTCGTAGCCGAAATCGAAGCCCGCCTGCTTGCCCATCAAAGCTATGAGGATGGCGGCAGACGCCGGGGTCGTCAGGTCCAGCTTAAATTATTCTGATAAAGGGTTTTTCGCCCGATCGAACGCCGGCGTGTCAGACGCTGGCGCGCACCATGTCCGCCAGTAGGGCATAGGGCTGAGCGCCCACAAGCAGTCGGCCTTCCAGATGAAACGTCGGTACGGCGGTGATACCCAGGGACCGGGAACGCTGCCAGTCGCGATCAACGGCATTGCGGAAGTCGCCGGCGGCAAGCCTGGTCTGTGCTTCCTGCCCTGACAACCCGATGGATTCAGCGATTTCCGTCAGCACCGACAACCGGGCGATATTCAGGCCGTCGGCAAAATAGGCCCGGAATACGGCTTGATGAAACGCCTCGCCGCCGCCCTCGCTTTCGGCCCATTTACCCATTTCCTGGGCCCGGCGGCTGTTGAAGGTCATACGCCGGTCACCGAAGGGCAGGTCTAATTGGCGGGCGGTCTGGTTGAGATGGGCCCGCATGGCCGGTAGGTCGATGGCACGGCCGGCGAATAGGTCTTCGAGGCTTCGGCCTTCATCCGGGGTTTCAGGATGGAGGGGAAAAGCGGTCCAGCGAAGATCAATTTCGAATTCCTGCTGTAGTTTTTCAATACGCCCGGTAATGAAATAGCACCAGGGTCAGACGTAGTCCGAGAATATTTCCAGCACCGGCCTGCTGTTCATGCTTTTCTGTTCCTTGATGAAAAAACCCGGTATTCACCGGTGGCCAGAAATATGACCATGTATAGAAAGAACCCCGTTGAAACGATCGGCGAAACCAGGCCCTGAAAAAGCTCCCAGTTCCAGAAATCGGTAAAAGCGACGGCGCAGAGGCCGGTCAAAAACACGAAGAGGTGTATGATGATGCGGAAGAAACGCGGCATGGTCTTATCTCCTGGTTGAAAGTCGGTCAATGCCGTGAAAAGTGAACCTGTTGACAGGCTCAAGGATTTCAGGTTGCGAGATAAAAGTGAAAATCACAAAACGCGGCGCCCCGCATGATGGTCTGGGACCGCGCCATACGAATATTCGGATTGAAGCCCTGGGCAAAGGCGGCGTCGCGGCCGCAGGAAAGATAATACCCCAGATCGCCAACGTCCATCCGCGCATAGCGTTCGGCGTAGCGGCAGCGGGTGACATTGAAGCGCAGAACGCTCGGGCTGATTTCAATAAAATCGATGGTGAGCGCCCCCTCCCGGGCCCAGACGGTTTCGACCACCCGGGCCAGTTCCTCGAGCGAACGAGCGCCGAGTCTCCGGGAAAGGGCCTCGCCGGCCTCACGGGCGGTGGCCTTGATGGCTTCACCGGCAATCGCCAGCGCCCGGTCCCGTCCGAGGGTCTTGGCATATTCCGACACCAGTGCGGCTGCCATCCGGGCTTCGATTTCACGCTGGGCGATCAGGGGGATGTCCATGGCGGTCCCGAATCGTTTCAGGCCAGGCGGCCGAGTTCCTCGGCGCGGCGTGCGGCCGCCTCGACGGCGTCGATCAGGGCCGCACGGACACCGGCGGTTTCCATGCGATGCAGGGCGGCGATGGTGGTGCCCGCCGGGGAGGTAACCATGTCTTTGAGCTCACCCGGGTGTTTACCCGATTCGAGGCACATCTTGGCCGCACCCAGAAGGGTCTGGGCGGCCAGGGTCAGGGCGGTCGGCCGCGGCAGGCCCATTTTGACACCGCCATCGGCCAGGGCTTCGATCATCAGGAAAACATAGGCCGGCCCGGAACCGGAAACCCCCAAAGCGGCATCCATCAGCTTTTCGGGCATCAACGCCGTGCGGGCCACCGGTCGGAACAAGGCTTCGGCCACGGCATAGTCTTCCGGCAGGGCCGGGCCGTCATCGGCCACGGCCACCATCCCTTCGCCCACAAAAACCGGGGTGTTGGGGACGGTGCGCACGATGCGCGTGTCCGCGGCCAGCGCTTGCTGCATCGCCGCCGTGGTCAGCCCGGCCACGATCGAAATCACCAGTTTGTCCGGCCCGGTAAACGCCGCCACGAGGGACATAACCTCCGCGGCCACCTGGGGTTTGACCGCCAGAACGAGCACATCGGCGGTTTTAGCCAGCGCCTGGTTGTCCTCCGTCACGCGGATGCCGTAGCTGGCCTCCATGTAGGCCCGCCGGTCGGCCAGCGGTTCCGAGGCCGCTATCTTCTGCGGGTCGACGGTGCGGCTGCTGGTAAGCCCCTGTATCAATGCTTCCGCCATGTTGCCGGCGCCGATGAAGCCTATCATCCGGTTTTTAAGACCGTCCGCTGCCATATAGCCCCCACTCATGCTCTGGTGTCCAGATCGCCGTCTGGGTTTGAAATCGAGATCGACCGTCACCGCCGCGAAAGCCTCTGTCCGCGTGCGGAAAAGGCGATGCCAAACACCTAAACCAAATTCCGATAAATGTCCAACCGTGGCCCACACTGGCCCTTATTCGGTTTGGTGACTATACTACCAGACAATCAGCTCTCTTTCGCCACAGATGCATCTCAATCCATTTTAAAGGAGGTTCCATGGCCAGTCGCGATTGTTATGACGTTGTCATTCTGGGAGTGGGACCGGCCGGACTCCAGGCGGCCGTGCATGCGGGGCGCCGCAAAGCCTCGGTGCTTCTTCTGGGCAGTGCGCGCAAGAGCAGCCTGTTTACGGCCCACATCGAAAACTATTTCAGCCTGTTCAATATTTCCGGCGAGGAAATGCTCAAACGCGGTACGGCGCAGGCACGCCAATTCGGCGCCGAGATACTGGAGGAAAGCGTCATCGGTATTGCGCCCGCAGAGGATATTTTCAAGGTGACCACCGAAGGCGGAAGCGCGGTGGCCGCCAAGAGCATTATTTTCGCCACCGGCTCGAAACGCAACACCCTGGGGGTAAAGGGGGAGAAGGACCTTTTGGGGCGCGGCGTCAGCTACTGTGTGGATTGCGACGGCCATTTTTTTCGGGGCCAGGATGTCTGTGTGGTGGGCAACGAGAGCGCGGCCGCCGACGGTGCGCTGACCCTGATGAAGATCGCCGGCTCGGTACACCTGGTCTGTGACCGGCTGGAAGCGGCCGAAAACCTGCGCGAGGAGGTCTATATCTCGGGCGCCGTCATTCATGAAGGCGTGCGGGTGGAAACGATCCACGGCGACGAAGCCGTCGAAGGGGTTTCCCTGAGTGACGGCCGCCAGATCGAGGTGCAGGGGGTTTTCATCGAACTGGGGGCCAAGGGCGTATTGGAACTGGCGCTCAATCTGGGCGTGGCCCTGGACAGCGAGATGAAGTATATCCAGACCAACAAGCAACAGGAGACCAATATTGCCGGGATCTATGCGGCCGGCGACATCTGCGGCATGCCCTGGCAGATGGCCAAAGCCGTAGGCGAAGGCTGTGTGGCCGGGATGGGGGCCGCGGCCTACGCCAAGAAACTGAAAGGTCGCTGCCGGGGATGAGATCAAGCACACCGTCTGAGACAACACCTTCCGCAAAGGTATGGACGCTGGAGAGCTATTTTCCGGTTTTCAACGGGCCGGACATGATGGCGTTCAAGGCAAAGCTGCAGGACGATATTGGTCAATTGGCGGCCGACGCCCAGCAGACGCCCGATCTCGATCCGGACACCACGGATGCATGGGAGCATATCGTCCTGGCCCTGGAGGATGCCCAGACCCGCCTGGATCACTGGTCATCTTATCTTTCCTGTCTGGAAGCCGCCCATGCCGCCGATGAAGCCTACCCCCTTGAACGGGGGGAGATCGATCGAACCCGCGCGGCGCTGGCGCGTATCGACATCGAGCTGGTGCGGGCTTTCAAAAAGGCCGATAGCGGGTGTTTTGAATCCTTCACCCGGCGCGCGGCCCTTCAGGCGATCACCTATCCCCTGGAACGCATCCGCACCCGCAGCCGGTTTAGCATGTCGCCGGAAAAGGAGCGGCTGGCGACAGATCTCAATCTCGACGGCCTCCAGGCCTGGGGACGGCTCTATGACCGCCTCAGCGGCAAGCTCACCTTTACGCTGTGCCTGGCCGACGGGAAAACCGAAGTCAAACCGATCTCCCAGTGGCGAAGCCTGACGGCCCATCCCGATCGCAAGGTCGGGCGCGCGGCCTTCGAGGCCGGCAACCTGGCCTGGCAGGGAATCGAAGATGTGTGCGCCGCCGCCCTGAACGCCATTGCCGGCACCCGCCTGACCCTCTATCGCCACCGTGGTCGGCCCCATTTTCTGGATGAGCCGCTTTTCAAGGCCGGTATCCAGCGGCAGACCCTTGATGCCATGTACGCCGCCGTGCGGGAATGCATCGATCTGCCCCGGGAATTTTTGAGTACCAAGGCGGCGGCCATGGGGCGGCGGCATATCGCTTTTTTCGAACGCGAAGCGCCCCTGCCGACTGCCGCTGCCGGCCCCTTGAGCTGGACGCGGGCCGTCGCGCTGGTGGATGGTGCCTTTACGGACATCTACCCGGCGCTGGGTGAGCATTTCCGCCGGATGCTGCGCGGCGGATGGATTGAAAGCGAAGCGCGGCCCAACAAGCGCCCCGGCGCCTTCTGCACGCGCTCCAAGCTCACCGGCGAGCAGCGTGTCTTTATGACGTTCAACGGGACGCTCGGGGACGTGACCACGCTGGCCCATGAAACAGGCCACGCCTGGCATGGTCACTTGCTAAAAAACATGCGCCCCTGGTCACAGAACTATCCCATGACCCTGGCTGAGACGGCTTCCATTTTTGCCGAACACGTTCTGGCCGAGGGACTCTACAGGCGCGCCGATGTGGACGCGGGTCAGAAATTGGCCATGCTGGATGAGGACCTCAGCGGGATGGCCGTACTCCTGCTGGACATTACCACACGGTTTACCTTCGAAGCGGCCTTTTACGAAGCGCGCCAGGCGGGCGAGCTTTCGGTATCACGTTTCAAAGAGTTGATGGTGGCGGCCCAGCGCGAGACCTACGGCGACGTGCTGGCCGCCGATGGCGAAGACCCCTATTTCTGGGCTTCCAAACTACATTTCTACATCAGTTCGCTTTCCTTTTACAACTTTCCCTACACTTTCGGCTATCTGCTGGCCCGGACCCTGGTGGCGCGGTTCCGTGAAGAGGGTCAGGCTTTTCTGCCGCGCTACGAAGCCCTGCTGACCGCCTCCGGCAGTGATACGGTCGAAACGGTGGTCGCCCATGCACTTGATGAGGACATTACCCGACGGGCATTCTGGCGGGAGGCGATTCACGGCCTCGCGGTCGACCTTGGGCGCTATCGCAAGTTTTTAGGCGCACAAACCTGAAACGGCGAACAGTACGGGCAAACCTTCGAATCGAAAGTGCGCCGCGCATAGCGGTTGTCATCCGCCCTAAGCCGTGGTAGGGACCGTCTTTTAAACAAGCACAGCCCTTTGGACAGACATCCGG
>JASJCD010000004.1 GCA_030066135.1 Desulfobacterales bacterium | reverse complement strand
CGATCGCCGGTCAGCTGCAGGAGTTGTTTGGGATGCAGCTCCCGGGACAGGGGCCACAGCCGGGTTCCGGCACCACCGGCCAGAACGATGGGCACAAGCATTGTCAATCCTCCAAAAAGCGCAATTCATGCGTTGCGGGAGAGGCCGTGTGGATAGGCCCCACGCGGTTGCATCCTCCATCGGGCGCGGCAATATTTAACAATGAATCGCCCCAAAAGGCAATCTAGGGCGGCATTCATGCCGCGGTATTTTAAGGGGAACGGTTCTATTCGACCGGGGCGATCGGCACCGAAGACCCGACTTCGGAAGCGGACGGCGCAGATGGCGGCGGTAGCGGCGCAAGGCGGTCAAAAAACTGGATCTGCAGCTCGACGATTCGCAATTCCTCCTCGGCTTTCCGGCGGGTAAGAAAACCACCTTGGTGCTGAACAGACGGGTAATGCTTGTAAATCACCAGCCGGAGCATGTCCCGCCGTTGATGCAGCCTTTCGATACCGGTCAAGGCGGCCGCAGATTCATCGTACGCAGCATCCGGAAGGGCATTGCTCGCGCCAGTGGCCGAAGGCGCAGCCCTACCGGCATTCGGGGTCGCAGGGGCCTGGGGTTCATCCATCGTTTTTCCCGGACCCTGGCGCCGGGCGATTTGCGCCTGGGCTTCCTGGCCCAGGGCCCAGTCGTCAAGCGCATGGACCAGCCTTTTCTCGAGCCGGGCGATTTCGACCACATCGCCGTTCCTTTCGGCAACCTGCCGCAAATCGTCGATTTCAAAAATGGCGGCTTTTTTGAGCGCCAGCAGTTTGTGCACGTAAGCCTGCTGCTCCTTCGGCGACAGGCGCGGCGTGATCTCGGCGGCGAGATAATCTTCGCGCAGAAAGTCAGACAGGCTGAAACGGATACCATGTTCACGGGTGATGCGCCCCGTTATTTCGTCCTCCAGCGGGACGCTCACGTCACCGGGTGTGTTGGTGATGATTTTCGCGATCTTGTCGCGGGCGATGCCGATGCGGGCGTCGTAGCGGTAATAGAAGAGCTGACCGTCCGCTTCTTCGTAGGCGCTGATTTCGATCCGGCGGCCATCTTTGAGCACCAGGGTGTAGCGTTCCGCCGACCGTACCGGTGACGACAGGCCCAGGCTGCCCCCCACCATCAGAACGATGAGCCACCCCCAAAGGTGTTTTCCACTGTGCATGTGGTTCTGCCCCTTCCGGCAATGACGCGCTGCAGGGCCGGGAATGCCTGGCCGCGGCGCCATGGTTTCGCACGCTGGCACCCATTGGCGCTCAGGTCTGATGGCCAGCGGTGCCCTTGAAACGCTGGCGGGCAATCAGGGCCGCACCGAAAGCCCCGACGGTATCGGGGTTGTCGGGAACGGCCAGCGGCCGGCCTAAAACCGCGGTGATGGCGCGGACCACGCCGCCATTGCGCGCCACGCCGCCGGACATGGCCACATTCAAGGCGTTCACATCGCCGCCGACCCGTTTGACCAGCGAAGCCGTGCGGGAGGCGATGGCGCGGTTCAACCCGGCAACGATCTCGCGGGTTTCGGTGCCGCTGGCGATCAGGGATACGACCTCGCTCTCGGCGAATACGGTACACATGCTGCTCAGGGTCAGGTTATCCCTGGCACCGCGGTCCAGGCCGCCCAATTCGGTGATGTCCACCTGCAGCGCACGCGCCATGGCTTCCAGAAAACGGCCCGTACCGGCCGCACACTTGTCGTTCATGGCAAAATCCTGAACCCCGCCCTGGCGGTCCAGCCGGATCGCCTTGCTGTCCTGTCCGCCGATATCGACCAAAATATCGGTGTCCGGGTAGAGGGCCTGAATGCCCCTGGCATGGCAGGTAATTTCAGTTACGGCGGCCAGCCGGTTTTCCACCCTGTCGCGGCCATAGCCCGTCGAAACCGTGGCCTGGACCGCCGCTTCACTTAGCCCGGCCGTCTGCAAAATTTCCCGCCGGACGCGTTCGATAGCCTCCAGGTTGCGGGCACCGGTGGGCACCACCGTGGCAGCCAGGATTTTGCCGTGACTGTCGATTAATACCCCGTCACAGGAAAGACTGCCGATATCGATACCGAGAAAAACCTCCATGTGCGATCTCCTAAAACGCGGGCCAGCGGCACGAGGTGTTCAATGCCAGGGAGAGGGGCGGCCGGCAATCATCTCGGCGAAAGCCTCCAGCCGTGTACGCAGCTGTCCTTCGGCAAAATTGCGCGAGTCGATGCAGTCCACCTCCAGGTTCAATACCGGCACCCCGACGGCTTTGAGCCCTTCCCCGATCAAGCCTCGCGCCCCGGTGCCCTGGCGACAGCCCCAGTTGCAGGGATTGATGGCGCCGTTGACTTTAAAGCTCGCCGCCATTTTCTGAAGATGATCGACGCGCCGACGGCCCTGGCCGTTGAAGGGAATCGATATGGCCCGCCGGGCCAGGCCTTCATAGGGGTCGTCCGGATCGATCGCCTCCCAGGTGATGGCGTTGAGTTCATCGGCCACCACCACGGCCCCGAAATCCTTTTCGAGCATTTCGATCAGCGGGTTCTTAAACTGAATCCGGTTCTGGATCCAGAGCAGGCGAAGGTTTTCACGGGCCAGTCCGCCCTCGCCCTTCTCGACCCGGCGGGCGAATGCGTCGCGATAGGTCCGGGCGACCGTCACGGCGGCCTCGGTTCCCAGCAGCAGCGCCATGACCACGCCGAAATTGCCCATCATCCGGCCGGTGACCGGCGAAGGCACATGCTGGGCCAGTTGGTAAGCCTCTTCCAGCAGCGTCCGTGCGCGGTTGGTATTATCGATCGCCTGGCGCAGGCGCGCGGGATCCAGCCGCTGGCCGGTGTGATCGGCGACGAAAGCAGCCATGTCCCTGATCTGATCGGCCAGGTAGCGCACGCCCGCATCCGAGGCCTCCTGGGGTACGTTCAGAACGAAGAGGTCCTTTTCAAAATGACGCGCCAGGTTTTCCATGACGGCCAGCCCCCCGGTGCAGGGGCTGCTGGTGGCGATCAGAAAATCCGGAACCGGCATGAGGTCCTTGCGGGCGGCCCCCAGGACGGCCCGGTGATAGCCGCAGGTGTCGCCGCCGTAGCCGGCATGCTCGGCCTCCTCCAAAAAGGCACCTTCCATGCCGGTGGCGGCCAGCATGGCACCCACGAATTCCACGAAGCAGGAGGTGACGCCCATGGCGGCCAGGAGGTCAAATGGAGCGGTGACCCCGCACCAGGCCACGCTTTCGGTTTCACCGTAAAGGCGCTGGCCCAACCGGGCCACTTCCAGGGCATAGACTTTACGTGGGCTGCGGTTTTCGGGGTCCTCCGCCAGACGGGCCTCGATCCCGCTCACGAGGTCGTCGAAATAAGATTTCATCATGACGCTCACCTCAACATTTCAATGAAGGCTTCGATGCGTGTGCGCTGCTGACCGATGGATCCCAGACTGCAGTCGCCCTCCAGCAGCAGCAGGGGAATCCCCGCATCCCGCAGTGCATCCCGAACAATAGGGAGTCGTGCAAGATAGGGATCGCAGAACTTTAAGGTGTGCCCGATCACACCGCGCGCTGCGCTGGCAGCCGCGCCGGCCAGCACATGATCCACCAGCGCACCGGGTTTGTCGGCCATGAAGGTGCGGGCGCAGGGCGGTCGCTTGAGAAGGCTGCGGGCAAGGCCTTTGAAACCCTCACCGCCGCCGGAAATTTCGACCGGGCTGAACAGGCGCGACCCCGTGCAGAAATCATCCCCGACCACACGCGCCCCGCCGGCCTCGATCAGGGCAAAAGCCTCGGGATCGGCCAGCACATTGCCGAACAAATAAATCGGCACGCCATCACCCCCGCAGTCTTGGCCGGTGGCGTCCAGTTCCGCCGCTAGCATGTCCGCAGCGGCGGCCGGTCCCATTTCAGTGGCGCGGTTGTAAAGTACCTGCAGGCGGGAGCGTCCGCCGGGAAGCCGCCCCTGCACCATTTGTTGACGAAGGGTTGCAAACAGGGCGCCGAGCTGATTGTAGCGATCGGCCGCATGCTTCAACGCGCCCGTCTCCAACGCCCGTCCACCCCATTCGTCCAGGGCTTGCGCCAGACGTTCAATTTCGGTGGCAAAGAAGGCCACGGCCGCCGCATCGCCGGTGGCCGGTAGATCCAGGAGAAAAACCGGTTCCTTGGGGCGCACGTGCCGCCAGGCATCCGCCAGGCGCCGCATGGCATCGCAGCTGTTGACCACCACCATTCCCGCCATCGGGGGCAGGTCGTCGTCCATGGCCCGATCGACAAGGCGTTTGACATGCGGACATAGATTGTCGTGCAGATAGCGCCCGGCCTGGTCCGGGGATGCGCTCAGGGGCAATATCCGATGGGGCACAAAGCCTGCGGCGGCAATCGCGGGCAGCGGTGTGTAGGCACAGCTGAAACCAATGCGGCCGCGTGTCGATGAACTCATGATGCGTTCGCCTCCTCGATGTTGGTGAGGACCTGCTGCAGGACATCCATGGTGCGGGCCAGGTCGCGGGCAGCAACCCCGTCGAACACCCGGGCCAGAACCTGTGCGGTGACGGCTTCGGCCGGCCTTTTAACCGCCCGACCGGCTTCGGTCAGACATATCCTGTGGGCCCGCCGATCGCGGGGATCCGGAGCCCGGAAGATCAGGCCGTCGCGCTCCATGCGGTCGAGCAGGCCCGTCAGGGAGGATGGTTCGAGCCGGGCACAGCGGGCCAGTTCCACGGTTTTGCGACCATCTTCAGCCCACAGGCAGAGCAACACACCCAGATACGCCGGCTTGACGGCGTCTATCCCGGCGGCCGCCATACCTTTCTTGAGGGCCGAGGTTACCTGCAGGGTCACGCGTGAAACCAGATAAAATGGGCATTCGTCGGGCTGTTCAAATATCATGACACCTCGCAATTACAATACATGCGAATATTACGTATGCGAATAATACTGTCAAGAACTATTATTCCCACTGCCAATTTGGCGTCCCAATCACAGTTGACAGGGCTTAAAGGCGGCATAAAATGTGAAGCAACAAAACGTTGGCCCGCAAATGAGCTCGTCGCCACAGGGTGGCCAAAACCATCTAATTCGCGGCAGGTCTACACCATGGCGGCCCTCGACGATCAGGCCGCACACCTCACGGTGGTGGTTATCGTATACGAGGGTAGCGTGTGCATCGTCGCGGTCGCAGATAAGGCGGATGCCGCATGGGGCCCACATGGAGATAAATCGATATGAAAACCGCTACCCGCTCAATCATCATACTGGTCCTCATGGCCTTCATGGTCGGATGCCGGAGCCATCCGCCAATCGCCACGGTTCCGTCAGTCGACCTCGAACGCTTCATGGGCGACTGGTACGTCGTTGCCAGTATTCCCACTTCCTTCGAAAAGGATGCCTACAACGCGCTCGAAAACTATCGCCTGGAGGCAGACGGCACGGTGGCCACCACCTTTACTTACAACAAAGGGGCCTTTGACGGTCCCCTCAAGACCTATACATCCAGGGCCTATATCCGTGATGACAGTGGCAATGCGCACTGGGGCATGCAGTTTATCTGGCCCTTCAAGGCCGAATACCGCATCATTTTTCTGAATCAGGACTACACCCAGACCGTGATCGGCCGTTCCAAGCGTGACTACGTCTGGGTCATGGCCCGCACGCCGACCATCCCTGAAGCGGATTTTGCCCGGATCCTGGATCTTCTGACCACCGTGGGCTACGACACGGCCCGCCTGCAGAACGTTCCCCAGCAGCCCCTGGACCAGCGCTGACTCATTGCCGATGCGTTCGATCGTTTGCTTGCATTCTGGTGATTTATGGATATTTTTACGATCTTTAAACCATAATAGGAGTCTTACATGCAGAAAGTTGAAAACGGGCTTTTCATCAGCGTTCATTACACGGGCACCCTCGACAACGGCAAGGTCTTCGACAGCAGCGAGGGACGGGCACCTTTAGAGGTTCAGATGGGCGCGGGACAATTGATAAAGGGGTTTGAGGACGCCCTGGCGGATATGAATCTGAATGAGAAGAAAACCTTTACGCTTTCCCCCGAGGAAGCCTACGGTCCGCGGGACGACAAGCGAATGCACAGCTTCGCCCGGTCCGACGTGCCAGAAGGCATGGATCCCCAGGTGGGTCAGGCCATTGCCCTGACCACACCGGACGGCCAGCAGATCCCCGCCCGAATCGCCACCGTGGACGATGAGCAGGTCACCGTCGACCTCAATCACCCGCTGGCCGGACAGGCCCTGACCTTTGCGATCGAGGTCGTGGGCATCAGCCCGACGGCCACCCAGCAGCACGCCGGCTGCGGCGGCGGCTGCGGCGGCCACACAGAGAAATCAGGCTGCGGCTGCCATTCCGACAAACCCGGCTGCGGCAGCGCCGAGTAAATGGATTTCCAGCCCCGGATCATCCAAACCGCGATGATCCGGGGTGATTTAGTCAGATCGCGCCCGGTTCAACCCATCGAATCACCCGCCACCCAAAACGAATGGGCCTGCTGAACGCTTTCATCGACCCGCTCACGCGGCACCAGCAGTGATATTCGGAATGAGGTCGTGGTCACCCCGGCCACCGCGATCCCTCGCCGCGCCAACAAGGCCAATGTTTCGAGCAGCGTCCGATTGTCGCGGTTGAGCCCTTCGCCGATCAGCGAAACAGCGGCCAGGCCGTCGTCAAAACAGACCTGGCCGTCAAGTTCCCGGCTGAGCGCCGCGCGTATCGATCCCCACCCGTATACCTGTCCTGCGGAAACCACGAATGAGGCCATGGCCGGCGTCGCCCCGCCGTCATCCTGGATGAGACCGATCTCCTTGACCGGCACCTGTTCCGACTCGAGGAATCGCAGCGCCCGGCCAAATCTCGCGCGCACATCGGGTCCGCCAATACGAACGCGCTCGATGTGGGCTTCCTGGACCACGGCCTGAACCCCGTTGATGTCCCCGGGAGACAGGCGCCGGACGACGGTTTCACGCCCGGTGTCAAAGGAACTGCGGGCATAGATGGCAATCTGTTTTTGTTTGGCGAACTGCACGGCGCTGGCGTTCAAAACCTTGGCACCGGCCGTGCTCATCTCCTGCATGACCGGGTACCCGATTTCCGGCAGATGGCGCGCCTCGGCAACAACGGCCGGATCGGCGGAGTATACCCCGTCGACATCCGAATAGATCTCGCAGCGATCGGCATCCAGGGCAGCGGCCAAAGCCACAGCCGACGTATCCGATCCCCCGCGCCCCAGCGTGGTAATGTCCCGCCGATAGCTCACGCCCTGAAACCCGCCGATGATGACCACCCGGCCGCGGGCCATCTCGTCCTGAACCCTGAAAGGGCGCACCTCAATAACCTGGGCATCGTTGTGTCGATGGTTGGTGATGATCCCGGCCTGGGACCCGGTGAGCGATACCGCATCGATGCCCTGGGCGTTCAAGGCCATACACAGAAGCGCCATGGTGACACGCTCCCCGGTGGAAAGGAGCATGTCCATTTCGCGTCGCGGCGGCTTGGGGGACAGTTCTCGGGCCATGGCGAGCAGTTTGTCGGTGGTCTGGCCCATGGCCGAAACCACCACGGCCACATCGATGGCCTGTTTTTTGACCGCGCCAATCCGCTCGGCAATTCGGCGCAGCCGATCCACATCAGCGACCGAACTACCGCCATATTTCTGAACGATACAGGTCATGGGTGCTTGTTCTCCATGTTGGGGCGGGTAAATGCCAATTACATCTAATGAAACTTGCCGATCTATAGCGGGAATCAGGATTTCGATCAACACGCCACCGTAATCCTCTCGCGTGTTTCGGAATCGCCACGTCGAAAAAACGGCCAATCGAATCCGTCCCGAACCCAGCCATGCGGCGATGCGAAAGGCGAGATGCGCTTGACAAGCATCGGCCCATCCTTAGGATGAGAAGTGAAAACTTGTCTAATTTTTGTCTAAATAATTGTGACCAACATTTAACCAATGGTGCTGTATGTTTGAAAACTTAGATCCTGTTTTGCTGGCTCGAATTCAATTCGCTTTCACCGTTTCCTTCCATATTATATTTCCGGCCTTTACGATCGGCCTGGCCAGTTGGCTGGCGGTTCTCGAGTGGCGCTGGCTCAGGACGGGCAACCAGATATACGCCGACATCTACCGCATGTGGGTCAAAATTTTTGCCGTGGCTTTCGGCATGGGGGTGGTATCGGGGGTGGTCCTTAGTTTTCAGTTCGGTACAAACTGGTCTGAGTTCGCGGATCGGACCGGTAACGTTCTGGGGCCGCTTTTGGGCTACGAGGTGCTCACAGCCTTTTTTCTGGAAGCCTCTTTTCTGGGCGTCATGCTCTTCGGCTGGAATCGTGTGAGTCCCCGGATGCATTTCGCCTCGACGGTGATCGTCGCCGTAGGGACCCTGGTTTCGGCCTTCTGGATTTTGTCGGCCAACAGCTGGATGCAGACCCCCCAGGGTTTTCGCGTGGGCGAGGATGGCCTTTTCTACCCCACCGACTGGCTGGCCGTGATTTTCAACCCCTCCTTTCCCTACCGCCTCGCCCATATGACCATCGCCGCCTACCTGACAACGGCTTTTGTTGTGGCCGGGGTGGCATCGTTCTATCTGTGGCGCGGTCGGCACCTCAAACAGGCGCGCATTATGTTGGGTATGGCCATGATTATGGCGATCTTCGTGGCCCCGACGCAGTTGGTCATCGGTGATCTACACGGGCTCAACACGCTGGAGCACCAGCCCGCCAAGGTAGCGGCCATGGAGGGACTGTGGGAGACCCAGCGCGGCGCGCCCATGACGCTTTTCGCTTGGCCGGATCAGGAGGCCGAAACCAACCACTGGGCACTCGAAATCCCCAAACTGACAAGCCTGATCCTGACCCACGACCTTGACGGGGAGGTACGGGGACTAAAGGAATGGCCCCGGGATGAGCGGCCGCCTGTGGCCTGGGTGTTCTGGTGTTTTCGCATCATGGTGGGCATCGGGATGTTGATGATCCTGACCGGTGCAATCGCACTGGTCCTGCACTTCAAGAAGCGGCTCTTCGACACCCGTTGGTTTCAGTATTGGTGCATGGCGCTGGCGCCCTCGGGTTTCATCGCCGTATTGGCCGGCTGGTTTGTCACCGAAATCGGTCGCCAGCCCTACGTCGTCTACGGAATTCTGCGCACCAGCGACATGGTTTCTCCAGTGGCGGCGTCCTCCATCGCCATATCGCTGACCGCCTTCGTCATCACATACGCTTTCATCTTCGGCGCCGGCACCTACTATATTTTTCATTTAATCAACAAGGGGCCGGTTTCAGATGAGGAAGCCTACGGGGCGCATGGTGTCCAAAAACCGCCCATCGTCACCGAACTGGTTGCGGGCGAAGGAGGTGGTCATGCTTAATTTTGAAGCCTTTTTGGATCTGCCCCTGATCTGGTACGGTTTGATCATGACCGCCCTTATTTTGTACGTCATTCTGGACGGTTTTGACCTGGGCGTCGGCATCCTCTTTCCATTCGCCCCCACTGACCAATGCCGGGACCGCATGATGAATTCAATCGCCCCCTTCTGGGACGGCAACGAAACCTGGTTGGTCCTTGCCGGTGGCGGACTATTTGCGGCCTTTCCGCTGGCCTATGCCATCCTCATGCCGGCGCTGTATATTCCCGTCATCGTCATGCTGCTGGGCCTCATATTCAGGGGCGTGGCTTTTGAATTCCGTTTCAAGGCCCACGGGAAATCACGCCGTATATGGGACTACGCCTTCCATTTCGGCTCGCTCACCGCAACCTTCATGCAGGGCGTCATCTTGGGTGCCGTGGTGCAGGGGATTACCGTTGAGGGACGGCAGTTCGCAGGGGGGGCCTTCGACTGGATAGACGCCTACAGTGTCATGGTCGGCGTCGCGCTCATATTCGGATACGCCCTTCTGGGCGGTACCTGGCTGGTGATGAAGACCGACGGCGAGACCCAGCGCTGGGCCCGCCAGTCTGCGTCCTATGTCCTCGGCTACGTGGGGCTGTTTATCGCCGTGGTAAGCGTCAGTATGCCTGTAATGAATACTGACGTACGAGCACTCTGGTTTAGCCTGCCCAACTTCTTTTTTCTCCTGCCGGTGCCGCTGCTAACAGCTGTCTTCTTCGGCATCATCTGGCGCGACCTGCACAGAGGGAACGAATATCGCCCGTTCATCATCAGTATCGGGGTGTTTCTTTTGAGCTACCTCGGGCTGGGGATCAGTCTCTGGCCCTGGATCGTACCCACTGCCGTGACATTCCGTGATGCCGCCGCCGCACCGGAATCCCAGTCCCTTCTGCTGGTCGGCATTACGGTAATGCTGCCAGTGGTGTTGGGTTATACAGCTTATTGCTACTACATCTTCAGGGGGAAGGCATCACATGAAACCGCTTACTAGAAAACAGCGGCAATGGTGCTGGTTCGTGGGGCTTTGGTGCGGCGGTCTGGTAATGACCCTGCTGTTGTCCTATAGCATACGCTGGATCATCCGTTTGTGAAAACATAGGTCCAGATGGTATACGTTCCCACCGTTTATTCAGCTGCTGAAAGCGGCCGCTTCATAGAGAGGGAATAGATGACCGAAAAGCAGGGCCGCGTCAGCCGCTACTTCCTGCCCCCGCTCGAGCGCCTCATCCTTGGATATGCGCTTGGCGATCATCAGATCCAGCCAGGTTTCCGACGGCCAGCTGTCGATGATCGCGGCCAGACGCCCGCCTGCGTCAGAACCCGTGCTGTTGCTCACGCGCCACTGTTCTTCCTGCGGTTCCAGTAGGCCGCCAAAGCTGCGCTGGTGGGCGTCGTAAACAACGAGTCCCTGCTCGCGGGCAACCTCACGCAGCCAGTTATCGTTGTCATCATTGCGCAGCCAGGTAAGAAAGGTCTGCCAGTCCGGAGAAGCATTGCGGCCGGTCTCGGGACGCTCGATATAAAAACCCCAGGCAAGCGTATCCAGATCTGCCCGGGCGAAGAATTTGGCGGGATAATCCACGCTCTTGGTTTTCCAGTGATTACTGTCAGCCCAGTGCACCTCGTTGCGGCGTTTGGCCGCCCAGGAATTGAACTTCAAGCGCGAGGATTGCAATCGGGAAGTTACGGCTCCGCCGAACTGGCTGCGGCTGCGCCAGGGCGTACGGCTGATGGTCTTTTTGAAATCTTCGGGATGGAAGCCTTCGAAAGTCGAGCCCGGTTTGCGGCCGGCCGCACGTCGTGCCTTGCTGCTCGAAGCGGCTGCCTTTTTTTCTCGCATCTGCCGCTCCCAGCGCCGGCGCTCCTGAATGCGACGCTGAAAACTGACCGTGGTCTCGATCGATTCGCCGCTTTCCCACTTGATGACCATGGCGTCACGCTGAATGGACAGGACTTCAAAGAGACCCTTTTCATTTTCGTACGTTTCCCCCACGACAAACTCGATCGGTTGCCCCTCTTCCATGAAATCCTCCATTTTTCCCTCCCCGATGAAAAACGCCCCTGCTCGAAACCACGGTTATCACGCTGCAGGCCAACACCAGCAGTGCGCGGATCGTATCCAAACGGCCAAAGGGCGCAAAAACGATCCCAATTATCCAAAAGTGCATACTCAATAATTATGAACTATTTCTTAACATAAGTCTAAAGTTATTAATTTCCAGTTCATCCCCTCCACGGCGGCCGGACGGTCAACGCCTGCCTGCTTGCAATCCCCGGGAGGGCCTGATAGCTCCTAAGCGGCCGGCACCCATCGGCGCCAAATAAACCATTGGAGCATAGATCCATGTCCCTGCTTGAACGTCTGATCGGCACGACCCCTGAGAAGCTCGAACAGAAGGCCGACCGGCTGCTGACCGCCGGGCGCTGGGGCGAAGCCAAACTCGCCTATGAAGACGCCCGGACAAAACGGTCCCGCCAAGCAGGTTGGCAGGCCGAACATATGCACCGCCTGAGCACTAAGATCCACCAATGCCGAAATGCCCTGGCCCGTGAGCATCGGCAAAGTGCCGACGACCTGCTGGAAGGCGGCTTCCGGGAAGAGGCCCGCGAGATGCTGATGCTGGCCATCGAAGTCAGCCCCGAAGAAGCTGACCGGCGCGAACTGAAAGCCAAGCTTGACGTGCTCGATGCCCAGACGAGCGAGCCGTCCCATACCAGCCTGCCGCTACAGATTGCCGATCGGCCGAACGATGTCCATATCGGGCCGGCGGCAGGCTCGGCGGAGGAGTACTTTACAGCCCTCTGCCACACGCTGCCCGATCATGTCCGCCAGGCCTACCAGCAATACAGTCTGGATTTCAGACGCGGGTATGTGGCCCTCAATCAGGGGCACTTCCAAGCGGCCGCCCGCTATCTTGAAAAGGCCTACAAGGAGGCCCCGCATCCGGACAGTCACATCCCCCTGGAACTGGCCACGGCCTATTTGAACCTTGATCGCGCGATCGAAGCCCACGATCTGCTGGTGGCCTATCACCGGCGCCACCCTGAAGCCCTGCCCGCCTGCCGGCTTTTGTGTGAAATATACTGGGATCAGGAGGATTTCGACCAGGCACTCGATTTGCTGGACACGCTGCCGGCCGAATTGTCCGCGTCACTGGCGGCGGCCGCGCTGAGGGGCGAAACCCTGGAGCGTTCCGGCCAGCGCGAGAGCGCCCGGGATCTCTACCGCCGCTTTCTCGACAGCTATGGTTGGGATCCCCGGATAGCCCACCGTCTGGCCCGCATCTGCCGCGACATGAACGCAACCGAGGAAGCGGCCGCCCTCTACCGGCAGATCGTGGAAAGCGGCCGCAGTTGCCGCGGCCGGAGCGATCCCGCGATCCGGCACGAGTATGCCGAGCTGTGTTTCGAGCAAGGCGCGCATGATGCGGCCCTGATGGATCACTACCTGACCCTGGCAAACGAGATCCCCGATCAGGCCGCCTTCTACTACGCCCGCGTAGCACAGATTTACAGCCGCCAAGGACATGACCGCGAGGCCCGCCGATTCAAGGATTTGGCCCGACGCATCAAGACCGTCACTGCGGGCACCGACCGGGAGAAAGACGCAAGATGACGCTTAAAAAGGCGGTGTTCATCACCTGTGCGGTCCTGCTCGCCATCGTGGCCGCCTGCATCCTGGTCTACCATATGCTGACCAGCGGCCGGGTGGATCCACTGGCACTGCTGCTGCTGGCGGCGGGAATCTCGATCGTGCTGCCCATGGTCCGGGCCCATTTTTTCGCAAGTGCCGCCGACTGCCGCGCCGAACTCAATTTTCATATCCAGCGCCAGGACGCGTTTGTCCGCCAGCAGGTGGCCGACAAGCTCGGCCCGGAAGCCGTCCAGCGCATCGGGGCGGCGGCGCATGGTGCCGCTGAAACCCCGGCGGAATATATTCTGTCGCTGCTGGCCAATGAGGGCGAACGGTGGGATGCGGATCTTCGCTTTGCCCTGCTGATCATACTGTCGCGGTACTACGAAAAAACCGGGGACCCCGAAGCCGCGATCGAATACCTGACCGCAGCCTTGCAGTCGCGCCCGCAGGATTTCGTCACCCGCTTCTGCCTGGCCCGCAATCTGGAATGGCAGGGCAAACCGGGGGAGGCCCTCGCGGTCTACCAGCTGATTCTCAACGACACCGCGGCTTTGTCCCGTGCCATGATCAAGCTGACCCGGCGCCAGATGGAAGCACTACGGGGAGGCTGATTCAACCGGCAAGATAGAACCCGATCGCCCGGGTATTGGCATCCGTTATTTCCGGAGCGGTGAACTCGGTGCCCAGGTCGAATCCGTCGATCCGGCGTACGATGCTCTCTTTGCGAATCAGCGAATGCTGGCGATCGTCCAGGTGAAATTCCACCAGGAGCGTGTCGCCGACCTGCAACGGCCGGTTCTCGTTCAAGCGGATGCGCAGACCCGTTCGGGAAAGGTCGCGGACGGCCATCTCCCCTCGATCCACATGGCGGCCGTTGACCGTCTGGAAAAAGGATCCGCTCAGATTCACGCTTTTACGGAAATACCGCCGTCGCTCGAGGGTAACCGGGAAGTGATGCCCGCAGGGGCACTTCACACGAACCCGGGATGCACGCGACAGCTTGGCGTTAGCGGCGACCGCCACCGTCCGTGAGCGCTCACATTGCGGACAAACAAAAGTGGCCTCGCCTTCGCTGGTGATGAAAACTTTGATGTCATTCATTAGCCCACCTCTGACGCCCGGCGGCCCAGACGGCCGCCGGCGAAACGAATTCAAAGCGATAATCAGAAGAAATTGGCGGGCGGCGAGAACAAGTCGGCAACAGCATTCAAAACCCGGCCCCAGGCGAGCTTCAACAGAATTCGATCATCGTTGGGTCTATTATCGCCCCCCTGACAATAAACTTGATCGTCCCCCACCGGCGCGGGGCTCGATTCGGGCTTCCAGCCGAATATCCCTGGTTGAAGGCGGCCCAAGAGGCGCGTCGCCACCATCCCGGGAAGGATTGGCTAACAGCCGCCCATCCTGCGCGCCTGCCTTCTATATGCCGATAGCGTAGAAATTTTCAACAGGGCGCCAGAATACGCGAAGGGAGGTCTCCATACCGGGAATTCAAGTGCAGCCTTGGCGGCGGCCAAGTAGGCAGGAAGCATCATCAGGGTTTAGCGATCGCGAAAACCGGCGTATGGACGACAGCCGGCATCTGCTCCCAGCGGCGGGCGCAGAAGCGAGCCAGGATATCGTAGCGCCCCTCCGGCAGTCCGCCAGGCAACTGCCAGCGAATAAACGCCATCTGTTCGATATCGGCCAGTTGATGGCATGCCTCCTGGCCGGGCGAATTGAAAACGGGCTCAAAGGTATCCACCGCTGCAATCGCCCCCGTAGCCGCATGGCGCCGGAGCACAAAAACGGCCGAAACGCCTATTGGAAAAGCGGTCATGCGGATGAAGCGCATGGTCACCACGCCCCCCGGCGGGTAGATATCGTAGTCCGTCACCAGGCCGATCAGCTTGTTGTCGTCCGAGATGCCGGTACCCACCCCCGATGTTTTTTGATCCCAGGACCGCGCCGGCCCCACGTCGATGTGAACGGTCTCCCCTTGGTAATAGCCGGCGCCGCCGAAACCCAACTGCTTGACCTTATCCCAGAGCTTACGCGAGGACACGCCCGCCATCACCAGATCGGCTGCCATGCCGTACTGGTGGAGGCTGGCCTTGGCGGCCAGGCCGCCGCCCTGGCGAACTTGACGGTTGTAGGCGGGGCTGCGATAGCCCGAGGTGATAGTGATGCGAGCGCCCGGCTTCAGACGGTCCTCAAGATAGTCCAGGTACTCGATCAACCGCAGGGAGAGCTGGGGGCGGCCGGGCACGTAGGGCGCACCGAATACACGATGGACCCTTTTGAGCGCCTCGGGGTCGTAGCGGCCGCCGGCATCACGATAGGCCCCCTCGAAAACGGCGCCGTTTTTACGGCTTACGAGGCTGATATGCCCGTCGCCGCTGAAAAAAAACCGGGTTGGCAGCGGGGTCTGCGCAGTGGCGGCGAGGGCCGCCAGCATCAGGCCGCCAAAGACTGCCAAGGCCAGGATCGACCGCATATGGCAGGGGGCTTGTGTCATTGAACGCCATGGTGGCAGGCAGCTAACCTTCAGCGCCCGCCTCAGGGTCTTCCGGTGTGACCGTGGCGGGATCACCGGCCTCGCTCTTCTCGAGCATCGGAATCATCAGCTTTTGCCGGTAGCGCAAATCCGCCAGGTCGACCTCGGAATTGTAGTGCTTCAGAAGCCACAGCGGAATATCGAACTTGTCCCGGCAAAGCGCCCAGTAGCTGTCGCCGCGCCTGACCCGGTAGGCCTCCAGCTCGCTGACCCGGTAGACCGCAAAGAAGTCCTCCTGCAGGCGCTTGTGAAATTCGTAGCGGCGCTCCTCGAAATCCGACCGGCTGGCACGCTCAAGCGGTATCTTGACCTTCTGGTGCAGGTGCAGGGTGCGGCCGTAGGGCAGTCCGTTGAGCCGCCGAATGGTCTGGGTACGCACACCGGCCCATTCGGCAAAATGGCCCAGGGTTTCCTCCACCTCAACCGTCAGGATGCCCACCGTCTGGCCCTTGATTTCGGTGGTGCGCTCAAAACGTACATCGGCGGCCACAATTTCGGTGCTGGGGGCCTGCAGGGCTGCCGCCGGTTTGATATTTGCCTTGTCATGCTTTTCGGCTTCCGGTTCCGCAACCGGCAGTGGCAGCACGGATGCCATCAGCGGGCGGGGCAGTTCCTTCGTTCCGGCGGGTGAACGCTCGGGTTCCCCCGGTTTCGCTTTCAATGGCGGTCGTTGAGCCGGTTTTTCCGCCTTGGCGGATGGGGGCGGCGCGGCGGCGGGCGTTCGGGCCGCAAGTAGCGGCGGTGGTGAAGGCGGCGGCTTGACCACCACGTTTTCATCCGGCAGGGGCAGACGCAGCGTCTGGCGGGGGTAGATCGTGGCCCGCCGGTTCAAGTTGTTGGCGGCAATCAGGTCGGACAGGCGCACCCCGTGGGTGCGGGCAATCCGGCCGGCAGTATCACCGCGCTGAACCGTGTAGAAACGGCTTGGTTTCTGGGCCGAACGGTAAAGGCTTTCCGGTATGGCGGCCCAGACGCTGCGGCCGTCAGCAGGCGCGACCAGCCGCAGATGGTAGCCCTTGGGAACATATTTCTGCCCGTTGATAACCGGCGGCCGCAGGGCCGGGTTCAGGGCCTTGAGCGCCTTCGGGGGCACATTGAAATGCTGGCTCAAATCCTCGAAACGCGCATAGCCCGTCAGGGCTACCGTCTGGGTCGGCACGGGCTTATCCAGCGGCAGAGCGTCAAAATATTGTTCATAGTTGGCGGCCACCTGACGGGCCGCGAGAAATTCCGAATAAAAATTGCGCGAGGCGAACTTGAAGGTACGGCTGCGGTAGGCGCGGAAGATGGTGGGGTAGTCGCCGTATTTGCGTTTGGCACGGGCGACGCCGGAAGCACCATGGTTATAGGCCGTTATGGCCAGCGGCCAGCTGCCCAGCCGATTGTAGTTTTCCTTGAGAAGCCGGGCGGCGGCATGGGTCGCCCGGATGGGATCGCGGCGCTCGTCGATTTCGTAGCCCACGGTCATGAAGCGCTTGCCGGTCGAACGCGTGAACTGCCAGATGCCGGCCGCCCCGAACTTGCTGTAGGCCTTGGGATTGAAGGATGACTCCACGTGGGGCAGGTAGGCCAGATCTGAGGGTACGCCGTAGGCTTTAAGAATGGATCGGATTTCATCCAGATAGGCGCCGGAACGGATCAGCCCGGCCCGGAAACGGTCCCGTTGACCAATCTGGCAACGCACCCGGCCGGCAGCGCGCTGAAAATCAGTGGGCCGGGCGCCGGGCCCGAACAGCGCCGCCACGCGCCGGGCCTCACGATTTTTAGTTTGAGGATCAGCGGCCAAGCGCTTCAAGATGTCCCGGTATTTGACCCGGGCGCGTTTCATGCGCTGACGATTGGTTTTTCGCGCCCCGTGCACGTTCGCGGGTTTAAGCGCGATCACATCGTAGACGATCCCGAGGTTGACACTGTCATGGACGACCGCCCGGGTAGTGGGATGCTCAGCGTAAATAGTTGTCCAAAAAGATACATTGGGTTGAATGGTCTCATAAGCAGGGAATGTATCCGCCGAGAGCGGCATTGCCGGCCCCAAGAGGAGACCCATCAGGAACAGGCCTGCCAGTCGCTTCATCGCTGAATGCTTCATTTGGTTGTATCCTTGGCTCGCAATAATGGAAGTACGCCCAGAGAGTGCAGCAATTTTCATACCATTTCACCGGCTATCGGTATCCGGAAGCCGTCACTACGGATGATCCGCGATGCCGGGCGGAACCGCGATGGGGTGCTTGCCGATCACCTCAATGCTTAGGCCGCATCATCACCAAAACGAGTTGGGCTTGGGACCATCTTAGCATCCATACCTTCGATGGCAAGACCCGCACGCAGGGGATGGCGGTCCGTCGGGAATATGTCCCGGCGCTATTAAACGGCTGGAATGATGCCGGTGCGGCCTGAATCCATGGCCCCGGTTGCACCGGTCGCCGAATTATTCTAAGTGAAGGCGTAACGCCAAGAACTGCGGACGAAGCCCCCGCGATAAGATGCATCCGTTTGGCCTGCCAGAGGAGGCGCGATGATTATCAAACAGCTTGAAGTCGGCACCATGGACAACTTCTGTTACCTGATCGGATGCCAGGCGACCCGCAAAGCCCTGGTGATCGATCCCAGCGGTGACGTGGCTGCGATCCTGGCGGCGGCCGCGCACGCGAACCTGGTCATCGAGACCATCGTCAACACCCATGGTCACGGCGATCACACGGCCGGCAACGCGGCGCTGAAGTCACAAACCGGGGCCCGCATCCTTATCCATGCCGAAGATGCCGGCACCTATCCCCAGGCGGATGACCATCTGCAGGACAATGACAGGATCCGCATCGGCGACATCACTTTGAAGGTGATCCACACCCCGGGCCACACCCCGGGAGGCATCTGCCTCTATGTCGAAGGTCATCTTTTCACGGGCGACACGCTGTTCGTGGGCGACAGCGGGCGCACCGATCTGCCCGGCGGCCATCGCCCCACCCTGGGCGCCTCCATTCGACGTCTGATGGAATTGCCCGATGAGACCGTGGTCTGGCCGGGTCACGATTACGGCCCCACGCCTTCATCGACCCTGGCCTGGGAAAAACGCCACAATGTCAATGCCCGTGAATACGGCTACTATGTCGCCGACTGATAACGCCGGGCGCCAGCGTCGTAACTGGATGCCCAGCGGAAAAAGGAGGTCCGCATGATAACACCCCCCGCCACCGCCCTCGTGACCGGTGCGAGCAGCGGCATTGGCCGAGAAACCGCCGTGAGGTTGGCAAAGGCGGGCTATACGGTGATGGCCGTGGCCCGGCGGATGGCGCGACTGGATGAATTGGCCGCGCAACACCCGCAGATAGAACCCTGGCCGGTGGATCTTTCCCAGCCGGCAGCGGTGGCGCAATTCTGTGAGATGATCGCCGCCCGCGCAGAGCCGGTTGGGGTTCTGGTCAACAACGCGGGCTACAGCACGCGGGGCGTCGTGGAAGACGTGGCGCTGGAAGACATCCGGCGCCTTTTCGAGGTCAATTTCTTCGCGCTGATACGGCTGACCCAGGCCTGCCTGCCCGGTATGCGCCGGATGCGACAGGGGACTATCGTCAACGTCAGCTCGATCGTGGGCCAATTCCCCTTCCCGGGAAGCGGGGTTTACGCCGCCTCCAAGTACGCCGTGGAAGGCATTACCGATGCCCTGCGCATCGAACTGGCCCCGCTGGGTATCCGGGTCGTGGCCATCCGGCCGGGTGCCATCGCCACCGAGTTCAGCGAAGTGGCCACGCGGATGACGGGCGATGTCTTGGCCCGTACGCCCGGGGACTACAAGCCTTTTTATCAGCAGGCCCGCGCCGCCATGGACGAAATTTTTGCCGCGCGCCAAGCAGCGGGACCGGAACTGATCGCCGAACTGATCATTGAGGCCGTGACCGCCAAAGAACCGCAGGCCGCCTATACGGCCGGCCCCTTGAGCGGCGAATTCATCGGGCGGCGCAAAGAACTCGACGACGATGGTTTTCTGGCGTTCATGCTGGAGCGGTTCAAGTTGATTTGAGGTTGGTGCGCCCTGTGCGCTTTCCGGGGCCGCAGGCAGAGTAATGTTGATCACGGCCCCCCGTCGGATGCCCCGGGTCTGCATTTCCAGGAATGGTAATCCGCGAAAATCCCGGATGCCAGCGCCCGCATGTAATTGGCGTTTGCCGTCGGGTTGAGGTTTGGAGCTGGGCCTGAGTGATGGGCAATGCATTCAGCCATTCTTCGACCCGCCAATGACGATCGGCAAGATATGGAGAAACGCGCTTCCAGGCAGTCTCGATATCGGCGTCAAACACTCCGACGTGAACATAGGCCCCGGCCAGTTCGGCTGCATTCGGGTGACGCCGGAGGGGAATCGCGCCGGCGCCCGTCAATTGGCAGCCTTCAAGCGGCGATGGGCGCGCCCACGATCAGGCTCAAGCACCCGGCATCAGGAGGGCCCTGGGCCAAGGGCGGCAACTGAGATGGAATCCCTTCTCATCGACTGGGGGCTGCCAGCCCTGCTCGTCGTCAGCTTTCTGGCGGCGACCGTCTTGCCGGTCGCCTCCGAATGGTTGCTTGCCGCCCTGGTGATAAAGGCGGTCGATCCCGGCGTCGCGGTGGGCACCGCCACCCTCGGCAATACCCTGGGCGCCATGACGACCTGGGCACTGGGTATCTGGGGTGGCCCTTATATCCTGCAGCACTGGCTTAAGATAAGCGACCGGGACCAGCGGCGTGCCAGACGCTGGTATGCGCGCTGGGGCAGCTGGTCCCTGTTGATGGCCTGGTTGCCGATCGCGGGCGATCCACTGTGCTTCGTGGGCGGACTTTTGAGGGTGCCCCTGTGGCGTTTTACCCTTCTGGTCGCCGCGGGCAAGGCCGCGCGCTATGCCGCCATTGCCTGGATGACACAGAAACTGATTTCCTGATAGCCGCGCGCATCGCCCTTTCCCCGGCGCCAAACCTGAGAGCACCCACGACCAGATGCGGGTTAGCCCGAATATTTCATGAAAATTTTCTTCACAATAAACTTTATGAAAATATATTGATGATATAAGCGCTATTGGCGGTGTGATTTTCGGGTGACCATTTGTAAACTGCGCCGATTTCCGGGAGCGCAGAGAAAATTCACCCTGCGGGCGCGTCCGAGATGATCATTGGCAAGGCATCAGGGGTGCCGCTGTACGCCTGCTACCGCAAGCCCCTGATAACGCCGCCAATGAACATCTCGAACGCGTTAAATATCCGGGTTAGACAGGCATGGCGGCCTTAAATCGTTATTTGCCAGCAGCGGTGGATGGGTGTGCGCTTGCGCACGTAGTCTTCCGGGATGGTTTGCGTGGTGATCTCTTCCAGTGCTTTGATCTTGAGGGCCTCCGGACGGAGGGTGAAATTCTGGTGGTTGGTGGAGAAGAATACCTTTGCGCCGGGGCGCATAATCGCCACCACGGCCTCCAGCAGCCGCGGATGGTCACGGAGGATGTCAAACTGTTCGCCCCCCACCCGGGTGGTGGAGTAGGACGGGGGATCCACCACCGCCAGGTCATATGCGAAGCCGGCTTTCCGGGCCTTGGCCAGAAAATCAAAGGCATGCATCTGGACGAGTTCGTTGGCGGCCCGCGGAATTTCGTTGAGTACCAGGTTCTGGCGCGCCCAGCGGATGGCGGAATCCGACCGGTCGACGGATAGCGTTGAGCGGGCCCCGCCCTTGGCGGCATAGCAGGTAAATGCGGCCGTGTAGCAGTAAAGATTGAGAAAATCGCAGCCCGCGGCCATTTCGCGTACCATCTGGCGCGTGTTGCGGTGATCGGAAAAAAGCCCCGTGTCCACATAATCGAAGGGATTGACAAAAAAACGCAGATTCCGCTCGGAAACGATAATCTTGCAATCCGTATGATCGATCCGCTCATAACGCCGGCCGCCTTGGCGGCCGGCACGGCGCGCTTTGAGATGCACCTTGTCCTCGGGTACGCCCAAGGCCTCAGCCACGGCGCGACCCATGATGGGCAGCCATTCGGGCACGGTCTGCTTGCGGGTGTATTCCCCGATGACCAGATGGCCGTCATACCAGTCCACCACGGCCCGAATCTCCGGGATGTCCCAGTCATACAAACGGAACACCTCTATATTCTGGCGGGCGAAGCGCTTGTGCAGATGGCGGAAACGTTTTCTCACCCGATTGGCCAGCATTTGGGCCTGCTGTTCGAATCGGGTTTGCCGTTCAAGTTCCATGGGCGGTGGGATCCTTTCCAGGCGCGGCCGGGCCTCAGCCCTCCCGATCGAAACGGTTGGTCGCAAAGCGGCTGAGATCGTAAGCCGGCGTACGATCGGTGAGCAGGGCGGCCAGGACTTCGCCCAGCACCGGTGCGAACTTGAAGCCGTGTCCGGCCAGCGCGCAGACCAGGACATCCGGCTGCTCCGGAAGGGGTCCCAGCCAGAAGTCACCATCGGGCGTCTGGGTGTAGAAGCAGACGGTGGTCCTCGACGGCCGTCGCACCAAACCGGGCAGGCAGGTCTTCAGAAAGACGTTGCGCGCGGTTTTTTCGTGTTCCATAACCGCAGGCTGGGGGCTGTCCGGATCGCAGGTCGGAAGGTGGTTGTGGGCGGCGACCTTCACCCGGGCACCGCGGGGAAACGCCGGCAGGCAGTAGAACTCACGGCAATCCCCGCCCGCGTGCCCCTCGTCTGGCGGCAGCTGCCAGAAATTCACCGGCAGGACGCCGTGCCGGAAGTCATCACCGGGCGGCGGATCGATCCAGTGAACGGCCACCCGCCTGGCCGAGAGGGGATTGAACGCATGCCCCAGCAGCCGGGGATTGCGGGCTCCGGCCGCCAGCAGCAAGCGACCGGTCTGATAAACCCCGCGATCGGTCGTGACACGAATGCTGTGGCGGCCGACCCGCCAGTGCCGGACACGTTCGTTGACCTGCAGGGCGGCACCGGCTTGGCGCGCCCGGTCCAGCAGTGCGGCGATGCAGCGCTCCGCGTGCAAAATGCCCGCCTCGTGTTCCAGTCCCGCAACCAGCCCCGAGGGCACGGCCAGCTGGGGCCAGCGGCGGCGCACCTCGGCCGCCGTGAGGCAGGTGTGGGGAATGTCGTGGGCCCGCGCACTGGCCAGGAAACCGGATACCGCCGTCCCGTCGGCGGGCCCGATGGTCAGGTTTCCGGAGGTGACCAGCAGTTCCAGGCCCGTATCCCGCTCCAGACGGCGCCATTGTTCCCAGGCCCGCAGCGCCATGGGAACATAGACCGTACCCTCGAGGTAGGCCCGCCGGATGCTGCGTGACAGCCCGTGGTGGCTGCCGTTGGAATGGGGCGGGGCAAACGCGTCAAAGCCCTGCACGGCAACGCCCTGACGCGCCAGGGCCAGGCAGGTGGCCGCCCCCACCGTCCCCAGGCCGGCCACGATGACGTCAGGAGCGGTCATGGCGGTAACCCTCTGGCGGCCTTGGTACCAGCATGGGCCGCGAGGCGTTTGCGACTTTGGCGGCGCATCATTTCGCCGGGCTGTAGTAACGTAGTGACGGGATAGGAAACCATCCGAAGGGGTGATGCGGAATGAATCGATATTTAGACACGCTGCTTGCGTCGACGCTCTTTATGCGCCATCTCCAGTTTCTCAGACAGCGCGTCGCGGATAAATTCCTCGATGGTGATATTGCGTTTGTTGCAGTAGCTGTGAACCCTCGACAGCAAGCTCTCGGGGATATCGAACCGAATACTTTGGGTATCGCCGTTAGTGGTGGCAATCCTGTCATCCATTATGATTTCCTCCGGCATGAAGCGTCAGGGTCCAATACGATCCAGTCATCTCCGCTTAAACGAACGTGCACTACGGTCACCACTCATCGGCCGTCAGGTATGGATGCATACGGCCCCGGGCCAAATCCCCCTCAATTGACCCATACAAAAGGGTCAAACTTAGCGGATATGGGGCATCTGCAGTTCGGACCACTGTCCGTTGTCTTCACGTCTGTCACGGCTGCTGCGGCAATCGGGATCGATGCGCCTTTCAACACCGGTATACCGGCGCGGGTTGGTGCGGCGACGGTCAATGCCCGAACGCCTTTCAATCCTACGGCGTATCCTGCGCGGTGTTTCCATCATCCTGTCCTCGGGTGGCTTGATGCGATCGACTGTGGCGTGCTATTGGCGATCGGTATGTTAACTAAAAGATAAAGGGCTTACGCCCCCCTGTCAAACCGATGCCGTCGCCCGTTGCCGGGGCAGGAGCGGGGCAAATGAGGTTCTCGCGCCCCAGGTTGCCATCTGCGCGGCTTTTGTCCCGGATCGATTTGCAGGCGACGGCAATCCCTGGTAATTCTCGCCCGGGAGGATATGGTTGGTGAAATTATTCCCAACTCAGTACAAAAATGAAGCCTGGCGCAGCGCCGACCGGAGAAGCGAATGAAGAAAGCCATTGATCCCGGCATGCACACGGCCGAGCACATCCTGAACCAGGCCATGATCCGCCTTTTCCGATGCGAGCGCTGTTTCAGCGCCCACATCGAAAAGAAAAAATCCAAATGCGACTATCGTTTCGACCGCCCGCTGAGCGCAACCGAAGAGGAAGAACTCGAGTCGGCCGTAAACGCCGTCATTGAAGCGGATGTGCCCGTGAGGGCGCAATTCATTTCCCTTGAGGCCGCCAGCCGCACTTTCAACCTCTCACGTCTGCCAGCCTCGGCCGGCGACCGCATCCGCATCGTTGCGGTTGGCGACTACGACCGCTGCCCGTGCATCGGCCCCCATGTATCCTCGACCGGCGCCATCGGAGCATTTCGCATCATATCCACCAGTTATCACGAAGGGGGTCTACGTATCCGCTACAAATTAAAGCGCTAGGCCGAAAACGCCCCGCCCGTCCCGTCGCCCGCATCGGGCAAGCCCCCCGGAGAGGTCAAGCAGTCAGTACTTTAAACAGTTCGGGCACCGTATTCTTGGGACTGATCTTGTACCAGACCGCCGCGAGATGTCCTTCAGCATCCACGAGGAAGGCGGAGCGCACGATCCCCATGAAGGTTTTCCCGTACATTTTCTTTTCCCCCCACACCCCGTAAGCTTTTGCCATGCGGTGCTCGGGATCGCTCAGCAGCGGAAAACCCAGCGTGTGCTTGGCGTCGAAATTCTTCTGTTTGCGCGGCGTGTCAGGACTTACCCCGATGGCCGCCACACCCATTTTCTCCAGTCGGGGCCGTGCGTCCCGCACGGCCTGTGCCTGGGTCGCTCACCCGGAGGTATTGGCTTTGGGATAGAAAAAGATAAACAACGGCCGCCCTTTGAAATCGCTCAAGCGCACCATGTTGCCATCTTGATCCGGGGCTTCGAAGTTCGGGGCGTTTTCGCCGGTTTCGAGTGCTGGCATGACTGATCTCCTGAAGCATAAGGTCAGCGATAAACAACTGAATTGGATTGACCGGCCGACAGGCGTATCGCGCCGGTCAGACTGTCGGTTCAGCGCTGTCCGCGGAAGGGGCTCCGGATGGCGATGCGAGCGGACCTTCATTTCGCAGCATCCGCCGAACCCAGTCAAACCCGAAGCGCATCAGCGCTTCGTCCGACGCCCTAATTTCCGCGAGGCGTGAAGCCGGCACCGCAAAGCGCGATAAAAACGACGTTCCGAAGACAAACTGTCTGAATTTATCCATATTGTAGCAGGCCATGAAGACCATGGGCAGGGCCGGATGTTGAAGGCCCTTATGACCCCAGGGATTACTGCGCAGAATCGAATCGATATCCACCCAATGGTCATTCATGGCCTCGAAGGCGGCCAGGTCCTGATCGGCCGCCCAGGCATCAACCGTCCACTTTGTTTTCTGCGCATGCCCCAGACAATAAGTGTGCCGGGCGATGCCATAGTAGGCCGTCCGATCACGACCGCCCGACGAACGCGCCACGGCCCGCTCCAACGGGTAGGTCCGGCAGGAATAGGGCCGATCCGGATAGATGCGGCAGCCGGCCGGGGACAGGAATTCACAGGCCCTGTCCTGGGCGTTCGACATTTTCAACATCACGTGGGGAAAATAGGGATTGTCGCGTATGGCGATCAGCGTGTGCCGGTTTAAGAATTCATCGGACGACAGAAGCAGGTGGCGCTTCATGCGAATCACATCATAGGGGTAGAGATACATGTCCGCGTCCCGGCAGCAGCGCGTGAAACAAGCCACCCCGGAGTGGCAGCCGAACTGGAAGCTATCGGCAGACCCGAGAATACGTCCCTGGTGATAATCGGGCGGGGATTGAAATGACATGGATTCAACCATCCGGTCTGAATTTCCTTATTGTGCGGATTTGAAGTTTAGCCGTGCCAGCCTGTATTCTGCTTTGATGGTATCTCAAAACCAGGATTTTGGTTCCAAATACGGCTGGCCGCGAGTTTCCCGGTTTCGCAGGACTTCCCTCCGGACGATTCATTGCTTGTGGGTCGCTATCGGAGGAATACATCAGTATTTCGAGGATGTAAACGCGCGCCCAACACCGATAGAGGGCCAAAAGACTTATTTGAGATGGCGTTTAGTAGCACAAGCCGCCGCAAGGGGAAAGCGCTGCCGGTTGCGGCTTCTCACAGGAGACCGGCGCAAATCCATCAGGCGGCCACTTTGCGGATCAGGTAGATCTGCCAAGAAAAAACACCCAGGAAGGCGACCAGAACAAAATACAGCAATACGCCCGCGTTGACGCGAAGGGTTTTTAAAAAAAAACCATGCAGGAGCAGTATGATGATCACGCCGGCGCTCGTGAGCCCATATTTAACGAATAAGAACGTGTAGGGACCGGCATCCAGATAGAAGGCCATAATGGGATTGATCTCGATGGCGCCATGCTCCAGCAAATAGAGGGTCAACAGGGCATCCATCACACTGAAAAACAGAATGCCGGCGATAATGCCGAATTGCACTTGTTGATAGCGGTCGAAAAACAGAATGCGCTGCCGGTCCTCATAGCGCCGCCCCAGGACACGGCGTCCCCCGGAGAGGAGAAAGCGCAGGCGGAAATGCTGACGACGACGACGGTCGCCGCCCGAACGCCTTTCCTGCCGCTCACCCTCTGATGCGCTCCAACCGGATGCCGTTCTTTCCTCGACCACTGTTTCATCCTCTCTATGAAAGTTCTTGACCCCCGCAGGGTGAGCTATTCCCAAGCCGCGTTGCAAAAAAAATTCCAAGGCCGCAAAAAAACTATATTCCCAACAAAATTCAATATCTTAATCAAAATGGTCGCCGGGACGAAAAATCCACAGCTAAGGAAAGGAATCCATAAATGTGGGTAAAGCCGTTGCCAGACGACGGCCCTTATCCTTTTCGCGGAGGGCGTTTACAGGAAAAAAAAATGATGACCCCGTGCGGAAATCGATTTGAACCGGGACCGCTCCTTTTTTAAGCGATGCCAGGTGCTATGTGGCGCGATGGTTGGGAAGGTCCGGGAATGGCGGGCGCTAGTTTACAATGGGCCGACGGACCAGGTTGCCTGAGCCCGGCCCGGTCCGCCGAAAGCCGATTGTTGCCGCCGTCGATCGTCAAGCGGTGGTTTGATTTATACCGAGGGCGTAAAATGCCAGGTGCTCTCCGCCCAGCATGATTTTCCCCAACTCGGTGACGAATTCGCCCCGTTGCGGGCTGTCCTGCCATTGATTCCAGTTGTCAATCGACTGCCACATGGACACCACGACCACTTTGTGTGGATCATTGAGATCGCTCCAGGTTTCAGATGCAATATAACCCGGCATGCCCATGGCCTGGTAGCGCGCCCGAATCAAAATCCGGGAGGCTTGCTCGAGTGTGCCTGGTTTGAAGTTCCTTGTAATCTGTACTTTGATCGCCATTGCGGTCCTCCTTTCATGGTTCCTTCCGGGCTAGACATCACACGCGCCGACACCCGTCCACGGTGGCAGCAGATTGGATTCGCACGGAAAAATTCAGGCCGGTAAGGTTGACGAAGGTAATTGCGGTGGCGCTGGAACGATTGGTCGGACAAGCGACATTCAGCAGCAGCAGGGAAGCGTCATTCAGAGTGAAAGCAGCAGAAGACGGAATTATTTAATAATTTAAAAAATACGACATGGTACCCAAGCTGTCAAAAAACCGGGATCAGCCCTGTGGCCAAGGCCGATGGCGGCCATCGCGCATCCCGATAAAGGCTTACCCGCTTTGAAGCCAACCCATCTGTAAGAACACCGCCGACAGATTCGATGACCAACGCCCCCAAGGAGCGCTTGGAAGCTGAGACCGGAATCGACAGGCGTCTGCTCACAAGAGCGTCAAGATGCCCTTGAAAGGGACGCCAGGCAAACTTTGAACGACGCATATCGGGACCGCTTCAGGGTTCAGTCGATTCGGCGGCGGATTACCGCCTTGACGCCGGCTGCGTTTCGCAATAAGAAAACAGGAGGCGAAACCGCACACCGCTAACCTAGCCTCCCCCCCTGTTCCGGCAAGACCCTCAGTGCTGACGCGCCCCGCAAATGAGCCTCCTTTCGCCGCTTTGTTGATCGCATCCCGCCCCGGAGCCCTTTTTGGAAATTGTTTCGCGGATCGCATAGAGTGGGGGCGGCCGATCAGGTCACAGGAGGGGACAATGGGATTCCGTATTGCAGGCCTTTTGAGTTCGTCTTCCGATGGGACCCAACCGGAGTCGAATACGATTGCCACTGCTCGCCAGCATGGCACACCATCCCGGTCGACGGTCGACACAGGCGATCAACTCGCGCATCTGGCGGAATCCGAACGCATGCTGCGCACAGCCATCGAAGCGCTGTCGCCTGACAAGGATGAAATTTTAGAAAGCCTCTGCGGCGAGGAGCGCCGGAGCACTGCGGATGTACAGCCGCCATTGAATTTTCGACTGATCCTGGCAGTGGTCGTTCTGCTAGTCCTGATACTGGCCCTGGACCTTCTCATGGCAGGGGGCTGACGTCAGCCTGAATGCCAACCGTCATGACGTGACTCGACCCGCATAATGGTTTTTTCCTATCACTCTTTCCTGCCTTAGCCCCCGGTTGCCTTATTTGGATCCAGCATAAACATTATCATTACGACAGGGTAATTATCCAAAACCCACACGGAGGATCCATCGTATGATCACGTATGATAAGCAATCGGGTTCGAGAACGGAGACATTTTACGACTGCAGCACCGACCACCCCCCGGCCCCAGGCGTTTTGCAGGATGACAACATTGTCGAATGCAAAGTCATGATGGGATCGGGCACAAAAAAACGCCGCATCGACATCATTGTCTGATTTTTCGGGAATAATTGCGTCGGTTTCATGATCACAGCACTGACGGCTCAAAAAAGTGTAAGCCAATCCAACTGCGAACGACTTAGCCATATGCCGAACCGCCTCCAACAGTTTTCTGCCCTGGCTTGGTTGACGGCGATAATGCTTTCACCCGAAGCCCTGGGATTACAAGGCAATATCGCTGGCGCCAGCGGTGGGCGCATCTTTTGGCTACTAACGGCGGTTGTGGGCCTGCACGGATTGAATATCGTCACCAGTTCCTGGACGGATGAAGTCGGCCACTTGCGAAGCGCTTTCGGCGCATGGGGCGCATCCATTATAATGCTGGCCGCACGGCCGGCGGTGGCCATCCTTATGGCCACGGCAACTCTGGTCACGGCAGGTTTCGTTTTCAATGAGATCTTCGTCTACTGGTTTCCCAACTTCGGGTTTGCCGCCCTGCTTCTGGCCAGCGTGCTGGCCCTGAATCTTGCCGGCCGACGCATAACGGCGCTGGCTCAATCCCTGTTTTTTTTGACCTCCTTAACCGGTCTTGCCGTTCTGACGGTAATCGGTCTGGCCGGCGCAGGGGGGTCAGCGCCGAATGAACCCCTGACGGCTTTCGGTAGCGGTTTACAAACCATCGGATTGGCAGCCGTCGCTTTTATCGGTTACGACCTGCTGCGCTATACCTCACCCGGTCTCGATCACCGCCGGGCCAGAACCCTGGTGTTCATCGGCCTTGCCTCCGCCGGTCTATTTTTTTGGGCCTGGAACACGGCCGCCCTCACCCATGTTGGCGCGTCGCGGCTGGCAGATACCAGCATTCCGCACATCCTGGCAGCCAAGGCCATTATGGGCCCCAGCGGCCGACTCGTCATCGGTGTCGTCGTGATCGCCGGTGCCTGCGCCGCTGTGAATTTCCTCTTTCAGGCCGTGGCCCAGATGATGACCGTCTTGGCCGAACGCGGGTTGATGCCGGCCATTGCCGGCCTGTCGCCATCCCGGCCATGGCTGCCCCTCGTGACGATGACGGGTGTGACCGGCCTTCTGATGGCGGTCGGTTTCGCCGGATCGGATTGGCTGGACACATCCCTGCGAGCTGGGCTTATCATTTGGATCACCAGCATCGGGCTGTCTCACCTGCCGTCCCTGTTCCCCGGAACCCGTCGAGACCAAGAACCTGTGCCACTCCGGGCTGCCGCCGGCAGTATCGTCCACCTCGCGCTCTTGGTGGCCATGGTTTCAACAGGAGTTATACTGGTATGGACCGACGAAACCCCCGTATTACTATTACGTGCAATTCTGGTTCTGATAACGATAGCCGCCGCATTGGCCGCTGCAGGACTATTGGCCGCCCGTCGGCCTTTTAGCCGTCGCCGCAAGGCGTCGCATCCAAAGGAAGGAGTATCACAATGATCATACCCCGACTTTCACTTTTTGGCTTACTGATCGCCATGCTCATCATGACGGGGCTGGCGGCATCCTCCGCCGTTGCTGGCGTAGGACTGATGACCAAGGATGACCTTAAACCTATGCTCGATGATCCCGATCTGGTGATCTTGGACGTCCGTGCGGGCAAGGACTGGAAGTCATCGGAGTTCAAAATCAAAGGTGCCACCCATGTCGAATCGAACAAGTATGCGGACTGGAAGGGCACTTATCCCAAAGATAAAAAATACGTCCTCTACTGCGCCTGACCCAACGAAGCTTCTAGTGCCGGTCTGGCACGCACGATGATGGCTGACGGATACAAAAATGTATACGCCCTGAAAGGCGGCTGGCGGGAATGGTTCCGGGCCAAGTACCCGGTCGAGGCCAGGTAATCCCCCTTCAGGTTTAACGCACAGCGCATTTCGGCAGCGGGCGGAAGCGTTTGCGCGGCATCTCCCCCGAATGACGGGCGAGTTGCCGTGCGCCCGCTGCAGACCATCCAATCCATATGCTCCCTTAACGCATGGGGCCACAGGTCTCTTGTCGGCGGCAAGCGGTTGCAAGCTGGCGATCACCTTGACTTTCCGGCCTATTATTCCATAATGATGCCGAAAGCAGTCGGTCGCCGGTTCGCGATCGAACCACCCCCAGCAGGATATCGACCATGCCGACCATTTATGATCTTAAACCGCGCTTCCAGGCCCTGCTCCGCCCGATCGTCGGTCGCCTCGCAAACCGCGGCATCACGGCCAACCAGGTCACGCTCGTGGCCCTGTCCCTTTCTCTGGCCACCGGCCTCCTGACGACCCTGGGGGCCGCCAATCACTGGCACTGGCCCCTGCTGCTGGTGCCGGCTGTCTTGTTTATCCGCATGGCCCTGAATGCCATCGACGGCATGCTGGCCCGCGAGCACGCCATGCAAAGCCCCGAAGGCGCTATTCTGAACGAACTCGGTGATGTCATCTCGGATGCCGCCCTCTATCTGCCATTTGCTCTCATTCCCGGCGTGTGTGGCAGTCTGGTCGTGATCGCCGTGGTGATGGCCCTCATCAGTGAAATGACCGGCGTCGTGGCCATCCAGATCGGGGCCCAGCGCCGCTACGACGGCCCCATGGGCAAGAGCGACCGGGCCTTCACCTTCGGCCTCATCGGCCTGCTTCTGGGTCTGGGGTTCAAAATCCACCTGCTCGTCAACATCGTTCTGACCGGGGTGCTGGTCCTGCTGGGAATAACCATTCGTAACCGCGCCCGGCAGGCGCTCGAGGAGGTCGCATGAGCACCGGTCACATCAGCCCCACGGTGCTCTGGTCGCTGGGCGGTCTGTTCGGGATTCTCATCGTGGCCACGGTGGTTTATCTCTTTCTCAAGAAGACGCGCCCCGCGACGGATTTCACCGAGATCGGTCTGCGCATCCGCTCCTGGTGGGTGATGGTTGCGATCTTCACCCTGGCCATGGCCTTGAGTCGCAATGTTTCTCTGTTTTTCTTCGCTGTCGTCAGTTTCCTGGCCCTTAAAGAGTACTTATCCATCATCCCCACCCGTCGTGCCGATCGGCGGGTTCTGCTATGGGCTTATCTGGCCATCCCCCTGCAGTATTTCTGGGCGGGCATCGAATGGTACGGGTTGTTTATCGTCTTCATTCCGGTCTATGTTTTTCTCTTCCTGCCGCTTTGCATGGTGATCGTGGGCGAGACGCGGGATTTTCTGCGCTCGGCCGGCACCCTGCATTGGGGTTTGATGACGCTGGTGTTCAGCATCAGCCACGTGGCCTATCTCCTGGTGCTTCCGACGGCGGGTGAATCCGGGGCAGGCGGCCCGGGCCTGCTGCTCTACCTGGTGTTTTTAACCCAGTCCAACGATGTGGCTCAGTTTCTATGGGGTAAATCCATAGGGCGGCGCAAGATCGTTCCCAATGTCAGCCCCAACAAGACCTGGGAAGGCTTCCTGGGCGGTGTCGGCACCACCACCGTCCTGGCTGTGGTATTGAGCGGCCTGCTCACACCGCTCAGCATCCCCCTGGCCTTCCTGGCCGGCATCATCATCAGCACGGCCGGGTTCGTCGGCGATGTCACCATTTCGGCCGTCAAGCGCGATATCGGCGTCAAGGACAGCGGCCGCCTGCTGCCCGGACACGGGGGCATCATGGACCGTATCGACAGCCTGACCTACACGGCGCCCCTCTTCTTTCACTTCATCTACTATCTTTACTACTGACCATGCGCATGGATTTCATCATTCGCCTGCTGCGCTACCTCTTCTACCGGATCGTCGTCCGGCTGGTGGTCCTAATTGTCCTGGGGCTCAACGTGCGCCACCGCGAACGCCTGCCCCGCAAGGGCCCGGCCATCGTGGTGGCCAACCACAACAGCCATTTGGACACCATGGTCCTCATCACGCTGCTGCCTGCAGGTCTGCTCTCCCGGATCCAACCCGTGGCCGCCGCCGACTATTTTCTGGCCACCCCGCAAAAAGCCTGGTTGGCCCTGAATATCATCGGCATTCTGCCCCTCAAGCGCCAGCGGGAGAAACCGGACGAAGACCTGCTGGCCCCCTGCTACGCCGCCCTGGAAGCGGGGCAGGTTCTGATTTTCTTCCCCGAAGGCAGCCGCGGCCAGCCTGAAGAACTCGCCGCTTTCAAGGGCGGCATCGCCAAATTGGCGGCACGATTTCCCGAGATACCGGTGACCCCGGTGCTGCTGCATGGCCTGGGCAAGGCCCTGCCCAAGGGTGAAAAGCTGCTGGTGCCGTTCTTCTGCGACGTCTTTGTGGGCGAAGCGCTATATGGTGCGGAAGATCGCCGGGACTTCATGCACCGCCTGGAGTCCAGCATGTCGGCCTTGTCGCAGGAAGGCAACTTCCCCTCGTGGTCGTAAATCTGGCCGCGGGGCTGTGGGGACTGGCGGAGGCGACCCTGTTTTTCGTCGTTCCCGACGTCTGGCTCAGCCTGGCCGGCCGGCGGCGTCTCAAAACCGGTCTGCAGGCCTGCTTGTGGGCGCTGGCCGGCGCCCTGGCAGGTGGAGCGCTGGTCTATGCCTGGGGCGTTTACGATCGGCCGGGGGCTCTCGCCGTGATCGAAAAAGTCCCGGCCATCAGTCCAGCCATGGTGGCGCGGGTGGCGACGCAGCTGACCGACCACGGGGTCCTCGTGATCTTTATGGGCCCCCTCACCGGCACACCCTACAAACTCTACGCCGCCCAGGCGGCCGACGCCCATATCGGCTGGATCGTCTTCATGCTGGTGTCGGTGCCCGCCCGCGGCATCCGCTTCGTACTCGTTACGGCCGGGGTGCACTTCCTCTTCCAAAGACTTGTCCCCGCCCGGGTGCGCGCGCATGACACCGCCCTGATTCTGAGTGCCTGGGGCATTTTCTATGGGTACTATTTCGTAGAGATGTCCGGTTAGAAGCCATACAGGGTTTGGGTGTTGACCGCCACGGCCGCGCTGACGGCCGCGCGTGTCAGGTCCTTGATTGCGGCGATGGCATCAATGGCCACCATCAGGTTGGCCGGCTCGTTGCGCGCCTGGGGATCGGGCCCCAGCACCGGGCTGTCGGTTTCGACCAGCAGGGATTCCAGGGGAAGATGGCGCACCAGCTTTTGTTTCTGGCGGGATCGGACGATCGAGGGCGGAATTGAAAAATAGTACCCGGCTTCCAGCGCCGGACGGGCGGCCGTGATCTTACCGTCGAAGGCATGCATCTGTACGCGTCGGGCCCCGTGGGTGAGCAGCAGTTCCACCGTATGCCGTCCGGCGGAACGCGAGTGGACGTTCAGGGGAAGGTCCAGTTCCAACGCCAGATCGATGAAGCTCGTAAAAATCTCACGTTGGATGTTGCGCTCCTCGCTGGTCTTGACCACCCAGAAGTCCAACCCCACTTCGCCGATGGCCGCGAGCATGCGCCGGTGCGCCCGGATGAAATCCATCATGGCGGCGGCCGCGGCCCGATCCAAATGGGTGGGGTACAGGCCGGCCGCGGGCTTCAGGATCGGGTAGTCCCGGGCCAGAGCGATGTTCTTTTTGGCATCCGCGAGATCCTCACCGACGGCAATCACCGCACCGATCCCGGCCGCCGCCGCCCGCACCAGCACCGCCTCGCGATCCGCGTCGAAGACCGTGTCGCAGATGTGGGTATGGGTGTCGGTTAAAAGGGCCGTTTCCATCTAAAAATGCCGTCCTCACGGATTGAAAACGATTCTGGCCACCGCAGGGCGTGCATCGTCCGTTATTTATCACCAGGGCCGGTGGGAGACGGCACTTGTGACTCAGGTGCAACCGGATCGAGGGGCGCCGAACGGATCGGGTTACCCTCATCCGGCAAGCGCGGCGCGATCGGTGGGGACAATGGGCGCCGGGGAAGCGGTCGATGGCGGGCGGGCGGTGCTGAAAGCACCGGCGGCTTGGACCCTAAACCTTGAAGCCCGTCGTGCACCCCCCACTGAAGCATCAGTGCACCGAGAGCCACCGGAACGACGTGGCAGAGCACCACCACGATCGGCCGCAGGGGACGCCGGCGCCATGCGGCCAGAGCGGCTGTCGCCAGTATCACCGTACTCGAAAACAGGGCGTAGACGCCCAGCGCCAGCCAGGTGATCCGGGTGAACGCATAACGGCTGAACAACCCGCCGGGCGTTTCCACCGCCCACCATTCCATCAGCCACACGGCCGTCCCGGCCAAGGCCAGCACTGCCAGGATCATAGCGTGCACCCGCAGACCCGGGCCCATCAGCGAAGGCCCCCCGACCGGTGGTCACCCTCGAATGCAAACCTTGTTGGCGTGGTCATGGCCTAATCCTCCCACGGGCATCTGGCCGCTGCGCTTGAACGGTACCGACATCGGCAAATCTGAAACCGTGTCAATGCCGAGTGAAAAGAGGCCCCGTGGCATTATCTACCATCGTATTGCATTCTTGCCCTGAATGTCCATGGTAGGCCTTAAGACATCGTGGACCAGAATATGTCCTCCGCAGAGTCCTGAAAATTTTAAGCGTCGATCATCGACCGCCCGGGATGCGCAGATCGCCATGCCCCGGCGCAACCCTGTGGCGTAAATCGATTTGATAGATACGTTGCCGGCCCGGACGGATCCCATGCCAATGACCAGCAATCATGCCCCACACCGGGTCAGCTATTTTCTCATCGTCACGGCCTGCCTGCTGCTGCTGTTGTCTTTCGGCTATCGATCCAGCTTCGGGCTGTTCGTCAAGCCCATAACCGATGCCAACGGCTGGGGCCGCGAAACCATCGCCCTGGCCCTGGCCATCCAGAATCTATTCTGGGGTATCGTCGCCGTGTTTGCCGGCGCCCTGGCCGACCGCTTCGGCAATGTCCGGGTTATCGTTGCCGGAGCCGTCTTCTACGCCCTCGGTATGGGATTGATGTCCGGCATCGACAGCCCCTGGATGCTGCATGCCTCCGCCGGGATCCTGGTGGGGGCGGGGATTGCGGGCACCTCTTTCGGCATCGTCCTGCCTGCCATGGCCCGGGCCGTGGGCCCAGAGCGCCGTCAATGGGCGCTTGGTCTGGGGACCGCCGCCGGATCCATCGGGCAGTTTGCCGTCGTTCCCGCGGCCCAGGGACTGATCGGCAATTACGGCTGGGTAACCGCCCTCAACCTGCTGGCCTTTTCGGCCCTGGGCATGGCGCTTTTGGCCCTGCCGTTGGCCCCCTTCTCCGGCAGCGGACCGGCGGAAGCCGCGGAAACAAACCAGAGCGTTCCCGAGGCCCTGGCGGAAGCCCTGGGCCACGCGTCCTTTCGTCTTCTGGTGGCCGGGTTTTTCGTCTGTGGCTTCCATGTGGCCTTCATCACCGCCCACATGCCCGCCTTTCTGACCGATGCCGGTTTCGATCCGCGGATCGGGGCCTGGAGTCTCGCCGTGATCGGTCTGTGCAATGTGGCCGGGGCGTATCTTTCCGGAATCTGGTCGGGCCGGCGCCCCAAACGACACGTGCTGGTGGGCATCTACCTGGGCCGGGCACTTGCGATCGCCCTGTTCCTGATCATGCCTTTAGGACTGCCATCGGTGATGATCTTCAGTGCCGTCATGGGTTTCCTGTGGCTGGCCACCGTACCGCCGACATCGGGCCTCGTGGCCGTCATGTTTGGAACACGCTATATGGCCATGTTGTACGGCATCGTTTTCCTGGGCCACCAGATCGGGAGTTTTATCGGTGTCTGGCTGGGTGGCTGGCTGTACGACCGTACCGGCACTTACGACGCTGTCTGGTGGCTGGGTGTGGTGCTGGCCGTCCTGGCGGGCATCGTCCACTGGCCGATAAAGGAAAAGGCCGTGCCGCGTCTGGCGGTGGACAGGCGCTGAGGCCGGCCATTTCAGGTTTTCAGCGCATGGCCCACATAGGTCATGGCCAGGTTGGCGTTGATTCTCAGGCCCAGGCGGTGGCTCAGTTCGGCCCAGCCGATACGACCCCGGGCCCGCCGGCGCAGGTTGAGATAGTGCGCGACGAAATTGGGCCCCGGTCCCAGTCCCTTGAGGTCCTGGTTGACCAAACCGTTGGCCGCCAGCATGGCGATCAGCTCGCGGGGCTTGATGAACATGCGCCAGAGATGAATACGGGGTTCGAGAAAAGCCGTGCTTTTCCACTCCTGCATGACCTTGATCATGACCAGACGGCTGATAAGGGTGCGGTTGATGGTGTCGTAAAAGAAAACACCGCCCGGTTTCAACACCCGGGCAATTTCGGCGACGATCAAAGCAGGATCGGGTACGTGCTCCAGCACATCACAGCAGCAGACGAAATCAAACCGCGCCGAGACGAAGGGCAGCGCTTCTCCCCGCCCTTCCAGATAATCGATAGCCAGCCCGGTCTGCCGGGCATGTGCGCGGGCAGCGCCGATGGTGGCTGGTGAGGGGTCGATACCTGTCACCGACAGCCCCAGCCGGGCCAGCTCCTCGGAAAGATAGCCACCGCCGCAGCCCACATCCAGCAGTCTAGGCTTTGTCGTTCGGGTCGGCCACCGGTCCGAAATAACCGCGTGGATATAGCTGAACTTGACCGGATTGCTCAGGTACCGCAGCGAAATCAGGGAGCCGTCTTCATTTTCGTCCCACCAGGCATGCCCCTTGCGGTCGTATACCGCGTTGTTGATCTGCACGGATGCCTCCTCATGGCCGGGGAAGGGCCGCCCGGCATGCGCTTTCCGGCGCCGACCCTGGTCGACTAAACCGTTCGGGATAATTGCAAGCCGTTGATTACAGGTAAATACGCCCGTGATTCAAGCATGCCGATATCTTCTTGTGCCGATCGAATCGAATATGATGCGACCCGTATGAAAATCCATTAAAGGGAGACAATACCATGGTTGGTGCCGTCGCCGGTGACATCATCGGCTCCGTCTATGAAGCCGCCCCGATCAAAAGCACCGCGTTCCCCCTGTTCACGCGACGATCCTGCTTTACGGACGACACAGTGCTGACCGTGGCCACGGCTGCGGCTGTTCTCCAGAAGACAGACTACGCGCATGCCTATCGCCGGCTGGCCAGAGCCTATCCGGCCAGCGGTTTCGGGGCCGCGTTCGCCCGCTGGTTCCAGG
>JASJCD010000058.1 GCA_030066135.1 Desulfobacterales bacterium | reverse complement strand
TCCTCGGCCAGCACCGCCCGGGCTTCGTCCAGGGTGAATTCTTCTGAAGTAATGACTTCCTCGGTAACGCCACCAAAATCGATCTGGGCCATCGGTTCTCCTCCACGTTGTTGGATCTATTAAATAGTTTGATTGTCGTAAATCACAGCGGCCTGCCGGATGCCCGGCCGCACGCATCTATTTGGGCTCACGAATCAAGGCGATCGTACCTGTGCGGGCGATTTTTTTGATGCCCATGGGCCGCAGCAGGTTGAGCAGGGCGGTCAGTTTGCCCTCGTCGCCGGTCACTTCGATGATGTAGTGCTCCAGGCCCACGTCGATCACCTTGCAGCGGAAGATGTCGACGATGCGCAGGATCTCAGCCCGATGTTCGGGGCTGGCCTTGACGCAGATCAGGGCCATCTCCCGCATGACCGAATCCTGGTGGGTCAGGTCCCGCACCTTGACCACATTGATCAGTTTGTTGAGTTGCTTCTCGATCTGCTCCACCACGGGGGGATTGGCCTTGGTGACGATGGTAATGCGGGAAAGCCCCGGTGTCACGGTCTCGGCTACGCACAGGCTTTCGATATTAAACCCGCGGCCGCTGAAAAGGCCCACCACGCGAGAGAGGACCCCGGGTTCGTTGTCCACCAGCATCGTAATGACGTGTTTGTCTTCTTTCATTGTCTTCCCCGTTAGACCAGCAGCATTTCCGTTATGTTGGCGCCGGCGGGCACCATGGGGTAAACGCTTTCTTCCTTTTCGACCACGAAGTCCATGATGACGGGCACTTCACAGGCCAGCCCCTCTTTCAGGACCGGAATGACCTCCTCCGGGCGGGTGGCGCGCAGGCCTACGGCCCCGAAAGCCTCGGCCAACTTGACGAAATCGGGCTGGTGATCCATGGTCGTGCAGGCATAGCGTTTTTCGTAGAACAGCTCCTGCCATTGCCGCACCATGCCCAGATAGCCGTTGTTGAGGATCAACACTTTGACGGGCAGACAGGATTGCATGGCCGTGGCCATTTCCTGGATGTTCATTTGAATGCTGCCGTCGCCGGCCACGTCGACCACGATGCGGTCGGGTTGCGCGGCCTTGGCACCGATGGCGGCCGGCAGACCGAAGCCCATGGTGCCCAGCCCGCCCGAGGTGATGAACTGGCGGGGACCGTCGAAGTGATAGTACTGGGCGGCCCACATCTGGTTCTGGCCCACCTCCGTGGTGATAATCGCCCGGCCCTCGGTGATTTCGAAGAGTTTGTCGATGACAAACTGCGGTTTGATCGTTTCCGTTCCCTGGTCGTAGGCCATGCGGTGCTGTTTTTTCCATTCCTCGATCTGCGCCAGCCACTCCCGGTGATCTTCTTCAAAGGCATTTTGATTGTCTTCGGTAATCATGCGGTTGAGTTCATTCAGCGACTGGAGGCAGTCGCCCACCACCGGGATGGCGACCCCCACGTTTTTACGAATCGAGGTCGGGTCGATGTCGATGTGCACGATCTGGGCGTTGCCGGCAAACGTCTCGATCTTGCCGGTCACCCGGTCGTCGAAACGCACACCGATGGCGATCAGAAGGTCGCAGTTTCCGGTGGACATGTTGGCCCGGTAGGTGCCGTGCATGCCGATCATGCCCAGCCAGAGGGGATCCGAGCCCGGAAAAGCACCCAGTCCCATCAAGGTGGTGGTAACCGGCATGTGGGTCTTGCGGGCAAAAGCAGTGAAGGCCTCCGCCGCCCCCGACAGGATCACCCCGCCGCCGCCAAACAGCAGCGGGCGGCGCGCTTTTTTAACCAGCCCCACGATCTTCTTCAATTGTTTCATATTGGGCCGGTAGGTGGGTTGATAGGATTTGATCTTGATGTCTTCCTGGGGTTTGAACTTGGCGCTCTGGTTGGCCACATCCTTGGGAATATCCACCAGGACCGGTCCGGGGCGACCCGAGCGGGCCAGATAGAAAGCTTCCCGCATGGTCCGGGCCAGATCGTCCACGGATTTGACCAGATAGTTGTGCTTGGTGCAGGGGCGGGTGATGCCGACGATGTCGACTTCCTGGAAGGCATCGTTGCCGATCAGATGGGTGGGCACCTGGCCCGTGATCACGACCATCGGAATGGAGTCCATATAGGCCGTAGCGATGCCGGTAACCGTGTTGGTCGCACCGGGACCGGAGGTTACCAGGCAGACACCGGCCTTCCCGCTGGCGCGCGCGTATCCGTCGGCGGCGTGGACGGCGCCCTGCTCGTGGCGCACCAATATGTGCCGGATGTCGGTGCGCACCAATTCATCATAGATATCGATGACGGCGCCCCCCGGGAAACCGAATACGGTGTCGACCTCTTCTTCTTTCAGGACGGCCATCAGAATCTGGGCTCCGGTCATTTCCATGGTGTTGCACTCCTCGATTGGGTTGGCATTAAGAAACAATCGCCCCCTGTGCCGCCGAAGCCACCTGGCGGGCATAGCGGGCCATATAGCCGGTCGTGATTTTGGGTTCGGGCGGCTGCCAGGCCCGAAGACGTCTTTCAATCTCCGCGGCCGGCAGGTCCAAAGTGATTGTTTTGGCCGGAATGTCAATGGCGATGACATCGCCTTCGGCGACGATCGCCAGCGGCCCCCCCTGCATGGCCTCCGGTGAAATATGACCGATCGCGGCCCCCCGGGTCCCGCCGGAAAAGCGGCCGTCCGTGATCAGGGCGACATGCGCGTCCAGCCCCATGCCGGCGATGGCCGAGGTCGGGGCCAGCATCTCGCGCATACCAGGCCCGCCCATGGGGCCTTCGTAGCGGATAACGACGACATCCCCTCGTCGGATATCACCTGCCAGGATGGCCCGGGAGGCGTCCTCCTCGGATTCGAACACCCGGGCCGGGCCCTTGTGGCGCAGCATTTCGTCGCGTACGGCGGTCTGTTTGACCACGCAGCCTTCCGGCGCCAGATTGCCGAATAATACGGCCAGGCCGCCGGTTTCGTGGTGCGGACGCGTAAGCGGCCGGATGACTTCGTCGTCGCGAACCGTTGCGGCGGCAATCGTGTCGGCCAGCGTGCCGCCGCCGACGTGGATGCAGGTTTTGTCGATCAGGCCGCCGGTATCGAGCTGTTTGAACACGCCGGCAATCCCGCCGGCGCGGTGCAGGTTTTCGATATGATGCGCACCGCCGGGGCTCAGGGAGCACAGGTGCGGGGTTTCCCCACTCACGGCATTGATCATGTCCAAATCCATGGGAACGCCGGCTTCGTGGGCCAGGGCCGTCAAATGCAAAACGGTGTTGGTGGAGCAGCCCAGGGCCATATCCACGGTCAGGGCATTGCGGAAGGCCGCCGGCGTCAGGATCTGACGCGGTGTAAGGCCCTCGTGAACCAGTTCGACCGCACGCATGCCGGCCTGTTTGGCCAGGCGTGTGCGCGCCGCGTATACGGCCGGGATGGTGCCATTGCCCGGCAGGGCCAGGCCAATGGCCTCGGCCAGGCAGTTCATGGAGTTGGCCGTAAACATACCGGAGCAGGAGCCGCAGGTGGGGCAGGCGGCGTCTTCGATGGCCGTCAGCTCTTCTTCCGACATGCGGCCGGCCTTGACGGCGCCGACCGCTTCGAAAACACTGATCAGGTCCACTTTGTCCCCCGCACAGGTGGGGTGCTCCCCGGCCAGCATGGGCCCGCCGCTGACCACGATGGCGGGCAGGTCGAGCCGCGCCGCCGCCATGAGCATGCCCGGCACGATCTTGTCGCAGTTGGGCACCAGCACGAGAGCGTCGAAGGCGTGGGCGATGGCCATGACTTCGATGGAGTCCGCGATCAGTTCGCGGCTGCCCAGGGAGTACTTCATGCCGGTGTGGTTCATGGCGATGCCGTCGCAGACGCCGATGGTGCCGAAATCGATGGGCGTGCCCCCGGCCATGTAGACCCCGGTTTTGACGGCCGCCGCCACCGTATCCAGGTGGGCGTGACCGGGGATGACCTGATTGGCGGCGTTGGCAATGCCGATCAGGGGGCGTTTGATTTCCTGGTCGGTATACCCGATGGCCTTGAACAGCGCACGGTGGGGGGCTCTTTCAATACCGGCTTTGACCTGATCACTTTTCATGGACGGCTCTCCTGGCAAAAAAAATCCGTTACCAGCACGGGGCTGATAACGGATTTGGTGTTTGCGGTATTGCTGTGTTTAAGCCGGTATCAACCCTTTGCCCCGCGGTAGAATAAGGAGATCTACCCCGAGGACCAGAATAAGGCCTACAAGGATGTTGATACGGGCAATAAGTTTCATGAGCGTTTGAAATTTCTAAATTTTGGAATCAGTTAACAGCCCCCTTCAAAGTTGTCAAGACATTTCCTCGACATCGCCGTCGGGATCGGAATCGCTATCGGAATCGGGTTTCGAAAAATGGCGGCGGCATACCGCCGGCGCCAGGTTTCTGGTTTCAGGTGTCAGGATACAGGAAAGGAGAAATCAGAATTCAGAACTCAGAAGTCAGGAGTCAGGAGTCAGAATAAGGAAGTCTCAAACCGCTGACGCCTGGCTCCCTGTAAGGTGCCCGAGTGCGTGCGCAAGGGGTTGATTTGGGTTCCGGACCAACCCGCAGCCGATTGACGCCCTCAGGCGTAGCCCGAGCTACGTCGAGGACCGGCAAGAGGCGAGAACGCCGTTCAGGATTTCGAAAGTTGTACTGAAATACGACAGTGACCCTCCAGAAGCGTTAGATTTCGGTTCTGAACAAGGCCGCAGTGATCTGGCGCCCGCAGGCGTAGCTGACGCTACGTCGAGGACCGACAGAGAGCGAGAACACCGCCCGTGGCCATAGATATTTATAGTGGGGAACCAGTGCCCGTTCAGAGATGGTAGATTTCGGCGGCAGGCAAGGCCGCAGCCGATTGGCCCCCGCAGGCGTAGCTGAAGCTACGTCGAGGACGGACAAGAGGCGAGAACGCTGCATGGCGTTGAAATATGCCGTCTCTGTGCGGGCACTACGAGGCTTTTTCGTCTGGTATCATCGCCTCCCGATGCCCGCACCCCTCGGTCAAACAGGCGTAGAACTGCCCGTCCCGCTTGGTCGATTTCTCCACCATGAAAGGCGCTTTGCAGACCGGGCAGGCGCGGGCCACCGGCCGGTCCCACATGGCCTGGGTGCAGTCGGGAAAGCGGCTGCAACCGTAGAAGATCTTGCCGCGTTTGGACTTGCGCTCCACCATCTCGCCGTCGCAGTCGGGTTGGGGGCAGGGCACGCCGGTGGACTGCCCCCCGCCGTTGGCCACCGATTCGGTGTGTTTGCATTCCGGGTACCCGCTGCAGGCCAGAAATTCGCCATAGCGCCCGCGTTTGCCCACCATCGGGCGGCTGCACTGGGGGCAGGCTTTGTCCGTGTCCGTATCGACGCTGGGCTCGACGGTCTGGATGCGGCCCTTCTCGTCCCGGGTGTAGTCCCGCGAATAGTTGCAGTCCGGGTAGCCGTTGCAGGCGATAAAGGGGCCGTTTTTGCCGACCTTGACGTGCAGGGTCTGGCCGCACTCGGGACATTTCAGATCAGTTGCAAAGCCCACGCCCTTGATGCTGAGCATGCCGTCGGCGGCTTCTTCCAGCTTGGCTTTGAAGGGCGTATAGAAACGCTCCAGGATGGTCAGCAGGTCGACTTCATCCTGTTCGATGCGGTCCAGGTTGTCTTCCATCTTGGCCGTGAATTCGACGTTGAAGATATCCGGAAAATTGGAAACGATCAGGTCGTTGACGATGAAACCCAGTTCACTGGGCCGAAAATAGCCCTTGAGCAACTCGACGTAGCCTTTGTCGCGAATGGTCGAAAGGATGGAGGCGTACGTGCTGGGGCGCCCGATGCCGTTCTCCTCCAGTTCCTTGACCAGCGATGCTTCCGAGAAGCGCGGGGGCGGCGCGGTAAAGTGCTGTTTGGGGACCAGATCCTGCAGCTTGAGCACGGCACCCTCGGCCAGATCAGGGAGTTCTTCTTTTTTCTTTTCCTTCTGGTTTTTGCGTTCCTCTTCGGCCGACGTGTAAAGCGCCATGAAGCCGGGGAATTTGACGGTCGAGCCGCTGGCGGTGAAAATAAAATCTTCGGCCTTGATCGTGAGGGTGAGCTGGTTGATCAGGGCCTGCTGCATCTGCGAGGCCACGAAACGCTTCCAAATCAGGGTGTAGAGGGCAGCCTGATCGCCGGTCAGATGCGCTTTGACGGATTCGGGCGTGTGCAGCACGGAAGTGGGACGGATGGCCTCGTGGGCATCCTGGGCTTTCTTGCGATTCTTGAAAAAACGCGGTTGGGCCAGGGTATAGTCCGAGCCGAAGCGTTCCTTGATCAACCCCAGGGCCTCATGCGCGGCCTCTTCGGCAATACGGGTCGAGTCGGTGCGCATGTAGGTGATCAGGCCGACGGTCTCGCCGGGACCCAGTTCGATGCCTTCGTAAAGCTGCTGGGCCACCATCATGGTCTTGCGGGCTGAAAACCGCAGGCGGCGAATGGCCTCCTGCTGCAGCTTGCTGGTGGTGAAAGGGGGCAGGGGATTGCGCCGCTTGGTCTTTTTGACCACCTGGCTGACGGTGAAGGTGGCCGTTCTCAGACGGTCCGTGATCTTTCGGGCGGTTTCGCCGTCGGGAATGGTGATTTTTTTACCGGCCTGGCGCACCAGTTTGGCGCTGAAGGGCGGCGGCTGTTCGCCTTCGAGCGCGGCTGTGAGACTCCAGTATTCCTCGGGCTCAAAGGCCTGGATGGCGCGCTCCCGGTCGCAGATGATCTTGACCGCCACCGACTGCACCCGTCCGGCGCTCAACCCCCCCTTGACCTTGCGCCACAGGAGCGGCGAAATCTGGTAGCCCACCAGGCGGTCCAGGATGCGGCGGGCCTGCTGGGCTTCGTATTTGTTGAGGTCGAGTTCGATGGGGTGCTGGATGGCCTCTTTGATGGCGCTGCCGGTCAGTTCATGAAACAGCACCCGGTGGAAACGGCGGCCCTTTTTTTTCAGGACCTCGGCCGTGTGCCAGGCAATCGCCTCGCCCTCGCGGTCAGGGTCAGGGGCCAGATAGATGTCCTGGGCCTCGCCGGCGGAGGCCTTCAGATTTTTGATCACCTTCTGTTTGCCGCTGATGGTGCGGTACTTGGGCTTGAAGCCCTTTTCGATGTCAACCCCCATTTCCTTCTGGGGCAGATCCTTGATATGACCGACTGTGGCGGCAACCTTGTAGTCCTTGCCCAGTACCTTCTCCAAGGTTTTGATTTTGGTCGGTGATTCCACCACGACAAGCGGTTTAGCCACGGGAACTCCTCAATCTTTGTTTGGGTACCATTGATCAATTAAACCGGGCGCCGGATTCCCTGCGGGGGCCCCGCGGTCTTTATCGACCATCTGGCCCGGTACGTTAAGTTGCATTAAAGCTGAGCGCCACAGCCCCGGCAGCACCGGGTCACGACGGCGCCCTCTGACCTTCAGTCCGGATGCTGACCCTCATCGATGCGACTGAACAGTTTGCCGGGATCCTGGCGGACAAGCCCCTTCAACTCGAGCGCGAGCAGGGTGCTGGCCAACTGCCCAGGCTCCAATTTAAGCTGGCGCGTCAGATCGTCAACATGGACGGGGTAAACCGTCAGGCTATCGAAAACGGCGCTTTCCACGGCCGTTAAATCCGGTATAGCCTCACGGCGCTTGTCTGGGGCGGCATTCGGCGCTTCGGTTTCGCCCCAGGCCCAGGGCGGCAGTTCCTCCAGAATATCACCGACCTGGGTCACGAGTTTGGCCCCGCTTTTTATCAGTCGATGCGTGCCGATGCTCTTGAAAGAATCAATGCTGCCCGGCACGGCGAACACCTCGCGGTTCTGCTCGGCGGCCAGGCGGGCGGTAATCAGCGACCCGCTGCGGCGGGTGGCCTCGACCACCACCGTGCCCAGCGACATCCCGCTGATGATACGGTTGCGCTGGGGAAAATGGTGCGCGTCCGGCCCGGCGTCTAGCGGCAGTTCCGATATGACGGCCCCGGTTGCGGCGATGTGTTCGCAAAGATTGCTGTTTTCACGAGGGTAGACACATTCCAGCCCACTGCCCAGCACCGCCACCGTGACGCCTTGCGCTTCGAGCATCCCTGCGTGGGCGGCCGTGTCGATGCCGCGCGCCATGCCGCTTACCACCGTGATGTCGTGCGCTGCCAGATCACGACTGATGCGCCGTGTGATCTTGCGTCCGTAAGGCGTTGCATGACGCGATCCGACGATGGCCACCGGGCAGCAGCAGCGTGTCAGATCGCCCCGGACATAGAGAAACGGCGGTGGATCCGGAATTTGCAGCAGCAGGTGCGGATAGGCCGGATCGCACTGGGTCACGATGCGAATACCCAGCTGTGCGGCCCGGGCCAGTTCCCGGCGGGCGGCGTCGCGATGCTGGTGCGGGCGGCGCAACGCGGCCGCCAGACGCCCGGAAACCCCCTCGACCGCCAGGAGGGCATCGTCATGGCTTTCGAAAACAGCTTCAGGGGTTTCGAACTGCAGGATCAGTCTTCGAAAAAGAAGGTTGCCGATCCCGGGTACGGATCGTAGCCGGAACCAGGCCAGCAAATGTTCAGTGGTTGCGTCCAATTTGGGTAACGCCTGAAATTCGCCCCGCGCGCCAGGGGCGCTGCGGGGCGCGGACAACCGCCGTGCGATCGGCCGCTTATCTTTTCTGCCAGGCCAGCAGAATCGGACTGGCAACAAAAACCGACGAGTAGGTGCCCACCAGAACACCGACGATCAGCGCGAAGGCAAAATCATGGATGATGCCGCCGCCCAGAGCAAAGAGCGTCACCACGACCACCAGGGTGGTCAGCGAGGTCAGAAAAGTGCGGCTCAGGGTCTCGTTGATGCTGCGATTGATGACGAACGCCAGCGGGTTCTTGTGGTATTTTTTCAGGTTCTCACGGATGCGGTCGAAAACGATGATCGTATCGTTCAGGGAATAGCCGATAATGGTCAGCAGGGCGGCGATGATCGGCAGGGTGAATTCCTTGTCGAATAGGGCGAAAAGGCCCACCGTGATCGTGACGTCGTGGATCAGGGCGACGATTGCCCCCATGGCGTACCGCAGGTTGAGAAACCAGAACAGGGCCAGGGTCACGATGAGGGCCACCGCAATCAAAAAGGGTATGCTCACCTGGAAAAGACTCAGGCCGTAGATGGCGCCGATCAGGGCCGTCGCCAGAACAGCGCTCAGCATCCATTTCATTTCAAATCGGCCCGAGATGTAGACCGTGATGAACAGCAGGGCATAGAACATGGCCTTGAGGGCTTTTTCACGCAGATCCTTGCCCACCTGGGGGCCCACCATCTCCACCCGCCGTATTTCGGCTGCTGCTCCGCTGGCGGCGTCCAGGGCGCTGCGCAGCTTGGCGTTGAATCCCTGCTCGGTCGTGCCGGCCTGATCCGTTCGGATGAGGACCTCATGGGCATCCTCTTCGCCGAACTGCTGCACCGCATAACTGCCCATATTCAGCTGATCGAGCCCATTTTTGATCTCGCTGATTTCCACCGGCGCGTCGAAGCGCACCTGGATCAGTGTGCCGCCCGCGAAATCGATGCCGTAGCGCGGACCGCCGCTGGCCGCCAGCGCGCCGATGCTGACGATGATCATGACGGCGGAAAGGGCGAAAGCAATTTTGCGTCGGCCGATGATCTCGAGATTGATGTCCGGTTTGATAAATTGCATTGCGCGTGTCCTTGGGTATTCCTTTGAATGCTATCCGGCAGCGTGCATGCCTCCCGCCTCGCCGGCGCGGTTTGAAATCAGATACTGATTCTGGCCACCTTTTTGCCGCTGAGCATGAACTCGAACACCGTGCGGGTGAATACCAGGGCCGTAAACATGCTGGCAATCACCCCCAGGCTCAGGGTGACGGCAAAGCCTTTGACCGGCCCGGTGCCAAATTGAAACAGCACCAGAGCGGCGATCAGGGTGGTGACGTTGGCGTCCAGAATCGTGAGGGTGGCGCGGTCGTAGCCGGCGTCGACCGCGGCGCGCGGCGGTTTGCCGATCCGCAGTTCCTCGCGGATGCGCTCGAAGATGATAACGTTGGCATCCACCGCCATGCCGATGGTGAGAATGAAGCCGGCAATCCCCGGAAGGGTCAGGGTGGCCTGAAAAGCCGCCAGTCCGGCCCCCATGAGGACGATGTTCATCACCAGGGCGATGTCGGCCAGCAAGCCGGCGCCTTTATAATAGATGATCATGAAAACGACCACGAGCACGCCGCCCACGATCATGGAAATGAGCCCTTTGTCGATGGAGTCCTTGCCCAGCGATGGTCCCACCGTCCGCTCTTCCAGAATGACGACCGGGGCCGGCAGGGCACCGGCCCGCAGCACGATGGCCAGGTCTTCGGCTTCTTCCGCCGAGAAATTACCCGTGATCACGGCCTGGCCGCCGGGAATGCGGTCCTGGATGACGGGCGCCGAATGGACCTTGCCGTCCAGCACGATGGCCAGGCGTTTGCGGATGTTTTCACCGGTGACACGCTCGAAAATGCGGGCCCCCTTGCGGTCGAAATCGATGGCCACGTAGTAGCTGCGTTCATCCTGGTCGAAGCGCACGCGGGCATCGGTCAGGTAGGCCCCGGTGAGCATGGTGCGTTTTTTGATCAGAAAGGGCTCTTCGATCCTGCGCCGGGTGTCCGGATCGATGCTTACCTGGTAGAGAATTTCCGTGCCTGGCGGCGGGCCCTCCTTGAGTGCCGTGCGCGCGGGCAGGCGCTCGTCCACCAGTTTGAATTCGAGCTGGGCCGTACGACCGATCAGCTCTTTGGCCCTTTCGGTATCCTTGACGCCGGGCAGTTGGATCAACAGGCGCCGTTCGCCCTGGCGGCGGATGTCCGGTTCGGACACGCCAAACTGGTCAATGCGGTTGCGGATGGTTTCCAGGGCCTGGCCGACGGCCAGTTCCTTGATGCGTTCGGTTTCCTGATCCGGTAAATCGAGCACCAGGCTCAGGCTATCGTCCTCCAGGGAGCGGTCCTGAATGCGCAGATTGCGAAACTCTTCATCCAGAAGGGTTTCGAAGGCCTTGATATTGTCTGCCCCCTGGACGCGGACCTGAATGCGCTGGGCGTCCAACTTTTCGAAGGATGCCCGGCGGACTTTGGCGTTCCGCGAGCGCTCCTTCAGCTCCTGGGCGGTGCGCTCGATGGTGCCCTCGACGGCCTTGTCGGTTTCGACTTCCAGGACGAGGTGCATCCCCCCCTGCAGATCGAGCCCCAGGTTGATCTTTTTCTGGAGCGGAAAGCCGGGGATGAAGGTGGGCAGGACATAGACGATGGCCGTTAAAAAGACCGCGACAATAATGACCGGCTTCCACGAAATGCTGTTCACAGATTTGCTTCCTTTCCTGAGATTGCCAAACGGCAAAATGGTTAAACCACCACGGGCGGCTTAACCATTTGGATCCCGAAAATTGACATCGCGCCTCGGCGCCCGCCGTCAGGATTTATCGGCGTCGCGTTTATCTTTCTTGTCTTTTTTGGGTGCGGGGGGCGCTGCCGCAGCCTGGGCCAGGCCGGCCACGTTGGCGCGCACGACCTTCACGCGCACCCGATCGGCAATCTCCACGGTCAGCGTGCTTTCGTCCAGCCCCGTGATCCGTCCGTAGATTCCACCGTTGGTAATGATCCGATCACCTTTTTTCAAGCTGCCGATCATCTGCTGATGCTCTTTGTTGCGCTTCTGCTGGGGGCGGATGAGCAGAAAATAGAAAATGACAAACATCAGAATGATGGGAATCAAACCGCCGAAACCTCCGGCTCCCTGTCCGGCGGCACCGCCGCCCTGCCCCATTGCATATGCGATTCCAGTCAAAATGTAACCTCCTTAGGTCCTTGCTTGCGCATCAACCGCGCGCGGATCTCGATGGCCCTATCGGTCAATGGCCGCCCGACGCCATGGTTGCGCTGTTGCATTCTCTTCCGCGTCGCTGTCGTATGGATCACCTTTCGGCAAAATGGCGCTCATATACAGTAAAAAATGACCGTACGTCAAACATTTCTTAAGGCGTTCCCGGGGGCGCGATGGCCCGCCGACAAATCCCGGGGGGCTATTGGGCCGTCACCCAGAGGGTGTCGCCGTCGAACTGAATGCGGTCGATGTTGCGGTAGTCGAGCTGTTCCAGGAGCTGGAAGACCCGATCCATTTTATAGACGATGATCTTTGAATTAGGTTCGATCAGGTTCAGGTCCTGGCTGAAATCCTTTTCCTTCACATTGTAAATGTAAACCATGTTTTCCGAGAACTTGAGCAGTTTGCCCACCCCCGAGCTGTAGCCCTTGCTATTGGGTTCGTCCGCTGAGCGGGCCAGATCGACGCCGCGGCGCTCGAAATAATCCTTCAAAAAGGCGAAATGAATGTTCCAGATGTTGTCCCCGGGCTGGACCACGTGGATGCCGAAGGTCTCCGGGGCAGCCGGCAGCGGCTGGCCGTCGGGACCCAGGGTTTCCTCTGCGATTTCGCCCAGTTGGAGGCGAATCTGATCCTGGATTTCCTTCATGGACACCCGGTTTTCCCCGATTTGCAGGGTTTCATCGGATTTGGCAATGATGTCGATACCTTCTCCGACGTCGAAAGCCTGTTTGCGCGCCTCCATCATATCTTTCAGATCATCGTCCGATTCCAGCTTGCCGTATTCGATCACCTGCCCGGCGGATGGTGCGGCCGGTTTGGCCGCGTCCGTCTGCGGGGGTGTTGCCTGCGGCGAGCGCTCGGCCGTCGGGGGAGGCTCCGGTGTCGACAAAAACTTATAGGTGGTCAGAACGACCAGCAGGATCAAGCCGGCCAGAGCTATAAGAACCAGTGAACTCTTTTTTCGAACAGGTGATGTGGGTTCCATGGGGATTCTCCTGGCAGCACATTCGCCTCTGGGTATCAAGCCATCGGCTCCGCCGGCCAGGCGGCATGCCGCCTCGGCCCGGGAAACACTGCCGTTCCGGGCGCGATCCTTTTCAGACCGCGTCGGTTTTCGCGGCGCTGATCTTGCTGTCGCCCGGCATCAAATCCGGGTCGGCGGCAATCGTAATGGTCAGGTGCCGTTTTTCCTCCAGCGCGGTCAACTCCTTGCGCTTGCGGTTGAGCAAATAAGCCGCCACGTCCGGCGGTACCCGTCCCAGGACAGCCTCGGCATCGGTCTTGAGGGTATCCAGGCTCAGTTTGCGCAGAAAGGCCGCGCTCAGGGTTTCGGTCGAAGGCACATGGCCTTTGCCGCGGCAGTGGGGGCAGGGCTGATAGCTGCTGAATTCGATCGAAGGCCGGATCCGCTGGCGCGACATTTCCAACAGGCCGAAGCGTGAAATCCGTCCGACCTTGGTGCGGGCCTTGTCGGCTTTGAGAAAGTTCTTCATGGCCTTTTCGACTTCCGCGCGGTTTTTACGGTCGCGCATATCGATGAGGTCCACGACGATGAGTCCCCCCAGATCGCGCAGGCGCAATTGGCGGGCGACCTCCTCGGCCGCTTCCAGATTGGTCTGCAAGGCGGTTTCCTCGATCGAACCTTTCTGCGTGGCTTTACCGGAGTTGACATCGATGGCCACCAGGGCCTCGGTCTGGGCGATGACGATCGAGCCGCCCGATTTGAGCGGCACCCGGCTTTCAAAGACCGTCGCGATCTGGTGTTCGAGCTGGAAGCGGGTAAAGATCGGCTTGGCGGACTTATGCTGCTTGACGATACTGGTCTGCTTGGGCGAGATGATTTTCATGAAATCCTTGATTTCATGATAGACGGCGGTATCGTCCACCAGGATTTCGGAGACATCGGGCGTGAAGTAATCGCGGATCGAGCGTACCACCAGGTTGCGTTCCTTGTTCATCAGGTGGGGGGCCTTGACCTTCATGACGTTGCCCTTGATGTTCTTCCAGAGGCGCATCAGATAAGAGAAGTCCTTTGACAGCGCCGTTTTGGTGGCGCCCTTACCCATGGTGCGCACGATCAACCCGAAACCCTCGGGGACGTTCAGTCCGTTGACGATGTCTTTTAGGCGCTGGCGCTCCTCCTCGTCTTCGATTTTGCGCGAAATACCGAAGGATTCATTACCGGGCATCAGAACCAGATAGCGACCGGCCAGGCTCAGAAAGGTGGTGAGCATGGCGCCTTTGCTCATGAAGGGGTCTTTGGTGACCTGTACCAGAATTTCCTGGCCTTTCTTTATCAGGTGGCTGATATCCTGGGGCGCGCCGTTGGTGTCGTGAAAATAGTCGGCATGGATTTCCTGGATCTGCAGAAAGCCGTTGCGCTCGGCGCCGTAATCGACGAAGACGGCCTGGAGGCTGGGTTCGATGCGTGTAATGATCGCCTTGTAGATATTGCCCTGGGTGATCTCGATGCTGGCGCTCTCGATCTGGAATTCTTCCAGTTGGCTGTCCTTGACTTTGGCGATCCGGCATTCTTCCGAGTCGACCGCATTGATCAGAATTTTACTGCTCATACAGATTCGTTTCCTTACGTTTAACTTAAAGCCAATTGGGGAGTAACGATGGTCCGGGTCAGCTATTCCGGAACGACGGGAGGAAAAGGTTTGTGCGTACCGATTTGAACGGGTCCGTGTACCGTTTACCCCATACCGGGTTCAGGCACCGCGACAACGGGCCTGCGGTTAACCGTATATAAATAGGCAATCGCGCAACTCAAGTCAAACAGTTTTATGCCCTCGCCGTTTGCGCGGCCTTTGCCGTTGACCTCGGCGGCCGTTGGCCAAACCGCGGAGCAGGCCGGCGCAGCTTGCTATTTAAGGCTTTCTATGGCATGAGAGGCTTTCATGTTTCGGCCCTGCCGCCGGCCACAGCGGCGGCCGCGCGACCGGGCTATTTTTCCTGGGAAGGACAGCGAAATGGAAGAGCGCTACGATCCGCTGGCGATCGAAACCAAATGGCAGCGTCACTGGGAAGAAATCGACCTTTTCAAGGTCGCCGAAGATCCGGACCGCCCCAAGTACTACCTGCTGGAGATGTTTCCCTATCCATCGGGTAATATCCACATGGGGCACGTGCGCAATTATACCATCGGTGATGTCGTGGCGCGCTACAAGCGCATGCGGGGCTTCAACGTGCTGCACCCCATGGGCTGGGACGCCTTCGGCATGCCGGCCGAGAACGCGGCCATTGCCAACGATACCCATCCGGCCCGCTGGACTTACGCCAATATCGACGCCATGCGCGCCCAGCTCAAGCGCCTGGGGTTCTCCTACGACTGGGACCGCGAGATTGCCACCTGCCGGCCGGAGTATTACCGCTGGGAGCAGTGGCTTTTTCTGAAGATGCATGCCGAGGGCATGGCCTATCGCAAAGAGTCCTTCGTGAACTGGTGCGAGCCCTGTCAGACGGTGCTGGCCAATGAACAGGTGGAGGCCGGCATGTGCTGGCGCTGCGGCCAGGCCGTGCGCCAGAAAAAGCTCTGGCAGTGGTTTTTTCGTATATCCGATTTTGCCGAAGACCTCCTGGTGCACTGCGATCAGCTGCCGGGCTGGCCCGAAAAAGTGTTGACCATGCAGAAAAACTGGATCGGCAAGAGCATCGGGGCCGAAATCGACTTTCCGGTGGCGGGCCGCAAGGAGGTCATCAAAGTCTTCACGACCCGGCACGATACCGTCTGCGGGGCCACTTTCATGTGCCTGGCGCCCGAGCATCCGCTGGTGAGCGCCCTTTCCGCCGGCACGCCGCAGGAAGAAGAGGTGCGCGCCTTTGTCGAACGGATTGCCCTGCAGGACCGCTCCGACCGCGGTCTGGAGCAGTACGAAAAAGAGGGCGTTTTCACCGGGGCCTTCTGCATCAATCCCGTGAACGGAAGGCGCATGCCGGTCTACACAGCCAATTTTGCCCTCATGGGCTACGGCACCGGCGCGGTTATGTCGGTGCCGGCCCATGATCAGCGCGACTTCGACTTTGCCCGCAAATACGGCCTGGAGATCGTGGTCGTCATCGACCGTGAAAACGACCCCCTGGATGCCGATAGCATGACGGAGGCCTTCACCGCCGACGGCGTCATGGTCAATTCGGGTGAATTCGACGGCCTGCCCAACCGGGAGGCCATGGAAGAAATCGCCGATCAGCTCGAAGCGCGCGGTCAAGGGAAGAAAACCGTCAACTTCCGGCTGCGTGACTGGGGGATTTCCCGGCAGCGCTACTGGGGGGCGCCGATTCCCATGATTCACTGCGAGGCCTGCGGGGTCGTGCCCGTGCCCGAGGCCGACCTGCCGATTCTCCTGCCCGAAGACGTCGATATGCTTGCAGGCGGCAAGTCGCCCCTGCCGGAGCTGGAGGCTTTCCGTCGAGCCGACTGCCCCCTCTGCGGCCGTGACGATGCCCGCCGTGAAACCGATACGATGGACACCTTCGTGGAATCCTCCTGGTACTTCGAGCGCTACTGCAGCCCGCGCTGGGACGAGGGCATGTTCGATCCCGCCGCCGTGGCCTACTGGATGCCGGTGGACCAGTATATCGGGGGGGTTGAACACGCGGTGCTGCACCTGCTCTACTCGCGCTATTTCACCCGCGTGCTGGAAAGATTCGGCCTGACCACCTTCAAGGAGCCGTTCACACGCCTGCTGACCCAGGGGATGGTCTGCAAGGAAACGGTGGCCTGTCCCGAACACGGCTTTCTGTTCCCCGAAGACGTCCGTCCGCAGGGCGATGGACACGTCTGCCGTCACTGCGGCCAGGCGGTAACGTTCGGCCGGGTCGAAAAGATGTCCAAGTCCAAGCGGAACGTCATCGACCCCAACACCCTGCTCGAACAATACGGGGCCGACACCACGCGGCTTTTCTGCCTTTTCGCGGCGCCGCCCGAGCGGGATCTGGAATGGAGCGCGCAGGGCGTGGACGGCGGCTACAGGTTTTTGAACCGGGTTTGGCGACTGGCGCGCAAATGGGTGCCAGACGCGGCAGCCGTGGCAGCCTTCGACGGCGCGGAAAGCGAACTTTCAGGGCCGACCCGCACGCTGTATAAAAAGGTTCACCGGACCATCTCCAAGGTGACGCGCGACATCGAGGACCGGTATCACTTCAACACGGCCATCAGTGCCGTTATGGAACTGATCAATGTCCTGACCGGCTTCGAGCCCCAGACGCCATCCAATCGGGATCTGGCCGTCGTCCGTCTGGCGCTGGAAAACACGATCCTCCTGCTGGCACCCATCGTCCCCCATTTCAGTGAAGAAATCTGGCATGCCCTGGGGCGTGAGGAGAGCATCCTGCAGGCCGACTGGCCTGAGTACAGTGAAGCGGCGCTGAGCCAGGATGAATTGACCATCGTCATTCAGGTCAACGGCAAACTGCGCAGCCGGCTGGCCGTGGCTGCCGGAACATCCCGCGAAGAGATCGAGAAGCTGGCGCTGGGCGATGAGCGCGCGCAGAAATTTATTGATGGCAAGACGGTACGCAAGGTGATCGTGGTGCCTGAAAAACTGGTCAACATCGTGGTCTGATGCGATACGCGGATGGGCACATACGCCGGCTGCTTCTGATGGGGGCCGCCCTCGTCCTGATCCTGGTGCTCGCGGCCTGCAACTACCGGTTTGGCGGTTACCGCGAGGGGCAGGAGGGAATCAATACCGTCAGCATTCCCCCGTTTGAGAACCGGACCCGTCAGATCGGCATCGAGTCGTTTTTCACCAACGACCTGGTCTACGAAGTGGGGCGCGGCGACCGGGTTTCCGTGGTCGGTCCGGACAGGGCCGATGCGGTTGTGCAGGGTGTGATCCGGGATCTCGATGCCGATACGATTTCACGCCAGAACCTCAACGTTTCGCTCGAACGCAGGGTCTATGTCACCATCGAACTCTTCGTTAAAAACCGCCAGGGGAAGCAGGTCTGGTACTACAAATTGCGTGACGACGAGGTTTATTTCGTCGAGGGTGACAAGGTGAGCACGGAGGCCAATCTGCGTGATGCCCTGGCGGCCATATCCCGGCGCATTGCCGAAAAATTCCACTACCGCTTCACCCAGGCGTTCTAATCTTTTGGGGGCAGGCGCGGGGCGCAAAAAACGCGTGACCTCGAAGGAAGCCACGCGTCTTGATGTATGCGAACGTTGTCGTGTGCCGACGGCGGCCGAGCCGCCGATGCGCTTAAGCCGGCACTTGGCGAACGGATTTGGTGAGGCGTGAAATTTTGCGGGCGGCGGTTTTACGGTGCAGAACACCTTTTTTGGCGGCCTTGTCGATCTGGGACTGGGCCGTTTTCAATTTCGCCGCGGTGTCTTTATCTTCGCTCTGAGCGGCCGCATTGACATCCTTGATAATGCCCTTGACCCGGGTCTTTACGGCGCGGTTGCGCAGCCGGCGGATTTCATTCTGGCGTGCCCTTTTGATAGCCGATTTGTGGTTAGCCAAGATGTTTCTCCTTGCATATGTTTTACATAAAATTGTGAATTGGGTTAACTAACGGTTATATGAACAGTTGTCAAGAAGATTATGCGTCTCTTTTGCCGGCGGGCCGTATCCCTTGAAGGCCACACCACCATCCATCCAGCCCCTGCATGAAATGGCGCGTGCCGCGTCGGCCACCCGGCTCCTGGCCGTCATCACCCTCGTGAGCCGTGTTCTGGGCTACGTCCGCGACATGCTGATCGCCTGGGTGTTCGGTACGGGTCTGAGCAGCGATGCCTTCATCGCCGCTTTCCGAATCCCCAATGCCGTGCGCCGCCTGTTCGGGGAAGGCGCTTTCAGCATGGGGTTCATCCCGGTCTACAATGCCTGCCGGCAGCGCGAAGGTGAGGCCGGCGCGCGTCGCCTGGCGACCTCGACGCTACAGGTCCTGGCGCTGATGCTGCTCGGGCTGATTGCCTGCGGTCTGATCGCCAGCCCCTGGATAGTCCGGGCCATGGCCCCGGGTTTTGCGGTCGGCAGTCCGATCTACGCGTTAACCCTGGAACTGATGCGGCTCATGTGGCCCTATCTCCTCTTTGCCGGACTGGTTGCCATGATCGCCGGCATCTTAAACGCCCAGGGTCATTTTGCCGCCCCCGCCCTGGCACCCGTGGGCCTCAATCTGGTTTTAATTGCCGCCCTGCTTGCGATTACCTTTCGGGGCCTTCCCGCCGTCCAGGGTGTGCGGCTTCTGGCGGTGGGTGTCGTGGCCGCTGGACTGGTGCAGCTGCTGATCCAGGTCCCCCCCCTCAGGTCGCGGGGTTTGGCGCTCTGGCGTCCCGTGCTGCCGCCGCACGCCGAACTGGGGGCTGCCGTGCGGATGACCCTTCCGGCGGCCTTGAGTACGGCCAGTTTTCAGCTCAACATTCTGGTTGGCACGATGCTGGCCTCGTTCCTGGCGCCGGGCAGTATCTCGTCGCTTTTTTTTGCCGATCGGCTCATTCAGTTTCCGTTGGGCCTGTTTGCCGTTTCAGCCGCCACCGCCCTCATGCCCAGTCTGACGCGGTTGGCTGCCCGATCCGAATGGTCGGATTTCAACACCGCTTTCCAGGAAACCCTGCGTATGGTCTGGTTTGTGACCCTGCCGGCGGTGACCGGGCTGGTCGTCCTGCGCGTACCGATTGTCCAGGTGCTCATGGAAAGAGGCGCTTTTAGTAGTAATTCCACACGATTGACCTCGGAAGCAATCCTGTGTTACGGTACGGGATTATGGGCTGTCGGAGGGATGCGGGTCGTGCAGACGGCCTTCTATGCGCTCAACGACGCGCGTACACCGCTGAAAGCCGCCGGCCTGGGCATGCTGGTCAACCTGGTGCTCGGTGCCGGGCTGATGCAACTGCTGGGGCACAAGGGGATCGCGCTGGGAACCGCTGGTGCGGCACTTGTCAATCTGGCGGTGCTCCTGCTGGCCCTGCGGCGCAGATCGGGAACGCTGGGTGGAAAACCGGCCCTGCTGGCTTTTCTCCAGGCGGCCTGCTGTTCAGCGGTCATGGGTTTCGCGGTGACCCGCCTGCTGGATTGGATGCCGTTCGACCCCATGGTGAAACCGGCCCTTGCCGTTTTTCAGCT